>NZ_DAHVHY010000100.1 GCF_027322205.1 Acidithiobacillus sp.
TGCCGCCCTGATTCACAGCGACCGCTGTGTCGTTGACTACCTTAAGGAAAGGGACGACGCCCTGCGACTTGCCATTAGTGCCTTTGATGAAGGACCCCAGTGCGCGCACCGGCGTCCAGTCGTTCCCCAGGCCGCCACTGAACTTGGAGAGCATGGCGTTTTCTTTGATGGCTTCGTAGATGTCATCCAGATCGTCACCCACGGTGGTCAGGAAGCAACTGGACAACTGCGGGCGCAAGGTTCCGGCATTGAATAAGGTGGGCGTCGAACTGACAAAGTCGAAGCTGGACAGCACTTCATAAAAGGCTATGGCATGGGTTTCGCGGTCGATTTCATCCATCGCCAGACCCATGGCCACCCGCATCCAGAAGGCCTGCGGCAATTCAATGCGACGCTCCCGCACGTGCAAAAAGTAGCGATCATACAGAATTTGCATACCCAGATACTGGAAGTTCAGGTCCCGCTCCGGCCTGAGCGCGGCGGTAATACGCTCCAGATCGTACTGTCCCAGCCGCGGGTCAATCAGCTCATTCTGGATGCCGGTTTGCAGATAGTCGCGGAAATACTCAGGATAGCGTGCAGTCATCTCCGCCTGAGTTGCTGCTTCACCGAGCACTTCCCAGCGCACGCGGTCGAGGAGCAGGCGCGCTGAGGCATAGGCGTAGGCAGGATCACGCTCGATCAGTACCCGGCTGGCAAGAATGGGGGCCTGAAACAGTTCATCCTCGCTGATGCCGTCGTAGATATTTTTGACGGTATTGCCGAGGATGGCATCTATCGACACGGCGCTGCCCAGGCCACTGCAGGCTTCTTCGATAACGGCGCGCAGTCGTTCCATGTCCAGCGTCCGCTGGCTGCCATTCGGATGGCTGACCTTAATAGCCGGGATCTCGGCTGGGGTTCCCGTCGCTGTCTGCTGGCGGCGCTCCCGCGTGCGCTCCTCGCGATACAGCACATAGGCCCTGGCGACTTCGTGTTCGCCCGCGCGCATGAGCGCCAGTTCCACCTGATCCTGAATGTCTTCAATGTGAAAGGTGCCGCCCCCCGGCTGACGCCGTTTCAGTGCTTCAATCACCTGTTCCGTCAGACGGCTGACGAGGTCACGGACGCGCGCGCTCGCCGCTCCGCTGCCACCTTCCACGGCCAGGAAGGCCTTCGTCATGGCGATGTGGATCTTGCCGGCGTCAAAACTGACCATCGCGTTGTTGCGACGAATGACTTTGTAATGACTGGCTTCGGAAGGGTCGTAGGCAGGATTGCTGATGATGGCCTGGGCGGCAGGTTTGGACATGGGCGACTCCTATGATCGGGGCGATAGTGGACGCAAACTGCGAGGCAGCGTGAAGGGATACGCCGGGGCGGCGTGCAAAAGCGGATCGCAGAGCGCCCAAGCACTAAATATAGACCTGTTTCTGCTGGTGTCAACTATATCTTGTGCATAATGTCGTGCACAAGTCTGGCAAAAGATGTGGATAACCCGGCCAGCAGTATCATTTAACAATGAAATTTTATCTCTTGTCCGGGGGCGGGCGGCAAAGCATCTCTGCCGGTTTATGAATTTGGACTTGTTCTAAACCACTGGTTGGGCGCATACTGGCCGCATTATCTGTCAGGAAGGAACGTGATGACTGTCTCAGCCTTGGAAATTGCCCGCGCTACTCTTTTTGTTCCCGGCGGAATCAGCGAAGGGGAGTTGGAAAAAGTATTCGGTCGCCTCTCCCATCGCGCCCTGGACGACGCTGATCTGTATTTTCAGTACAGTCGCAGTGAGGGCTTTAGCCTGGAAGAAGGGGTTGTGAAGTCGGGTAGTCACTCTATCGAACAAGGCGTGGGTGTGCGGGCGGTGAGCGGTGAACGTCAGGGTCTGGCCTATTCTGACGAAATCGCCGTGGATGCCTTGCTGACGGCGGCAGAGGCGGCGCGCGCCATTGTCCATCATCCTGGGCAGACGAAAGGGCTGGTCTGGCAGCGGCGTCAGGGGCTGGCGCTCTATCCGCCCGTCGATCCTCTGGCTTCTATTCCCAATAGCGAGAAAATCGCCCTGCTGGAGCGGGTGGAGCGGGCCGCCCGGGCCTGTGATCCGCGTATTGTTCAGGTGATGGCCAGCCTGAGTGCCCGTTTTGAGGTGGTGCTGGTGGCGCGTCTCAATGGTACCATGGCTGCCGACGTGCGCCCCTTGGTGCGCCTCAACGTCTCCGTCATTGTCGAGCAGGGTGGGCGGCGCGAGCAGGGTAGTGCTGGTGGTGGTGGTCGTTACGATTATCAGACCTTTCTTCAGGGTGACATGGCCGAAGAATTTGCCCGGGAGGCTGCGCGTCAGGCCCTGGTCAATCTGGAGGCGGAAGCAGCGCCTGCCGGTTGTATGGAGGTGGTCCTCGGACCGGGATGGCCGGGAATATTGCTGCATGAGGCCATTGGTCATGGTCTGGAGGGTGACTTCAACCGCAAGGGTACCAGCGCCTTCAGTGGCCTGGTCGGTCAGCGGGTCGCGGCGCCGGGTGTCACGGTTGTCGATGATGGTACGCTGGATGGCCGTCGCGGCAGCCTGAATGTCGATGACGAAGGGACCCCGACCCAGTGCACGACGCTGATTGAAGATGGCATCCTCAAAGGCTACTTGCAGGATACCCTCAATGCCCGTCTGACCGGGACGCGGTCGACGGGTAACGGGCGTCGCGAATCCTACGCGCACCTGCCGATGCCGCGGATGACCAACACCTACATGCGGGCTGGGGGTCGCGATCCCCAGGAGATCATCGCCAGCGTCAAACACGGGCTCTATGCCGTCAACTTCGGGGGTGGTCAGGTGGATATCACTAACGGCAAATTCGTTTTTTCCGCCTCCGAAGCGTATCTTATTGAAAACGGGAAGGTAACCCGGCCAGTCAAAGGCGCTACCCTGATTGGCAACGGCCCGGATGTGCTCACCAGGGTTGAAATGATCGGCAACGACCTCCAACTAGATACAGGGGTGGGTACTTGTGGCAAGGATGGCCAGAGCGTGCCCGTAGGTGTTGGGCAGCCGACGCTGAAAATCCGTGACCTGACGGTGGGTGGAACACAAGGTTGAGAGGCCGGGCCTTGCTCTTGTCAGGTGGTCTTGGGAAGGCTAACATCGAACGATATATTAGATCTTATTAATCAGTCTAGTTCTCCCATTCGGGGGGGTGTGTGAATGAATAATGTCTTAAAAAATGTGCTGTTGTGGGTGGCGATTGGCGTTATTCTGATGCTGGTGTTTCAGAACCTCAATACGAGCAGTTCGACACCGGCTCAGGCTATGGACTTTTCAACCTTTGTGACTAGTGTGAAGCAAGGTCAGGTTGCCGATGTCACCATCAACGGCAATCATGTGAAGGGTAGCCTCAGCTCCGGACAGCAATTCAGCGTCTACACCCCGGCCAACGACACGCAACTCGTTCCCCAACTGCTGGCTGCCGGGGTGAAAATCTCGGTCAAGCCACCGGAGGGGCAATCGTTGTTGCTCTCCATCCTCATCTCCTGGTTCCCGATGCTGTTGCTGATCGGCGTGTGGATTTTCTTCATGCGCCAGATGGGTGGCGGTGGTGCCGGTGGCCGCGGGGCGATGACTTTCGGTCGCAGCAAGGCGCGGATGCTGACGGAAGAAAACAATAAGGTCACTTTTGCCGATGTGGCGGGCGTGGAAGAAGCCAAGGACGAACTTGCAGAAATTGTTGACTTTCTGCGCGATCCGCAGAAGTTCCAGCGCCTTGGCGGACGGATTCCCAAGGGCGTATTGCTCATGGGTTCGCCGGGTTCTGGTAAGACCTTGCTGGCGCGTGCCATCGCCGGAGAGGCGCGGGTGCCGTTCTTCTCTATCTCCGGCTCCGACTTCGTGGAAATGTTTGTCGGTGTCGGCGCATCGCGGGTTCGCGACATGTTCGAGCAGGCTAAAAAACATGCCCCCTGCATTATCTTCATCGACGAGATCGATGCGGTGGGTCGTCAGCGTGGTGCAGGCCTGGGTGGCGGTAATGATGAACGCGAGCAGACCCTGAATCAGTTGCTGGTGGAAATGGATGGTTTTGAAGGTACTGAGGGCATTATTGTTGTTGCCGCCACCAACCGTCCGGATGTGCTAGATCCGGCGCTGTTGCGGCCTGGTCGTTTTGACCGGCAGGTCACCGTACCGTTGCCGGACATTCGTGGTCGCGAGCAGATTTTACAGGTCCACATGCGCAAGGTGCCGATTGCCCCGGACGTGGATCCCAAGGTCATTGCCCGGGGTACCCCTGGTTTCTCCGGTGCGGATCTGGCCAACCTGGTCAATGAAGCGGCGCTGATGGCGGCACGCAGGAGCAAGCGTCTGGTGGACATGCATGACTTTGAGGATGCCAAAGACAAGGTCATGATGGGTGCCGAGCGCAAGTCGGTGGTGATGAGCGATAAGCAGCGGGAAACCACGGCCTATCACGAGTCGGGCCATGCTGTAGTGGCTAAGTTACTGCCAGGCACGGACCCGGTGCATAAGGTCACCATCATCCCGCGTGGCCGGGCTCTGGGGCTCACTATGCAGTTACCGACAGAAGATCGTTTCAACTACGAGCGTCAGGAAATTCTCTGTAACATCTCCATTCTCATGGGCGGGCGCATTGCAGAAGAAGTGTTCCTCAACCAGATGACGACGGGCGCGGGTAACGACATTGAGCGTGCCACCGACCTGGCGCGACGGATGGTGACCCAGTGGGGCATGTCCGGCATCGGGCCGATGGTCATTGGTGAAAAAGAGGAAGAGGTGTTCATTGGTCGGGAAATGACCAAGCACAGCAATATCTCCGAGCAGACGGCGAGAACCGTGGACGGTGAGGTGCGCGATATTATCCAGGAGCGCTACGGCATTGCCCGTAAACTGATTGAAGAAAATCGCGACAAGGTCGAGGCCATGGCCCGGGCCCTGCTGAAGTATGAAACGCTGGACGCGGGGCAGGTGAGTGACATCATGGCGGGCCGCGACCCGCAGCCGCC
>NZ_DAHVHY010000101.1 GCF_027322205.1 Acidithiobacillus sp.
GCCCCCCGCCGCGAAATCAATAATCCCCAAGGCCTCGCCCAGATCGACATGGTCGTGGGGAGAGAAATCGAAGGCGCGGGGCGTGCCCCAGTGACGCAATACCACATTGTCCCGTTCATCGCGGCCATCGGGTACTGAATCCTGCGGGATATTGGGCAGATTGCTGGTCAGGCTCTCCCATTCGGCAAGGATGCTTTCCAGAGATTGCTCCAGGGTCTTGATCTCCTCACCGTGCTGCGCCGCCGCGGTCTGCATAGCGCTGGTATCGAGCCCCTGACGGCGCACCTGACCGATCTGTCTGGAGGCCTCATTGCGGGCGTTGCGCAGCTCTTCGAGCTGAATCTGCAGGGTTTTACGCTGCTGGTCGAGTTTGCTCAGGGCCGTCACATCCAGAGTGAAGTGACGGCGGGCGAGGCCTGCGGCTACTTTTTCTGGTGCGCTGCGCAGCAAGCTGGGATCAAGCATGAGGTTTTTTCTCTCGGACAGGTGGACGATGGGCATTTATCCAGCGTAAACGTTCCTGGATACGGGCTTCCAGACCACGGTCACTGGGCTTATAAAAATGGGTCTGACGCAGGCCGGGGGGCAAATAATGCTGCTCCGGAGCGATGGCGTCGGGATAGTCGTGATCGTATTGATATTCCTTGCCATAATCCAGTGTTTTGAGCAGCGCCGTGGGCGCATTGCGGAGATGGAGGGGCACTTCCGCACTACCACCCGCCTTGACGGCGGCGCGCACCGCATTCCAGGCGTCGTAGATGCGGTTACTTTTAGGACAGCTGGCGAGATAAACCGTGGCTTGCGCGAGGGCCAGCTCCCCCTCGGGCGAACCGAGAAAGGCGTAGGCGTCCTTGGCGGCGAGGGCCATATCTATTGCCCGCGGATCAGCGAGGCCGATATCTTCAGAAGCCATGCGCACCAGACGGCGGGCGAGGTACAAGGGGTCGGCGCCGCCATCGAGCATCCGCGCCAGCCAGTAGAGGGCCGCATCGGGGTCGGAACCGCGCAGAGACTTGTGAAAAGCGGAGATTTCGTCGTAAAAGGCTTCACCGCCCTTGTCGAAGCGTCGCCAGGATTGACCACTGGCCGCGGCGACGATTTCGGCAGTGATCGGTGTGTTACCCGCCTGCACCGGGGCCAGTTGTACCGCGAGGTCCAGCAGATTGAGGAGACGGCGTGCATCGCCGTCGGCGGCAGTCAGCAAACCCTTGCGTACTTCCGGGGACATCTCTATCGCCAGATTACCCAGACCGAGCACACTATCAGCAAGGGCGTGATCGAGCACCGTGCCGAGTTCTTCACCAGTCAGCGCTTTGAGAACGTAGACGCGCGCCCGAGACAGCAGGGCATTGACCAGGGCGAAGCTGGGGTTTTCCGTCGTTGCGCCGATGAGGGTCACGACGCCTTCTTCCACATGGGGCAGCAGGGCGTCTTGCTGGCTTTTGTTGAAGCGATGGATTTCATCAATGAAGAGGACCGTGCCCTGGCCCAGAGACTGGGCAGCCTCGGCGCTGGTGACGGCGGCGCGGATTTCTCGTACTCCGCTGTTGACGGCAGACAGAATCTGGAAGTGCTGGTCAGCCGCATGGGCGAGGAGTTGCGCCAGGGTGGTTTTGCCACTACCCGGCGGACCCCAGAGAATCATGGAATGCAGATGGCCGGCCTGCACCATGGCCCGCAACGGACCTTCCTTGCCGAGCAGATGGTTCTGGCCGACATAAGCGTCCAGCGTCTGGGGACGCATACGGGCCGCCAGCGGGCGAGGGTCGCTACCGGGCAATGCTGCCATGGGCGTTCTGCTGGGGGAGCCTACCCCTTAAAAGTCACGGGAAATGGCGGCGCCGAAATTGAAGGTGCTGGCTTTATACGCACCCGCAAAGCCGGGATAATAAGATGTCGCATTACCGGAGAGGGCATAGGAGGCGCCTATGTCGTAATGCCATGCGCCCAGACCAATACCCACACCGAAAGAAGCCAGATTGCTGCTGGTTCCCGGCACTGCCGCATCAATACTTGAGCCATTGCTGGGACTGCCCTCGTGGGCGAGACCACCGCGGAACTCCAGATTCTGGTTCAGGTGATAGCTGAACCCGACACGATAGGCCATGGCGGATTTCCAGCCGAGGCTACCATAGCCGGGTAACTGGGCGTTACTCCAGTCATTCCAGTCCACATCCAGCTCGGTGGCAAAACGCGGGGTGAAACGATAGCGAACACCCGCCTGCACGCGGCTGGGGAGACTAATATTACCGCCGGCGGAGGAAATACTGGCTGTGGAGCGGTAACTAAGCCCAGCGTTAAAGGTCTCGGTGGTATAGAAAAGTCCGACATTTCCGCCGACACCACCACCATTGCCGGAGTTAGGGCCGAAGGTTGCGCTCAGCGTCTGGTAATAGTCCAGACCCACTCCAACACTCAGATTGGGGAGCAGCAAATAGGCAACACCCGGATTCACATCAATGATCCGCAGGTCATTTTTTAGCAGCGGTTGTCCGGGAAAAGTCCCGGCAGGCCAGATGTTGTTGAAGCTGTAGGGCGAAGTGATACCGAGACCGACCGCCAGCGGGAGGTCATTAAAACGATGGGTCACAAAGAGACTGGGCAGAATCTGCATATTGCTGCTGGCGTCGTAAGTGCCATTGCTGTTATCCACTGTGTAAGTAGGGTGCGTCGCGAGAATATCCAGGCCCACCCGAGTACCCGGGAAGAAGACCATGTCCGCAGGATTGTCGGCAAAGCTGCTGACGGGTCCGCCATCGGCTACGGTGGCGCCCGCTTCCGAGAGTCCCGCCACGGAGGTCGGCGCGGAAAAACCTGCGGCATGGGATTGCGCAGCCACTAACAGGCCGAGGGCGACGAGAGCGAGACGAGTCTTCAAAGCCAACATGCAGTACTCCAGAAAAATTATTGAGAGAGAACATCCACACCGGCTGGCGGAGTGAACTGAAATTCCTGCGCCGAAATGGGGTGATTGATTTTAATATGCGCAAAGCGGAGGACGGTCTGTTGCTGAAACGCATCTTCCATGCGCATCTGGCGCAGTGCGCCCTGCGCATCAAAACCCATGCGCAGAGCCGTGAAGCCTTGATCCTGACCAATTTTTGGATGGAGCAGGAGCCAATGGAGACCGTCTTTTTGACCCAGGTCAGTAATCTTGAATCGCTGGCTGAGGTCATCGTTGCCAGCGATGAGCGCCGCAGGAGTCGATCCGAGGGCCTTGCCGAGAGGCTGTACCGTGGCCTGTTCCAGAGCCGGTTCGTAGAGCCAGACCTTCTCACCGTTGGACACAATGGTTTGCCCGTTGTTGCCGCTGTAGTCCCAGCGGAATTTGCCGGGGCGGGAGATCCACAGCTTGCCACTGGTACGCTTGATGGTCTGGCCATCATGGTTGGCCACTTCCTGGCTGAACTGGGCCGTAATGGTGTGGGTTTTCTGGAAGAAATCCTGCAACATCGCCAGACCCGTGGCAGCGGCCGCATACTGGATGCCGCCCAAAATCAGCAGCGGCACCAAAAACCAGCGAGCCAAACGTAAGGCCGGTAATGGGCCGCGCATAAAGCGCAAATAGTCAGTCACGACCGGGCGGTGCTGCTGCATAGATTTCTCTGCTCCCGTTACTTTGCAAGGGACCGACCACACCAACCCGCTCCATCTCTTCGATCATGCGGGCGGCCCGATTATAGCCCACCTTGAGTTGCCGCTGCACGTAGGAGATGCTCGCTTTGCGACTGCCGGTAACGATGGCTACCGCCTGATCATAGAGGGGATCAGCATCCTCTCCGCCTTCACCGTCCACGCCCTCGCCACTCTCATTGCCCTGCAAAATACGCTCGTCGTATTGTGGCGGCGCGCCTAACTGACGCAGGGACTCCACCACGCGATGAACTTCCTCATCGCTGACAAAGGCCCCATGCACCCGCAACGGATAACCGGAGCCGGGCGGCAGATAGAGCATGTCGCCCTGGCCCAGCAAGGTCTCCGCCCCCATCTGATCGAGAATGGTACGCGAGTCGATACGCGACGAAACCTGAAAGGCAATGCGGGTGGGGACGTTGGCCTTGATCAGACCGGTGATTACATCCACCGAAGGACGCTGAGTCGCCATAATGAGGTGCAGACCAGCAGCGCGCGCTTTCTGGGCCAGGCGGGTAATCAAGGTTTCCACCTGTTTACCGACCACCATCATCAGGTCCGCGAACTCATCAATGATCACCACGATAGCAGGCAGCACGCTCAGCGCGATGGGCTCGCCATCCATATCTTTATCCGGACCCGGCAGGGGATGTCCCGAAGCCGCCGCTTCCCGCACTTTCTGATTATATCCGGCCAGGTTGCGCACTCCGGCAAAGGCCATGAGCTTATAGCGCCGTTCCATCTCCGCCACGCACCAGCGCAAGGCGTTCGCGGCCTCCTTCATATCCGTTACCACCGGCGCCAGCAGATGGGGGATGCCCTCATAGATGGACAACTCCAACATTTTGGGGTCCACCATAATCAGGCGGACGTCGTCAGCAGTCGCCTTAAAGAGAATACTGAGAATCATGGCATTGACGCCCACAGACTTGCCGGCGCCGGTGGTTCCGGCCACCAGCAGATGGGGCATCTTCGCCAGATCGGCGGACACCGGCTGACCGCCG
>NZ_DAHVHY010000102.1 GCF_027322205.1 Acidithiobacillus sp.
CGAAGGCGGGTACATTCTGGCGATACAGGCCATCGGGTAGTTCGTAGTGCTCGCGGAAGTCGGGCACCTCCAGCCATACCGCCTCGATCAGTTCCATCGGGCTTTGCGTGTGGTCGTCCCACACCAGCTTGTTGACCTTCTGGCCATGCTCGTCGTACTTGATGAACTGGATAACCGGTGCCGTGGTGAGTTGGGCACGGTGATGCTGGCGGCCAAGGCAGAGCACGCCCAGGTTGGTGAGGGTTTGCCCTTGCGCGAGCTGATAGTGATCGAGCAATTCATCGTCGGTCTTTTCTTTGACCGATGCTTTGACGCGGTCGGAAGCGCGCAAGGCCTGCAGCAGCTTGTCGCGCTTGGCAGCATCTGCCTCGACGCGAGGAATATGCAAGGTGGTCTGCGTTTCCCACGGCAGCGCGGTACGCTCGCTGGCCAGCCGCATCACGTCGTCGCCCGTGACGGGCTTGCTTTGGTCGGCCACGCGCAGGAAGTAGCGACCGTCGGTGGTGGATGCCACCGCCAGAGCGCGAGGAATGTGCAACTCGATGTACTGACCGCCATTTGGGGCGGTGACGATATCTGGCAGCACCGTAACGTTGACGGTGCGGTCGGCCAGCTTCCGCCGAAGGGTGTCGGGCAGGTCGGCGGGAATGTGTTGACTGACTGGCGGCGCATCCTGGCCATCCTCGATGCCCAGCAGCAAGCGACCGCCCGTTGCATTGGCAAAGGAAAGGCAATGCAATCCTTGGCGATTTCGTTCCAGTCTGCCGTCTTGCCGGTCACTGCCCGCAAAGACTTCTGGTCGAGGAGTTGTCCTTCCAGACCCAAATGCTGGCTCCCCCAGTTCTTCTCATCGGTTCTTGCCTCCTGAATCGTCATCGGCACCACCCGCACGAACCCATTCGTCCACCTCGGAAATTTTGAACTTCCATAGGCGCCCGACCCGATGTGCAGGCAATCCCTTGCGGTCAATCCACCGATAGATCGAGTCGCGCGTGACTCCCAGATGCTCGGTGATCTGTTCGACTGAAACCCATGGTTCAGTCATGGCGAAATCCCGAAAACGGCGTTTGATTGAGTCGCATAAAGTCGTAATCAGCAGCAAAGCAGCAATCTATCAGGTCTGGCGGTTGAGGGCTACATTTTGATGCGAAGCGTAGGCAGCGACGGCGGACATTCAAGACGGCCGCCAAGGGGTACCGCGGTAGACCCAGGTGGCGAGGAGTGTGGTGGCGGCGATGGCGATGCAGGCGGAAAAGCCGAAGGCATAAGGGGCACCGACCTCTTCCCATATCCAGCCGAACAGCAATCCCGCCGGGATCGCGCTGACGCCGGTGGCCAGGTTATACCAGCCAAAGGCCGTGCCGCGCTCGTCGGCTGTGGTCAGATCATTGATCTGGGCCCGTTCGGCCCCCTCGCTGAAGCCAAAAAACAAACCATAGGACAAGGCCACCGCCCACAACAATGGGAGGCTTCCCACCATGGCGAACAAGGCGTAGTTGCAGCCGTAGGCCGACCAACCGATGAATAAAACGGGCCGCCGCCCCAGTTTGTCGGCCAGTCTTCCGCCGCCCATGCCGGTGCTGCTCTTGGCCGCATGGATGGAGGCCCAGAGGAGGAGTACCTGTACGACGTCCATGCCGAGCTGATAAGCACGCAGCAGAATGAAGGTTTCGGTGGCGCGGGCCAGGGTGAACAGGCTCAGCGTAAGGAGATAGCGGCGGATGTGGGGTGACAGGTGGTGCGGGTTCAGGGAGATACGGGCTGGGGTCTTGTGATTAGGTGGTCGTCGCACCTCACGCACACCGCCACCGAGGAGCAAAATGGCGACGGCGCCGGGAATGGCCGACAGGAGGATGACATCCTCGAAGGGGATTCCGGAAAAATGCAAAACTGCCGCTGCCACCAGCGCTCCCAGCACCGCGCCCCCATTGTCCATGGCCCTTTGGTAGCCAAACGCAAAGCCGATGCGTTGCGGCGGCGTGGAATCTGCCAGCAAGGCATCCCTTGGTGCGGTGCGGATACCTTTTCCCATCCGGTCGATGCTGCGAACGAGCAGGAGCACCGGCCAGCTTGCCACCACAGCGATGAGCGGTCGCGCCAGATTGGAAACCGTGTAGCCGATCACCGTCAGCCCCTTGCGCCGCCCACCGATGAGGTCAGAATGCCGGCCGGACCAGAGTTTGAGAAAGCTCGCCACGGTATCCGCCACCCCTTCTACCAAGCCTAGGGCTACCGGACCCGCAGCGAGTATGGTGGCCAGGAGGACAGGGATGAGAGGGACCACCATCTCCGAGGCAAGATCATTGAAAAAGCTTACCAATCCGAGAACGAGAACGGTGAATGGCAGGGCCTGGCGCATGGGTGCTAAACCTTATGGAGCGCCTTCATGGCGCGAGTCGGGGTACCAATAAATCCATCGTCATCGACACATCCGCAGGCAGAGATCGGTCAGTGCCGGCCAGACCGGCGTGGGGTCCTGCCCCTTGATGCGGGCGTCGATGGCAAGGCAGTCCTCAATGCCCGCCAGCAGCCCCGAGCGGGTCAGACGCCGGGCGGCATTGCGCAGCCAGCCCTGCCGGGGCGGGAAAATACGGTTCTGCTGGAAGAATGCATCGGCATCCACGCCGCCAGCCCGCAATTCAGCCAGTAGGCGCAGGTCCTTGTGCAGGACCCACAGGCACAACGCCGGTTCACCGTCGCCACTGCGCAGGCGGTCGAGAATGCGCAGGATGTGTTCCGTTTCGCCGCGCAAAACCGCATCGGCGAGATCGTAAATGGTGAACTGACTACTGTCTGCCAGTACCGCACGGATAGCGGGGACATCAATGCTTTGTCCCGGATAGACCTGTTGCAGCCGCTGAATGGCCTGATGGCAGGCACTGAGATTGCCGACACTGAGGTCAGTGAGCAACTGGACAGCGGCGCTATCGGCCTGCATTCCGGCGGCGCGCAGGCGCTGCTCTACCCAGCGCGGCCAGTCTTGCCCTTCCGGGCGATACAGCAGGAGCGTGTGGCCGTGGGTCTCGACGGCCTTGAACCAAGTGGTTTTCTGTGCGCTGGCGTCAGGGCGGGGGCCACCGAGAATCAGCAGGGCGTCGGGAGGTGGCGAGGCTAGCCAGTACTGCAGAGCGGTGCTGCCTTCTTTGGGAACTTTGGGACTATCCAAACGCAGCAAGAGCAGGCGTTGTTCAGCGAAAAGCGAACCCGCGTCCCGCTCGTCGCGCAAGGTGTCCCAGATGTTACTACCTTGCTGGCCGAGGCGCTGTTTCTGGGCGAAACCCTGCTGTGCCGCAGCGGCGATCAGTGCGTCTTCCGCCTCCTGCAAGAGCAGGGGCTCATCGGAAAAGAGGCCATATACCGATGCCAGAGGGCCGCGTAAATGGCTGGCCCATTGCGCTGGCTTCAGTCGCACTCAGGGAGCCTGCTGGCGGAAATCGGGGCTGTTGAGCACCCGCCGCAGAATCTGTCGTGCGCCCTGTTCCATCAGCAGCCGCTGCGTGGTGATCTGCTGCTCATTAGTCGCCAGTGGGTTGCTGCTGTTGTAGCTGAAACTGTTCTCCACGAGCAGCGGTTGCGGCGTGAGAAGTAGCTGATGGTCGCTGCCGATGACGCTGATCTCGGCGTGCAAGGTGTCGAGAAACTCCAGCGCCACACCGTTGCTTGGGCTGATGCTGATGATCCGCTGGCTGACATAGGCATTGTCGATCTGCAATAAGGGGCCACCCGACTGCGCATGGTTGCCGCGACGTTGCAGCGCACGATCGACGGCTTGCGCCAGCGTGCCTCCAGAGGGGCCGGTACCCGCTACGCGCAAGCCGACCAGCCTCGGCGGAATGCTGGCCCCGGTTTGCAGATGAAAGCCGCAGCCGCCCAGCAGCAGAGCCATCCCCGCCACGAGCCAGCAGCGACGCCACTGCCCTGTGCGGCTCATCCCGCCACCACATTGACCAGACGGCCGGGTACGATGATCACTTTACGCACGGTTTTACCCTCCAGATGGCGCTGCATGGCCGGATCGGCCAGTACCGTCTGTTCGACGCCGGCATGGTCCGCATCAGCGGGGAAATCCATGCGTTCGCGCAACTTGCCGTTGATCTGAATGACCAGTGTCACGGTATCGCAACGCAGGGCCCCGGCATCAGCGACGGGCCAGGAGGCATGGCTGATCACGCCACTCTGCCCCAGTTTTTCCCAAAGCACCTCGGCGATATGGGGCGCAAAGGGGGCCAGCAGCAGGGTCAGGGCGCGCAGTCCTTCGCCCAGCACTGCCCGTAAGTCGGCCGGGGCATCCGCAGGGACCTTCATCAGGCTGTTGGTCAACTCCATGATGGCGGCGATGGCGACGTTGAAATGATAGCGCCCGTCCATGTTGCGACTGACCCGGTCGATGCACTGATGCACCGCGCGGCGCAGGTCCACCGCCTCGGCGGAGAGCTCTGCGGGCAGTGCCGGGGGCGTGGCGCCATACTCGTGGACCAGGCGCCAGAATCGGTTGAGGAAGCGGTAAGCACCTTCCACGGCGCTGTCCGACCACTCCAGATGCTGTTCCGGCGGCGCCGCGAAGAGGATGAAGAGGCGCGCGGTATCAGCCCCGTAGCGGTCGATCAGGCCTTGCGGATCCACCGTATTGCCC
>NZ_DAHVHY010000103.1 GCF_027322205.1 Acidithiobacillus sp.
TGACAATCTGCCCCGGCAGGCTGCGGCACGGCCGCAGGATGAATCCGTGACTGGTCACGGCGGACCCTCCGCGTCAATTCCGCTGGAAGCAATGGGGAAGGGCGGGTTATCGGGAATTGCGCAAACGCGGTGTGTCAGTGCGCGAAGCATGGAACACCAGTAAAAGTGCACACGGCCCGTGGCGCCTGTCGAAAACCCCGGCGCTATCGCTGGTCCTGCCAGCGAGGTTCTTCCGCAGTTTAGGTCTGCCATCCCTCGCGGAATGACAGGAAATGGTTCATTGAACCGCCGTGTACGGTCCCGTATGCACGGTGGTGTGGGAGGGGCAAGATCGCGAGGTCTTCCCCCATCCCGATTGGGCATCTCGTTGGACATTTCCCCTTCACTCGGCACCAACCTCACGGTATAACTTAATATTATCTTTACGGAGACATTAGCCATGGGAAATCAACTCGAATTGCTCGAAGCCGAAGCCCTGAAACTAACTGCAGGGGAGCGCGCAGCTTTCGCTCAGCTATTGCTCGCTAGTCTCGACGAAGATTCCGAGATTGAGGAAGCGTGGGCCGCCGAAACCGAGCGCAGAATTGCTGACATCGAAAGTGGGGTGTTGCAAGTCATTCCGATTGCTGACGCTCTGGCACAGGTCCGTGCAGCGCTGAAGTGAAGCTCGTCGTTACTCCACCGGCGCTCGCCGAACTGCACGACGCAGCAGCATTCTATACGCTGAAGGCGGGTGTCGAGCTTGGTCTCGCGCTTGTGGCTGAGTTTGAACGAACGGCCAATCTCGTTCTGGACAACCCTCTGCTCGGTGCTGTGTTCCGAAGCAAGCGCCGGCGATATATCCTCCGTCGATTCCCATATAGCATCATCTATCAGGTCACCGCAGAGGAGCTTCGAATTCTCGCCGTGGCGCATCACAGGCGTCGTCCCGGCTACTGGGCGCAACGGAAGTAGTACGCACAAAGAGGAGATTGAAAATGCGTAAAGCCAAACAAAAGCCTGTGGGCCGCCAGCCCAAAATTGACATTGGTGCTGAACTGCTAGCGTCGGTGCGCGAAATGAAGGCGGGCATTCGTGCCCGTGTTCATTGCCCCGAGATTTCTGCAGTCGCTCATGCCCGCTTGGCACTTGCCACCGCATCCTCCGCGCAGCGCCGGTGAATTCAAACGTTGGGCATTCTCATGGCTAGCTGCTAAACTTGACGCATGGCGCCTACTATTTTCCGTCAAGGGGCATTTCGCTTTTTCTTCTTTTCACGCGAAGAACCGCGAATACACGTCCATGTTACTCATACCGATGGTGAGGCCAAATTTTGGTTGGAGCCAGAAATTGAGTTGGCATTAAACCAAGGGCTTTCTCAAAAACAGGTCGGCGAGGCGTTGGCTCTGGTTCATGCCCATCACGAGGAGATCATCCATGCCTGGCATAGCCACTTCAGAAATTGAAGTTTCGTTGGTATCAAGCAAGGGCTTCTGGCTACTTGTGGACAACGATGAACTTTTTGTCTCATATGCTGAGTTTCCGTGGTTCAAACACGCCACGGTTGAGCAAATCACCACGGTTGAATTGCTGTCCCCCAATCATCTTTATTGGTCCATGCTAGATGTCGACCTTGCGGTTGAGTCTATCCGCAACCCAGCTTTGTTCCCGTTGATTTCCAATTCACACGTATGTGCCGGGCATGACACGTAACTACCCTGGCACCGGGGGCGTATCTGTGCGCGAAGCATGGAACACCAGCAAAAGCGCTCACTGCCTGTGGCGCCTGTCGAAAAACCCCGGTGCTATCGCTGGCCTTGCCAGCGAGGTTCTTCCGCAGTTTAGGTCTGCCATCCCTCGCAGGATGGCAGGAAACTGTTCATTGAACCGCCGTGTACAGTCCCGTATGCACGGTGGTGTGGGAGGGGGACGCCTTGTTGAGTCGCTACCCAGTCCAACCACTCGTTCAAGCGGGACGCGCCAAAAGTGATGCGCCATGCGAATCCATATAACGCGGAATAACCATATAATGCATTATATAGAGTGATTTTCATCATTATATGTAACCAATTGTAACACTGTTTCACCATGTTACAATTTTTACCCTTGACGCGATCAATTGACCTGCCTAATGTGCGAGTACTGCATGATTAATAACAATTTATTAGTTGGTTATATGATTTATTTCTGATTGATAAATTTTTAACTGCGCGCAGGTGCTTCCCTTTCTTGAGGAGATAAAATGAAAATCCGCAAAGCTGTCGTTTTATCCGCAACATGTACGTTAATATCCGGCACGGCCTGGGCGCAGACCGCCACGGTCCCGCTGGACCCGGTCAACAACGCGTTAGATCCGCAGAGCCCCTTTGCCGTCCTGTACCTGCCGCAAAATGCCCCCGCACCCGTCGATCAGGTCGGCCCCACGGCGTGGACCCATGCCTATGGTAACCCGCAACATAATGCCGCCTTTCCGGTTGCCGCCAGCGCGCCGGCCTGGATTCGTGAGGGCGTACGCTGGAATTTCCCGGAGGCCCGGGCCTGGCCGTTGAGCGACCCGCATCCTTATGGGGAAAAGGTCTATGGCATCAAAGAGGCCCTGCCGGTGCAGACCCAGTTTTATGGTAATGCGCTCGGGGTCTCTGTCGTCAAGGGCGTGGTGTACGCCGAGAGCGATGACATGTTCGCCTATGCCGTCAATGCGCGGACGGGCAAACTGATCTGGAGAACCAGCCCGGTCGCCAATACGCTGATGGGCAATCCGCTGGTGGTCGGTACGCATGTGTACCTGTCTGCCGGAAGCGTATCCTTCAACTTCGCCAACGTGATGAAATACGCCAAGCACCCGGCCCAAGCGGGGCGCGGCAAGGACATCAGCTACAACGGGATATTCTGTCTGGACCGAACCAACGGCAAACTGCTCTGGAGTTTCAAAACCGCTGGTGACGCCATGCCGACCCCAGCCTACGCCGATCATTCCCTCTTCATCAGCACCGGAGATGGCAACATTTATCGCATCCGTTCAGCGGATGGCCGGAAAATGTGGCGTACCCATGTCGGCGGTATCGCCAACATGTCCAGCCCCATCGTGTGGGATGGAAAAGTCTACGTCTCCATGTCCGTCATTCCTGGTCTGTATGCCCTGAATGTGCGGACGGGCAAGGTATTATGGAAAGGCGAAATTCCCGGTGCCGTGAATACGGGCATGGGGGATGTGCCGCCCGCTGTGGCGGATGGCATCGTGGTCATGGATTCGGTGGCAAATCCGCAGATGATCCAGGGTAAACCCACCATGACCACCCTAGTGCGGGCTTTCGATGCGCGTAATGGCAAGGTCCTGTGGACCGATGACATGGGACGCGGATCAAGAGTGCCGGCATTCAAGGGGGGCGTGCCAATGATTCATGATCATACGGTCTATGTGGGTTCACCGGTCACGTCCGCTTATGAAGCCATTGACTTGCATACCGGTAAGGTGGCGTGGACTTGGCATGTGCCCAACCCCGGCCCGGCTGGTGCCGGTCGCGGCGCGCCGACCTACTATGATCATACCCTGTATATTTCCACGGGACCGGATATTTATGCCGTCGATCCGAAGAACGGGAAGATGATCCATCAATACAAGGTCGGTGGGCGTTTTGGCATCGTCAATCCGACCATCGTCGGTGGCACCATATATCTGGGCAACTCTTGGGACTGGATCAACGCCGTCCCCGTTCGTGATGTAAATCCGCAATTCAACGCCCATCCGTCGTAACTCAGGGAGTGTTGCGCAGGAAATCACCCATACCCTGCTATACTTCTTCCTCTTTCGCGGTCGTGGACTGGCTCAGCCGGGCTGGCGAAGGTCGTGACGGCGTGACGAGGGACTGATATGCAGGCAGATACACAGGCTTGGGCCGCTGTGGGCGCGGCCCTCTATGCTGCTGATCCACAACAAAAAGTAGAGCAAGTAAGGGCCTTGCACTGGCCGCTGGCGCCCATGCCGGAAGTTTCGGCCCCACCCCTTTCCGCCACACCGGGGCGACCGAGCCATCCCCTGCTGGTGGGTCCCAAAGACTTGCCCAAGCGCCGCGCCCTGCATACGCAGGCAGGCCGCTTCGCTTTGTTGCACGCCCTGGCGCACATTGAATTCAATGCCATCAACCTGGCTCTGGATGCCCTCTATCGCTTCCCCGGTCTTCCTGAGGATTTCTACCGCGACTGGTTGCGGGTGGCGCAGGAGGAGGCGGAGCATTTCGTCCTCCTGCGTCAGCAGTTGCGGCGACTCGGGGGTGACTATGGTGACTTGCCCGCCCACGATGGTCTCTGGGAAATGGCCCTGGACACGGCGGCGGACCCGCTGGTGCGCATGGCGCTGGTGCCGCGGGTGCTGGAGGCGCGGGGGCTGGATGTCACCCCGGCCATGCGTGAACGGCTGCTGGCCGCAGGGGATGCGGAAGCGGCCGCCGTGCTGG
>NZ_DAHVHY010000104.1 GCF_027322205.1 Acidithiobacillus sp.
CGACTGCGGTCTGAAGGCTGTGGATGGCCTTTAGCTGATACGGCCGGAGAAAGCGCAGCTTGTTGGCCTGAATGTAGCCGGGGCGCTCCGCTTCGTTTTGCCAGGCGGCTTCAGCTGCGTAGTTCGGGCGCTGGGTGCGAACGATGTAGTCCTCGCCGACCTGCTCTTCGATCAGTCGCTGCGGATTGGGCGTGACCTTCTGGTAGCCAGTAACCGAGTCCGGTGTCGGAAACGAGGTGATGACGTACGGGCTGCCGCGTTCGAGGTCCCAGAAGTAGTGCAGGTTGCCGTTGGAAAGCATGACGAAGCGGCAGTTCTGGGACTTGGCGTATTTGCGCGCCTGCTCTTTACCGACAAGCGGATTTTTGTCTTCGGCTTTGGCTTCGAGGACAAGCAGCGGAAAGCCTTTGGCATCGAGCAAGAGAAAGTCGACGAAGCCTTTTGTGCTCTTCTCGAAGTTGGCGCCCAGCGCGTCCAGGTCGGTTGACTTGATTGTGACGCTGGGTTCGAGGCGAATGTTCGCGGGCGCGCTGCCATCCGCGAAGAAACGCCAGCCAGCCGCTTCGAGCAGCTTGTTGATCTTGATGCGGGCTGTGGCTTCCTTATCGGGCATTCAGGGTTTTATTCCAGCGATGGTGGTCAAGCGGCATAAGGTAAATTCGATTGCACTAACGGCACAACGCAACATTCCAAACTGCGGTATAACATTCCCATGCAACCCTTGGTCGCGAACGACTGTTATTGGCCGATACTACATCGTTCCTGTTCCCAGGGGGAATGTCTGTTTCCGCTGCCGACACCCATGCAGTTATTTCTGGCTGGTGTAGCCAGACTTTGTATCGGTGAGACAATTGGGAAAAGTTCTATAGGCATCGGGAAGTGGCCGGTTACTGAGCTTCCACCACCACCGCCGTCCCATAAGCCGTAACCTCATTCATTGCCTGCCCCTGCCCGGCATCAAATTCACCGGAATCAAAACGCATCCCCAGCACGGCATTGGCGCCGATGGATCGGGCATGCTCGGCCAGTTGTTCCAGGGCATCATCGCGGGTCTGGGCAATCATTTTGAGATACCCAGCCTGCTTGCCGCCGAAGATGGCGCGGACACCACCAAGGAAATTGCCGACGATATTGCGGGATCGGACACCCGTGCCATAGACCGGCCCGATGACGCGGACCACACGCATGCCGGGGCAGTCGTTGATGGTGAGGATAAGGACAGGACTTTGTTCTGCGGCCATGCGGTTTCCCTTTCTGCGGAATGCTGCAATCCATGTACCGATCACAGTGTATTCTTATGGGGTCAGTATGCTGGACAGGCGGTCAGTCAGCAACTTGCCGCGCAACCAGTTCGGCGACTTCTGACCTGGGACTGGTCATTGCCTTGCTCAGACGAATACTCCCCTTACCCGACGACGCTATCCAACAGGCCATCACGTCTCGACAAGCTTTGCCGCTTTTTGCACACTGAGAACATACCCTACAGCCGCAAAAGAGCCACCAATGGCCTATTATAGAAAACGCCGCAGATACCGGGGATCCAGCGGGAGCCCTCTGCTGAACATCGCCACCATGACGGACCCCGCGTGGATCGGCTCGGCCATCCTCGCGGGCATCATCCTGTTTTCATCCTGGCTGATCCTGCCCGCCGTTTTTCAGATTAACCCCATCCTGAAGATACTGACGCCACTTTTTGAGATGATCGGCAGCATCCTGGCGCTGATTTTCGGATTCATGGCGTTCATGCTGTTTCTGGCCCGCGATACAGTGCCGGTGACGCCATCCACAACGGACAAGCCCGCGTATCAAGCACCAAAGCCCTCTCAAAAGTTCCTGAATAACAATCCATCACCGTACGCCAACCCTGATCCTAAGCAGCCCAACGGATGGTCCTTGTCACTACTCCGAGACCTCGAATGGAAACGGTTTGAAGACCTTTGCAATGAATATCACCGTGAATGCGGTATGCGAAGCACCACCACAGGGCTCGGTGCCGATGGCGGTGTGGATATTCGTTTGTTCCATCGGGAAACCGGCGCATTAATCGCAGTTACCCAGTGCAAGGCATGGCCGGATAAACCCATAGGAGTTGAGCTGGTTCGACAGCTTTTGGGCACGATGACCCATGAAAAAGTGCCCACTGGGACTTTCATCACCAATGGCACATTTACCAAACCCGCCGAGGAGCTCGCCAAGGAAGACCGTATTATTCTTGTTGACGGTATGAACTTCATAACGTTGATTGAGCGGTTGCCCGCTTCGTCGCAGGCGCGATTGCTGGCATTCGCAACGGAAGGGGACTACACCACGCCAACCTGCCCACATTGCGGGATCAAAATGGTGCCAAGAACCAACAGAAAGAAAGGGAATAAATTCTGGGGCTGCAAAAATTACACAAAATATCCGCCCTGCAAAAAAATATTGCAGATGAGAAAAGGAACGGACTGAATATCCCCAAAATGGCAGCATGCCAATCCGTTTTTCCGAGGGATTAAACATGAGTCCGCACTACAGCAACTGATCCACATACCGAAAGGAACGCTTGCCATAGATAATGATATTCCCTTGGCCTATCGGGTGAGCACCTCGATATCCACAGGCATCTTCCGGCCCATCTTTTACCCCTGCCCTCTGAGTTTCCGCACACAAGCCTGTAGCGCCCTGGCCTGCCCAACGGCGTCATCCAGCGCATTGTGCGCCACGCCCTCGTCTTCTACAGGAATACCGCCTTGCGGATAGGCCAGTTCAAAGAGGGTACGGCAATCCCGATCCGCGTTGTACCGCACCGGCCATCCATTCCCGGGTCCCAGAGGCTCCCGGAACCGCGCGTACAGGAGTTGCAATTGCGCGGAATCGAAGGATGGACCATTGGACCAAAGCCGCAAGCTTTCCGCAGGGATGCGCTGGAGAAAGCGGGAGAATTTGCCGAGGCCCTGAGCTACCGAGTGCGCGCAAGGGCCATGGAAAGCCGCCTGCCTCGCCTCCAGGGACTGATCCATCCACCACTGGATGGTGTCGATATCCACCAGCGCACCCCGGTCTATTTGCTCCTGAGCCGGCAAACGGATGGCAAAGGTCTGCCCGATGCGATCAGAGTGGGGATCGAAGATCACCGCCCCGATACTCAGCACTACCGCCCCCAACTGAGTGGAGAGGGCTTCGATATCGATCATTACGTCATGCATAGCGTTCTCTCCTGAGTTCACTCCTCAAATTTCCACCATACGAAACCCCATGTCATTCTCCTCATCGGGATATCCCCACGGATTGCAGAGGATACGGGTCTGGCCGATGCGGTAATCCATGGGATCATGCACATGGCCATGTATCCAGACATCGGGTTTCCAGCGTTGAATGCGATGCTCCTGATTGGAGCAGAATCCGCCCGATATGGGGCTCCCGGCGAATCGGGGGTGCTGACTTTGGTAACTGGGCGCGTGATGCGTCACCACTATATCTGGCCCGGCGTGCAGATGGTTGGTGAACTGGTCATCCAGCCAGGCGATGTTGTCCTGGTGGACCTTGAGGATGGTTTCCGGAGTAATATTCCCGGAATGGCCATCGAAAATCACAGCAAAGTCCGCCATCATGCGCTGGCAACTGCGCATCTGACGACCGCTGGCGAAGTCCGTCCAGAGGGTGGCACCCAGAAAGCGGACGCCATCCAGAATCACCATGTCCTTTTCCAGCAGATAAGCTTGACGGTCGTGGGCGATGGCATCCCGGAATTTCTCCCTGTCATCCGGGAAAACCCCGTTGTAGTATTCGTGATTGCCCAGGATCCCGACGATGGGACCGGAAAAGACCTTCCGCAACTGGCGCAGCAGGTCGGCCCAGCCTTCCGGAATCATGTCGACGTCTCCCGCAAGCACCAGGATGTCCGCTTTTTCGAGCCCCTCCGTGGGCACGGCATTGCCGAATTCGAGATGCAGATCGGAGGCGTAAGCGACGGTTGTCATGAGTCGTGTCATTCCTTGTGCCTGCCCGCCAAGGGCGAATCCAGCCCCACTTCCTGGATACCCGATGCCGTCAGTAGCCAGCCCCGTTCTTCCTGATGGCAAAACAGGGTCAAGCCCTGATCGCGGTATCGCTCAGCCTGATCCAGATGGGCAGCCCCCGTATCCAGAAACACATGCCCGGCGACCTGCAACAAGCGGCCTTCCCGGGGCGGCGTGATGGTGTGCCCCACATAGGTGCGGGACAACGCGGCCGGAACAATGGGTATCTCGTGGGACAGGGCATAACGCAAGCTCCGTCCCCACAGCAGATGATCTTCCCAAGTCCCCGTAGCGTCATAGCCAATGACCTGATGCGGCTCCTGCCAGCGGGGATGCGTGTCCTCTGCGAGCGTGGCGTCATTCCAGCACACCGCCACGCCATCCTCGCGTTCTGCCACCAGTTCCGCGTGCA
>NZ_DAHVHY010000105.1 GCF_027322205.1 Acidithiobacillus sp.
GACGGCCCAACTCTGGCTGATGGAATCTATTTGGCATTCGTCATTCGCAGCAGAACCAAGGGGCGTACCATCATCAAAATAAGCCCGCCGATACCAGGCACCGTCCCAGGCATTTTTTTCTATGCCCTCCTGTAACACGGCAGCCTGTTGCACACAAAGATCAACGATAGCGCTGTCACCCCGGTTGCGCGCGAGTCCGGCAAACTGCTGCAGATTCTGAATCAGGAACCAGGCCAGCCAGACGCTCTCACCCCGGCCCTCACGGCCGACCAGATTCATCCCGTCATTCCAGTCGCCACAGCCCATCAGCGGTAAGCCATGGGCACCAAATCGCAAGCCGTTTTTGAGCGCCCGCACGCAATGATCATAGAGGCTGGTGGATTCGGCAGACTGCTGGGGCTGATCGTAGTAGGATTCTTCCTCGGAATTCAGCTCGCGGCCTTCGAGAAAATGAATGGGTTCGTCGAGTACGCCACTATCGCCGGTAGCCATCACAAAACGACAGGTGGCATAGGGTAACCAGAGATAGTCATCCGAAATATGGGTGCGCACCCCTTGGCCGTGGGGCGGATGCCACCAGTGCTGGACATCCCCCTGGCGGAATTGGCGCTCTGCACAACGGATCAGTTGCTCCCGGGCCAGCCAGGGAGTGGTGTGGATCAGCGCCATGCTGTCTTGCAGTTGATCACGGAAACCGTAGGCCCCGCCCGACTGGTAGTAGCCGCTGCGGCCCCAGAGTCTGCTGGAGATGGTCTGGTAGACCAGCCAGCCGTTCGCTAATACGTTCAGTGCAGGATCCGGGGTTTCCACATATATCGTACCTAAGGTCCGATTCCAGTATTCCCGCACCCCTGCCAAAGCTTGCCGCGCACCCTCTCTACCGGCGAAACGGTCTGTATATCGCTGCGCTTCGTCGGTGCTGGCGGCGGTACCAAAAACAAACACGACCTCGCGCTCCGTGCCTTCGGCCAGATGAATCAGCGTTTGTATGGCGGCACAGGGATCAAGGCCCGCCCCTGTTTTACCCGATAAATGGCTGCGGTACAGTGCCGCAGGCTTGGCAAGCGTACCATTACGACCGATAAACTCGCTGCGGTTGCCAGTGATCGTACGCTCCCGTTCACTGGTCTGAACGAACACGACCCGATGTCCGCACTCGCGGCCATAGTCATTGTGGGCATACAGCGCACCGTTGTGCAGATCGGTTTCGGTGACGATATGCATCATATTGGCATGGCGCCACTCGCCGAGCACCAGTTCCCAGTATCCCGTCAGCGAAAGCCGTCGCGAGCGCTTGGAATGATTGCGCAGCTTGACCACCACGAATTTCACCGGCGCGTCCATCGCGACGTAGGTGGTCATTTCTGAAGATATCCCCGACTCATAATGTTCAAAAACGGTGTATCCAAATCCGTGGCGGCACACATATCCGGACTGACCGCGGGCGGGCAATGGAGAGGGTGACCAAAATACTCCGGTGTCTTCGTCGCGGATATACAGGGCTTCGCCACTACTGTCACTCAGCGGATCGTTGTGCCATGTGGTCAGACGGAATTCATGGGCGTTTTCGACCCAGGTATAGGCGCCGCCGCTCTCGCTGATGACGGTGCCGATGTGCGGACTGGCAATCACATTGGCCCAAGGGGCGGGCGTACTTTGGCCCGGCTCCAGACCGATGACGTATTCACGTCCATCGGCCGTGAATCCACCTAATCCGTTGAAAAAAATAAGTTCACGCGGAGGCAACGGTTGTATGATTTCGGTAGCGAGGGGTGACCGCGGATTCAGCGGAGCAGGAAAACGATCCCCGGATACCCGCCGTTCCACCTGCTCCAGCAGGGAGTCGGCGCTGTCGGTGAGGATAATGCGCGCGACGGTCTGGAACAGCACGCGATCCTCTTCGGAAAGTTCTTCGGCGCGGCGTAAAAAGACGCCGCCGGGTTTGTCGATGACTTGTGCTTCCGGACCTGCGTGAATCAAGCCCATAATCTGATCTTGCAGCGTGGCCCGGTAGCTGGTGAAATCTTCGTTGACGATCACCAGATCGGCCGCCAGTCCTTTCAGTCGCCAATAGGCATGGGCCTGCAGCATTTGTTTTACCAGATTGATGCGGTTTAATTGACTGACGCGCAGCAGCACAATCGGTAAATCGCCCGATATCCCGAAGCGCCACAGGCCGGATTGCCCTAACTGATTACGGGCAATCACACTGGGCGCGGCCCTCCGCAGGGCACTGGCGTAGACCACGGAATTGGCGAGGCGGCCATACACCTGGGCATCGGCTTCACTGGCGCTCAGATGACGGAGCACTTCCTGGCTCTGGAACCAGGCCATTTCAAAAGCCCGTTCCGCCAGGTGACGATCACCATACTTCTCCAGCAGGGCGATGGCGGCCTCACG
The DNA here is from genome assembly GCF_027322205.1 of Acidithiobacillus sp. Lineage (GTDB taxonomy): Bacteria > Pseudomonadota > Gammaproteobacteria > Acidithiobacillales > Acidithiobacillaceae > Acidithiobacillus. Next base: position 2,401 of record NZ_DAHVHY010000105.1, read on the forward strand.
GGTGTCGGCAATTCCGGAAATGATCTGCACCGTCGCGGACTCGTCTACGCCAAGCGTCAGCGTACGACGGATGGCCACAATGGGGTCTAATACGGGACCCTCGCTATTTGATAATGTAGCCTGTTGTAGACTATCGAAGACGCGCGGATGTTCGGCGGTACGACCACGGCCGATAAACTGTGCGCGATCGGTTTCGTAAGATGCTGCGCTGGCGGCAACTCCGGGAGCCGCAAACAGATGGAACATCCAAGGCACTTGCTCGTCCGGTGAGCGGCGCCGTCGGGTACAGAGAATCGCATTGTGCTCTGCCAGAATTTCGGTCTGAACGAACAAGTTGCTAAATGCGCGGTGAGCAAGGTCGGCATTCAGCGGCGCGAGGACAAGCTCGGTATAACTCGTTAACTCTATCTGACGAATGCGCGAGGAGACATTGGTGAGCGTTACGCGGCGGATCTCCACATCGTCTTCCGGCGCAACGGCGACCTCCATATAGCTTTCTATCATCTGATCGCGGCGACGATATTCCGCCCGCGCCTGGACGAAAATCGCCTCATAGTGATCGGCTTTGCTTCGGGTGGGTTGATGGGTCGTCGACCAAAAGTGTCCGGAATGACGATCACGCAGGTAAATGAAGGTCCCCCAGGTGTCTATGGCGGTATCCTCGCGCCAGCGGTTCACGGCGAGACCACCACGATGGCTGTAGCCGCTGCCGGCATGGTTGATCATGACGTGGTAGTGGCCATTAGACAGAAGGTGGACTTCTGGCATGGACGTATCCGGATTGGTGAATGCGCGCATAATCGCGGCGGTCTCGACGCTGGACACGTTTGCGGCGGCGCTGACTTCAGCCGCATGGGGATGCAAGGTAGCTTCTTGTCTGGGCAGGCGCTCCTGCAACAATAATTGAGTGGCCTGAATGCCGGGATCAGATAAAAATCGGCGCTGCATCGGTTGGTTAAGAAGGACGTGGGCAAAAGCCAGGAGGCTCATGCCCTGATGATGCGCCATAAAGGTGCGGACAATGGCATGACTCTCGCCCGGTGGCACCCGTGATGGGGTGTAATCGATGGCTTCGTAAAATCCATAGGTGCCGAGAAACCCCTGCGCCGCAAGGGCCTGCAAGTTGTGGCAGGCCTCCCACGGCATCACGGTCAGTGCCAGCGCGCTGGCATAGGGTGCAATCACCAAATCATCGCCGAGTCCGCGTTTGAAACCAAGACCGGGAACCCCAAATGCCCGGTATTGATAGACTTGATGCATGTCCACGGCGTTGAAGCAGGATTCCGATATTCCCCAGGGTACGGTGCGTTGGCGCCCATATTCTATTTGACGGGAGACGGCCGCTTTGCAGGTCTGGTGGAGCAGCGTGTTGGGGAAATCCGGCATGATCAATTGCGGCATGAGATACTCAAACATCGAGCCGCTCCACGAAATCAAGCACAGTTCGCCACCGTAGCTCGTCAACAGGCGACCCAGCGAAAACCAATGTTTCTGTGGTACTTGTCCTTGTGCAATAAGCAGAAAACTGGCCAGGCGTGCTTCTGATGCCAGCAGGTCGTAGCAGGAGGGATCACGGCGCCGTTCCCCGACATCATAGCCAATGGCCAGCAGGTCGCGCGCAGGGTCGTAAAGAAATTCAAAATCCATCACCGCCAATGCGCGGCAGCGATCTACCAATTGATTGATCACCCGCAACCGTTCTGCGGCAGCCGCCCGGGTGTTTGCCGTCCCCGTGGCAATGTCATGGGCCAATTCGGCCAGTGTCAGGGCATCGTTCAAATGCCGCGCTTCAGGGGCGAGGTTTTCCAGATCCGCCGCCAAAGCGCGACATTGTTGATAAAACGCCCGCGCCCAGTAAGCACATTCGCTATCCGCCGGAGCATCGGCGGGG
>NZ_DAHVHY010000106.1 GCF_027322205.1 Acidithiobacillus sp.
AAGAGGATGAACGGGTGGATCAGTTGAACATATGGAGCTGATCCAGGCCACCCTGTGGTGGCGCCAAAACTGAGGGGCCGCGTTAGCGTCCCCTTTAAGCCGCTTTGAGCGGCTCACGAACTAAAGCTCCCGGCTTTGCCGGGAGATATTTACTTGTAATTTGCGGCAGAAAGGTTCCAGCGTGTTGTGTCTGGAGCTTTTCTGCCGATATTTTTTAGGATGACGAGTATGCATCCAGAAATCTCCGCTTGGCCGTCGCTAAGCCTGCGCTAATTCCGAGGTGGTAGAGTGGGCAACATGGTGGAAGCACAAGCATCCACCAGACCTCGATCTATTGGAAAGGAGTGACATCATGGGAACATCAAATAAAGTGGTCATTGGCGTGCTGGGTGTCATTTTGACCGCAGCATCCCTTAATGCCTTCGCCTTCACCGGCCAGAATCTGGCGGGCCATGCCAAGGTAACTATCGAACAGGCCAGGACTATTGCCTTGAAGGCATACCCCGGCAAAATCACGGACGAAGAACTGGAGCAGGAGAAAGGTAGGAGCGGTTTGCGCTATTCTTTCGATATCAAAAATGGCAAAGTCACCCATGAGGTAGGCGTCGATGCTAAAACCGGGGCCGTTCTGGAGAACTCCACCGAAGGCGCGCATCCGGATTGATCACCGGCATTGCGAGAGCCCCGCTCCCTTTTGAGGGGACGGGGTTTTTGAGGTGAGCAAAGTCACCGGGAATATACTGGGACCATCTTATGCGCATTCTCCTTGTTGAAGATGACCGAATGATCGGCGAAGCCATCACGGTGGCTCTGCAGGATGCGGCTTATGCCGTGGACTGGGTGCGGGATGGCGAAACCGCATTGCGGGCCATCGGCAACCAGGAGCACCAGGCGGTGTTGCTGGATTTAGGCCTGCCCAAACTGGACGGACGTGCGCTGCTGAGAAAGCTTCGGGCCGCTGGCAACACCTTGCCCGTTATCATCATTACTGCCCGCGATGCGCTGGCGGACCGGGTCGATGGCTTGGACCTCGGCGCCGACGACTATCTGGTTAAACCTTTTGCAATGGATGAACTGCTGGCCCGCTTGCGCGCCATCATCCGCCGTCAGGGCGGACAGGCCACCCCGGTACTCAGCAATGGATTGCTGCAACTCAACCTGGGCACCCATGAAGTGCAGTATGGCGATGCACAAGTCCTGCTGACTGCCCGGGAATTCGCCTTGCTGCAAGCTTTGTTGCTGCGCCCAGGTGCCATTCTCAGCCGTGCCCAACTCGAAGAGCGCTTATATGGCTGGAATGAAGCCGTGGAGAGCAACACCATTGATTTTCTGATCCACGGCATTCGCAAGAAACTCGGTGCGAAGGTCATCAAAAATGTCCGTGGGGTGGGTTGGATGGTTGCGCGCCAGCCATGACACGTTCTCTGCAAGGCCGTTTGTCCGTCGGATTGAGCATGGCTATTGTGTGTATGGGTTTGCTGGCCGGCCTGGCATCGTTCTGGCTCGCCTTTGATGAGGCACAGGAATATCAGGATGCGTCCTTGCGGCAGATCGCGGTCCTGATCCCCCCGGAACATTGGCCGACCGTGGAAAAGCCCGTTGCGACCCCTCTGGATGTGGACCCCGATGCGCGCATTGTGGTGCAAGCTTTAACGACATCCCAGCCGTCGACCGCACCTTTGCTCAAGCTTCCGATTCACCTGAGCAGCGGCTTCCACACTGTGGACGTGGGCGGCCAGAACTGGCGCGTCTTTGTCCGTCGGGTAGCGCCGGGTAAAAAACTCGCCGTCGCCCAGTCTACCGATGTACGCAGTGACGCCGCTTTCAATAGCGCTCTGCGGACCCTGATGCCACTTTTGCTGCTGGTACCTTTGCTGATCGTATTCGCCCGCTATCTGGTCCTGCGCAGTCTGGCACCCGTGCATGCCCTGGCCCAGGCGGCAGATGCGCAGAACGCAGAATATCCCGAGCCTTTACCGGCAAGCGAGGTGCCGGAGGAAATCGCACCCTTCCTGCGCGCCATCAACCGCCTGCTGGAACGGGTCAAGCTGCTGATGGCCCAACAACGCCGTTTTGTCGCCGACGCCGCCCATGAACTGCGGACACCTCTGACAGCACTCTCACTACAAGCGCAGAATCTGGAACGGGCGGAATCCCTCGCCGAATGCAAACAACGCCTGCTGCCTCTCAAAAGCGGCCTGGAGCGATCCCGTCATCTGCTCGATCAGTTGTTGAGTCTGGCCCGCCAGCAGGCGGCAGTGGCAGCGCATCAGCCGGTGGACCTTGCCGCTGTCGCCCGTTTGGTGGTGGAAGATCTCTATCCGCTGGCGGAGCAGAAAAACCTCGATTTTGGCTTGGAGCTACAGGGCGCGGTGTGGGTAGAGGGGACGGAAGCGGCGCTGCATAGCCTGATACGCAACGCCGTCGACAATGCCCTGCGCTATAGCCCGGAAAACGGTGAGGTGACCATCCGCATCCGTGGCGATAGCGAAGAGGGTGTCGTGGAAGTCATCGACAGTGGTCCGGGCATTCCTCCAGAGGAATCGCATAGAGTATTTGATGCATTTTACCGCTTGCCGGACAGCGCGGAAGGCGGTAGCGGCCTGGGTCTGACCATCGCTCGTCATATTGCCGATCAACTCGGCGGACGAATAACACTCAGCTCGCGGAGCGACCGGCAAGGACAGGTTTTTATGTATCGACAGCGCCTTGTCACGTCTCCTTGAATCATAAAACATGGTGGTACCATACCTTCACGGAGCGAAGGGATCATGTATTCGATTTTTGAGAGATCAGGCTGGTGGCGCCTTGTTGTATTTCATGGGCGCATTGCCTTTCTGCTGCTGCCTCTGACGGGCTGCGCCAGCTACCACGCACAGCCCTTGCGCGATCATCTGCCAGCTATGGCGAAGGTGGAGCGGGAAATGGCTGCCGCCCTGCGCCACGATCATCCCGCCAGCGCCCAACCGGTAAACCTGCACGCGCCCCTGTCCGGCGAAGATCTCGGGGAAGTTGCCGTGTTGCTCAATCCGGACCTGCGGGCGATGCGGGCACAAATCGGCGTTGCCCAGGCGCAGGTCTTCGCGGCTGGCCTGCTGCCCGACCCGCAGCTTTCCCTGAGCGCCGACCTGCCCAGTAATGTGGCTGCAGGCTACACTAACGCCTACAGCATGGGGCTGAGCTGGAGTCTCGCCAGCCTGTTCACCCGCTCTGCGAATCTGCATATTGCCCGGGCGCAAGAACAATCGGTACAGTATCAGGTGGCTTGGCAGGAGTGGATGGTGGCCAACCAGACGCGGATACTGGCCCGGCAACTGTATTATCTGCAGAAGCAGGAGACCGTATCGCAAACGGCGGCGACTACTACGGATCAGCTCTACCGGATCTCGGTTCAGAATCTCCGGCTGGGAGATGCCACCATCACCACGACTTCGTTGCGGCAAATCGCCTGGCTGGATAGTCAGGACCGCATGCTGGCGCTGCGCCGGCAGGTGACTGCCGTGCGGCAGAATATAAATAAAGTGATGGGGTTGCCGCCGAACATGCGGCTTTCCCTGCGGGCGCCGCAAACGCAGCTGGATATTCCCGATGCCGCCCGTCTGGTTACCCTTGCGGATGCCCACCGGCTCGATTTGCTGGCGCTGCGCGCGGGCTATCAGGCCCAGGAAGCGCGGGTACGGCGTGCCATCCTCGGCCAGTATCCGGGATTTACCATCGGCATCTCCAAGGCGGCCGATACCTCGAATATCCAGACCATCGGCCCCAGTGTCAGTCTCGATATCCCGCTCTGGAACCGCAATCGCGGCGTTATCGCCGAGTCCGAGGCCACCCGTGCGCAATTACATGCGGCCTACACCGTCCGCCTCTTTCAGACCCGCGCCGATATCACCGCTCTGGTGGCCGATCTGCGCCGGTTGCGTCAGGAAATTACCCCGCTGGAGCAGCAGGTACCGCAATTGCAAAGCGCCGAGCAGCGACTGCGGGGTGCGGCGGCGGAGCACAATGTGACCCTGATCGATTATGAGGCGGTGCGCAGTCAGGCCCTCGCCAAGAGCCTGCAATTGCTGGCCCTGAAGCAGGCTTATGCGGAACAACAGGCGGCCCTGGAAATGGCGGTGGGCCTGCCCTGGCAACAATGGAGAAAACAGCGGTGACGCGACGGATACCGGGATGGCTGTGGAGTGGCTTGGGACTAGGGCTCGGCATACTGGCACTGCCAGCGATGGCGGAGGTGTCGGTCTTGGTTCAGTTGACTCCCGCGCGGGTGATGCCCCTGGCGGAGCAT
>NZ_DAHVHY010000107.1 GCF_027322205.1 Acidithiobacillus sp.
CATGCCTTGCACTGGATCACGCCCATCGGATCCCCAGTTTCACGATAAATCCGGATATCTATTCCGCCATCAGCGCCAAGCCTGGTGGTCTGGGTGCGCATGCCTTTTGTCTTGGAATATTCATCACACAGATCCTCGAATCGCTTCCACTCAAGTGACCGCAGCAGCTCAAGACTCCATTCCACTCTGCTTGAATTGGGCTGGGGCACTGTATGACCTTTCTGCTGGGAGTAGGTTGTATCTGGCTTGACGCGGCTTGCGTAGGGGGCGCGCTGTGGCTGGTAGTTGCGATTTTTCAAAGGGACAGGATCATTCTGACGCTCTCGCCATCGCTTTCTCTCCAGATATAGCTTCAGTGCACCGATGCCTGCAAAAGCTGCAAGGACGCTCCCTGCCATCTTCAAGAAGGGTAATAAGGCTTTAGAGAACGGATTCCCGACAAAGATTGCCGGGATCATTATCCACGCAAAGACTAAAGCAATAACGGCGATAGCGGCTGCGAGTACCCATGCGTGCTCTCCACCTGGCCTCTCGGCTCTTCGATTTGTCACTGCTGGCCTCCTCGCCTTTTCATTAGTGTTTGAGATGGTACATATAGAGCATATAGGGCGAACGTCAAGCATCGGGCACGGCGATACCCTTACCCACAAAATCCACGGCTCTAGCCCAGACAACGGAGCGGGTCCAAACCGGGCCGCAGCCCGGCTGGTTTCCCCATTTCTGGACGAAAGCCGTCCATAGGGCGGTGGCGTTTGTGGGTAAGGTGAGGAGATGATGACTCTCTCCTGCTTCTGCTCCGGCACCCATAATCTTTCCATGGATGCCAAGGAAGGTACAGGATGGCGGAAGACAATCTGATTTGGAAAAACTCAGAATGATTCGGGCTGAACTGGATGCTGCCCATGAGTGCAATTACGCGATCATGGCGCAGCTCAGCAGCATAGAGATCGGGATTACTCGCATGGTCACCTTTGAGCCTAGCAGAGTTCATGAGGCGCATTTACCACAAATTTCTGGATGACCGGTTATGCTGCAAAAGAGCCATTGAGCTTTGCATCTATAATTGGCGTTCATTTTCTCCACGAGATCAGGGGGCTATGCTGGCAAGCCATCCTCCGGTCGCTTCGGCGACGCGCTTTGGTAACTGGGCAGAGCCTCCAATAATGAGCAGAGCGCTGGCGAAAGGTGCTTTTTGTTGGCGGTTATCCCCACCACCGAATTGGAGCCGCCCCCGTAGCATAACGACGGGAATTCGGTCGGCTACCAGGGTGTGCCACCAAATGGAATCGACCCGCGCCGGGCAGAGCAGGATGCTGACGACTCCGTTGCCGGTCTCCGCCAGTGCTTTGTGTATCCATGCCCGCAACCGCGAAAACGGAGGGTTCACATAACAGTAGGTACCCTTCCCCCAGGACTGGCGAAGTCCATCGTGCTTTTCCGTGTAATGCACATAGGCGCGCACCGGGGCGGCCGACCCAACGCTGGGGCTACAGGGATCGATATCAAAGGTTTTACCCGGCAGCAACGGGTACAATTGCTGTAGAAGTGAAGGCGGGGTTGTCCATGTGTTCTCCTTCGTGGTCCATAGTGCGGCGCGGGGATTGATCTTTTGTAACCGAACCCGCGATTTGAGGGCGACGGCAAGAATCAGGTAGCTGCGGAGTGTTGCTCGGCCCTGCTTCAGGGCCTGAATGGTGTTCATCGACAATCCCGTTTTTTCGGCGGCAGGGCGAATTCCACCTAGTCGTTCCACGCATAGCCCCGCGCTAGGCGCCAGGTAATATCCCTGTTCGCTTATTGCCGCAATCAGTCTGGGCAAGGCTATATTGCCCTGCTTTCTTAGCAGATATCGCGACTGACGCGGCAATGCGGCCAGAATCTCGGCTGTTTCGAGCTCGGCCAATAGGTGTATCAGAATACGTGACAAAGACGTCTCATTTTTTGATACGGCAGGAGAGTGTTTCCCTCGGTTATTTTTTAGTGATGCTGCCATGACAGTGCGTCCTCAATAATGGCGATCCCTCAACGAACCGCGACCTCGTTTATTCATGCGACGGCGCAGGCCTGGATCCAAGCGACGAGAGGGCGCCGCCTGAAACCAGCCTCCAACGCATGTCCGCCGGGATCAATTTGATCCCGGGCGTCTGTTGCCAACGGTCGTTATCTTCCTGAATCTTTAAACTAGGTGGAGATGATAATATGTTGACGGTTGTCCGTGCAGATCAAAAACGCCAGATTATTCCCGATTATGTTCTACATTGAGGCTATTGCAGGGCTGGGTGGGCTGGACTGACTTCTTGTTTCGGGCTGCTTCCCTGGCCAAATAGTGGCCCTGCCTTCCGCCCGCGACGGAACCGCCCCAGAAAACACAGCCCAGGATTCATCCTCGCACCATCTCCCCATCTCTCCACCACGACCAGCCTATCCGGCGCCGGTTAGCACCTAATTGGCGGTCCAATTCCTTATTGGATTGGTTGGGAGTGCTCCTGCATGCGCGCACGGTGGAATTGCAAATAGGATTGATGCTCGGGTGCGAGCCAGCGTAGTCGGAGTTCCGGTGAAATGCCCAGCAAGTGCAGATCGGCAGTTGCCAGCACTGGGGAAAGTAGCAGGCGGCCCTGCGCATTAAAGCTGATCAGAAAGCGGTCGAAGAGGGCATCGAGGTTGGCGGCGAGCAAAAAACCGTTGAAGACATCCAGCCGTTCCGCATCTGACTCGCATTCTGCCCAGGGTTTGGCATGGCTGGCGCGGAGCACATCGGGCAGCGCCAGGCCGGTGACGGCGCAGGCGCCGCCCCAGTAGGTCAGCATGGCTTCGCGGAATTTCTGTTGGCCGATGCGCTGGCGTACCATGCGTTCGACTTCTGTGTGCAGCGTCTCTGGCGGCAACACGGCCAGTTCCTCGCTCACGGCATCTTCGTAGCTGCGGGCAACCTGATTTGGCAAGGCCCGCGACAGACCGGCGGCACGCAGCAGCAAGGTGGCGAGTTCCGTATTTCCGGGGATCAGAAAATGGTTATCGACCAGTGTCCGCTGAGGAAAACTACGGGCCAACTCTCCCGGTAGTGTGGCTGACGTTGTCTCGAAATAGACTTGGTATCCGTCATCCCCAGTGTCCGTAACCGTGACGCGGGTGGGGTGTCTGGCAGAGGCGAGGCAGACGGCTTGCGGGTTGGCGGATAGAACATGCTCAAAGCCGTGGTCATGGCCGGTTTTTTCAAGCAGGGCTATTTTCAGCGAGTCCATCTTCAAGGCTCCAGATGTGCGCTTGGGTTGTCGGTCAGGCCGCCTGTTCGGGCTTGTGAATGGTCGCCAGTTCCTCGGCCAACCGGCGTCCTGCAACGGTCAAATCGTAAGCCTGTTGCATGCGTAGCCATATCCCCGGCCCGTTACCCAGATACTTGCCGATACGCAAGGCCATCTCTGGGGTGATGCCCTTGCGCTCAGACAGGATGCCGTGAACGGTCTGGCGCGAGACCCGCAGGCCACGGGCAAACTCTGCTACAGAGATATCCAGTGCAGGCAGTACCTCTTCCCGCAATATCTCGCCAGGATGCGTTGGGTTCCGGTCCATCTGCTCAACGGTCATTTCGTCCATTGGACACCCCCTGTCCTTAATGGTAATTCTCCAGATCAATGCGCCAGGCATCCCCATCCCGCCACTCGAAGGTGATGCAATAGGGTCCATTCACATGAACGGTGTACCGCTTCGGTTTCCCCTCCAAAGCATGGAAGTCGAAACCTGGCACGTTCAACTCCTCCGGGGATGTCGCAGCGTTTATGGCATCGAGCCTGCGCTTGCAGCGGGTTACCAAATCCGCACCGACTTTCGCCGATTGACCTGTTTCGAAAATCTGCTTGAGGCCCTTATGCCCAAAACTTCGTATCAAGTGGAACCCTCGGAGAGGTTGTTACCGTCCTGTTAAAAACTACACCGCAGTGCCATAGGTGTCAATCATCTGTTGACAGTCGCTGGCGCACGCCTTGCCCACAAACTTCATCGCCTTGGCTCAGCTAGGGGAGATGCGGAGTGTGAGGGAAGCGGAAGACGTCGGTCATGAAGTATGGAAACGGTGAATTTTCTTGACGGTATCACGGGAAATTGCCTACACTTGGTGCACTCATCAGCCCAAGGCTGAAGGAGTTGGGCCAACGCCATGTGCGTTGGTCTTTTCGTTTCCGGGTAGCTACAACAGACGCTGCGCATGTTTTTGCGCCAGCTTGCGCCGCTTGTTCTCATACTCCAGCCAGAATG
>NZ_DAHVHY010000108.1 GCF_027322205.1 Acidithiobacillus sp.
AACTCGCCGCGATCGCGGCGAGTTCGGCGGCCGGTGCATAGTCCATGTCGCTGACCGCTCCCGTATCCACCTTGAGCGATGCCGACTATCGACGTATCCAGGCTTTTTTGCGGAAAGAGGCTGGAATCACCCTCGGCCCGGCCAAAAAGCCGCTGGTGATGGGGCGGTTGGGGAAACGCCTGCGGGCACGAGATTGCGGCAGTTATGATGCCTATCTGCGTCTGCTCGACAGCGAGGCGACCGAGCGGCAGCAGGCCGTGGATCTACTCACGACCAATGAGACCTACTTCTTTCGTGAGACCAAACACTTCGCCTTTTTGAGTGAACAGATTATCCCACAGCGGGCTAACCAGTCGGTGCTTCGTATCTGGAGCGCCGCCTGTTCCTCCGGTGAGGAGCCCTACAGTATCGCCATGGTGCTGGCCGAACGCCGCGGCCGCGGCTGGGAAATTCTGGCCTCTGATCTGAGTACCCGTATGCTGGCCTCGGCGGCGCAGGGTATTTACCCCATGGAGCGTGCCGAGAAAATCCCTAAAGCCTATTTGAAGCGCTATTGTCTGCGTGGTGTGGGCCGACAAGAGGGATCATTCAGTATCGTGCCGGAGCTACGCAAGTCGGTGAAATTCTCGCAAATCAACCTGAATCACCCGCTGCCTGCCGTGGGGGATTTTGATGTGGTTTTTTTGCGCAATGCGCTGATTTACTTTGATCCACCCGCTAAGGAGGCCATTTGTTTGCGCCTGCTCGCGCACCTGCGTCCCGGCGGATATTTTTTGGTGGGGCACTCCGAAAGTCTCAATGGTGTTGTCGATGGTCTGCGACTTGTTCAACCGGCGGTCTATCGGAGGGATTGACGCATGGGTATCATGGAGATTTTTCTGCAACCGGGAGAGTGGTATTTCGGAGATCGGGATACGCGTATCCGTACCCTGCTCGGTTCCTGTATCGCCATTACCCTCTGGCATCCCCGCCTTCAGGTTGGAGGGATGTGCCATTTTCTGCTCCCCAGCCGCGGCAATTTACACCCGCCAGCACTACCGCTGGATGGTCGCTATGGGGATGAGGCGGTAGCCGCTCTGATGCAGGAGTTGCGCCGTCAATGCACTCGCCCCGGCGAATATGTTTGCAAGATTTTCGGCGGTGGCAACATGTTTCGCCAGCAGCCCGGCAGGGTCCTCATGGAGACCGGCAGCACAGCGGAGGGGTTGGCCGATGGTGAACGCTTCCATCGCCATACGCTGAGAGCCTGCGCCGATGTGCCCTGCAAAAATGTGCGGGCAGCAAAGCAATTAGCGGGACAGGCGGGTTTTAAAATCGCCGCTTCGCATCTTGGCGGCTATGGTCACCGCAATCTCTATTTTGAAGTTTGGTCGGGTGCAGTTTATTTGAAATTCAGCGGGTGCGGCGCAGCTATCCATGCGGGTTAACAGACTTAACAATGAGGTAAAAAAGTCGCATGAAAAAAATACAGGTATTCATTGTGGACGACTCTGCGGTCGTGCGGCAGGTGCTGCAAGCGGCCCTGACGCAAGACCCGGATATCGCTGTACTGGCGACCGCTCATGACCCGATTTTTGCTTGGGATCGCATGCAGCGGCAATGGCCCGATGTGGTCATACTCGATATCGAAATGCCGCGCATGGACGGCGTGACCTTCCTGCGCAAAATCATGGCGGAACATCCGTTGCCAGTGATCATCTGTTCCAGCCTGGCAGAGTCCGGGGCGCAGATTACTCTGGATGCGCTGTCCGCAGGGGCTGTGCAAATCATCCAGAAACCCCATTCCGGTCTGCGCGACTTCCTGCAAAACGATGCGCCTGAAATTATTCAGGCCGTCAAAGCGGCGGCGCGCGCCAATCTACGCAATATTCGCCCGGCAGCGCTAGTGGGTATCGCGCCAGCCGCTGTGGTTACGCCCACTTTGTTGCTGCAGAAAAGCACCGAAAAAGTGATCGCCATCGGCACCTCTACCGGTGGGACACAGGCTCTGGAGGTATTACTTCGCGCTTTGCCGGTTACCGTTCCGGGTGTTGTGATTGTTCAGCACATGCCCGAAAAGTTCACCGCAGCTTTTGCCGAACGCCTGAATACCGTCAGCGCCCTGGAGGTATGCGAAGCACGAGACGGTGATCGGGTGCTATCTGGCCGCGCTCTGATTGCCCCAGGTGGTAAGCATATGCGGCTGATACGCAGTGGTGCCCAATTCGCCGTGCAGGTTTTTGACGGTCCATTAGTCAAGCATCATCGCCCATCTGTTGATGTGCTTTTTCGCTCGGTAGCACAAATGGCAGGCCGCAATGCCTGGGGCGTCATCATGACCGGCATGGGCGATGATGGTGCGCAAGGGCTCAACGAAATGCACAATATGGGCGCGCATACCATTGCCCAGGATGAAGCGAGTTGCGTAGTCTTCGGTATGCCCAAAGAAGCCATCCGCCTCGGAGGAGTGGATGAAATCATCTCATTGCAGAGTATTGCGATGCATTTGCCCCGTCTTATTCCGGAAGAGAGAAAACTTGCGCAATAAAGCGATCTAAGCAGTGTGCTGTTGTTAATGAGTTGCCCTGTCAATAGGGTGGCCATCAATGAAAGTATCTATTCAGGACCCAGTGCTTCATGCCGCGTTTTGTGGTAAGGTTGCCGTCTCATGATATCAAGCTGGATAGGCTGGACTGAGTGCGATGGATCAATGCGCCGTGACGGACCAGGTGAATAGTTGCAAAATATATTTATGCCCAAATCGCTATGAGGTAGGTCCAATGAAATTTATCTATAGATATTCCCGCAACAACTATAAACTGGTTGCAATTATGCTTGCGGCGAGCCCTTTAGCGCACGCGGCGAACTGGTTCGAGCTGCAGGGGATATCTCCAACTAATGCAGATCTCTTTGGTATATCCGGATTTATTGAGCCCAGTCTTTACGCACAGTCAGGCCAAAAAGATGCTCTCGAGAGAACTTATGTTCCTAATATTAACCGGATAGCTCCGAATTATACTCAAAGTACTACCGCGAGTATTTTGCGCGCTAGAATCATGTTTCGTGGCAATATTAATCCTCATGTGTCCTATTTATTGGGTGGCGAGTTTGGCAGTAATGGAATTACAAATGTGCGTGGAAATTATCAGCCGGGACTGATTGACGGGCATGTTACTTTTAGTTATATTCCCGGCGCAAGAGTAGAGATGGGCCTTATTCGTGCTCCCAGCGCAGAAGGTGCCATGCGTGGTTACATGACGCTTAACTTCGTGCAATCCTCAACGGTAATCGGGCAATTAATGCAACAGCCGATGTATGATTCGGGGAGAGCCTATACGCTCAATAAATCGGTAAACGCCTATCTGATCAGCGGTCAGCAGAACCTCGGCAACAACGGATTTCGATATCCTGGCGTGATGCTCTTCGACTGGTTCCGCAACGGTCCTTGGGAGTTCACCTATGGCGGCATGGTGGGGATGTACGGTACGGTAGCCGCCGGTAGTCAGTCCAGTAGCCCACTTTATGCCGCACGTCTGCAGGAGGCCTATATTCTTGGGGGTAAAGGCCCGTTTCGTAGTGATCTACAAGCCGGTGTCTGGTACCAGCACGCGCGTCCTGGATTAGACGGACATGGCTATAGCATGACTCGCTACGGCGTGGACATTCAGTATCTTCAGGGTTATATGCATCAGTGGGGTCGTCAACTCCGCTTCCAGTACATTCGCGGTTCAGGGTGGATATCTGCATCGTCAGCCTTCAGCCATGCTCCGGGCCTGGCGCCGCCGCTGACCGAGACCCAGCTTTATCCAGGGGGCGAGAATAAGGCCAATGGATATATGGTAGAAGGGGGACTTTTCCTGACTAAGCATATAGAAGCGAATTTGCGTTACGATTACTACAATCGTTTGCCCAACAATCCCACACAGCAGCGTATTTTCAAAACTTGGGCCATCGGCTTGCAATATTACTTCAACCCGATGACCAAAATTATGGCTGGTTATTACTTCCGGACGCTAGGTGTACCCCACCAGCCCAACGCTGTTGCCAATAGCATATCAGACGCCGTAGACAACGAGTTTGCTATGCAAGCAATGATTTCCTTCTAATCTCTCGGGCGACGGGGCATTCGATTTGTGGTGAACGTAGTGTGACCCGCTCGCCGCCTGCGTCATTACCCGCGATTCTTCCAGTGGGCACTTTGGCCCACTTTTTTGCGGATGATACGCAGAATCGTCACAAAAAA
>NZ_DAHVHY010000109.1 GCF_027322205.1 Acidithiobacillus sp.
TGATTGGTGCAGGGTTGGTGAGTAGCCGCGAGGATCATTCGGTTTATGATCGTTTTCGGGACAGGGTTATTTTTCCGATTCGTGATGGTCGCGGCCATCTGGTTGGATTGGGGGGACGCAGTCTCGATGGCCGGGAGCCCAAATATCTGAACTCTCCCGAAGGTCCGCTGTACCACAAAGGGCAGGTGCTTTACGGCCTGCATCAGGCCCGGGATGGCCTGCGTCGGATGAATCGTGCCGTGCTGGTGGAAGGCTATCTGGATGTCATCACCCTGCATCAGGCCGGACTGGATTATGCCGTTGCCGCCAGTGGTACGGCACTCGGGGAAAGTCAGCTACAGATGCTGTTTCGTGCGGCTGCAGAGATTTTGCTGTGCTTTGATGGGGATACTGCCGGCCGTAAGGCGGCCTGGCGGGCGGTGCAAATGGCGCCTGAATTGTTGCGCGAGGGGCGTCTGCTGCGGGTACTGTTTTTGCCGGATGGCCAGGACCCGGATTCGCTGGTGCGCGAGCAGGGCGCAGCAGCGCTGGAAGCTTTATTCCCGACGGCTCGGCCGGCCATCGACTTTTTTCTCGATGAACTGCAGCGTCGCCATAATATTGCCGCAGAAGATGAAAAAGCCCAGTTTCTGCGGGAAGCGCGGGAATTTTTACAGCGTATAAATGATGCCACTTTGCGGGAAGTTTATCTCCATAAACTCCAGGAGTTATGTGGTCTGGCCTTTGCCATACCTTCCAAAACGCGTCGTCGGGATGCTCGAGTTACAGCGTCAGCGCAACCGTCGCGGAGCAAAGACGGGCCCTCCCTCTTCAAGAACGCGATGCGCCTGCTCTTGAATCATCCTGATGACCCTGTCTGGCAGCAACTGGAAAAGGATCTGCTCCCTTTTGCGTCTGACCCCATTGCAAAAAAACTCGATGCTACCCTTGATATTTTGGCAAACATGACCCATTTAAGTTCTCACGAGCTTTTGGCGAGACTGGCTGGTACTGATCTGGCAGAGTTTTGTTATGCCTTGGTCATGTCCGAGGCGGATGAGAGCCAGGGGGGCGCATTGTTGCGCAATGAAATACCTGAATGTGTGCACAGGGTAAATCGGCGCCTGAGCGCCGCTAGGTTGGAATATATGGGCCATACGGCGGATCGTTCGGGATTGGGCGCGCTGACAGAGCAGGAGCGGACCGAAATCGTGTTGTCAACGCGACGTGGTCGCCACAAGCGTCCCGAATCCTGAAGGGTCCAGACAAAAAGGATGGATGAATGCGGTCAATGAATTTAGCTTTTCATCCTGGTGGTTTTTCTTATATAATATGCGGCTTTCCGCGAGTGCAGGATGGTTATGAGAGACGGTGAGAGTGTAGTGGACAATGAGTCTCAGCGGTCTGAGCTGAAGCGTCTGATCGCGCGCGGAAAAGAGCAGGGATACCTGACCTACGGGGAGATTAACGATCATCTGCCTGAAGAAGTTTTTGATCCTGAGCAGATGGAAAATGTCATTTCCATGATTAATGACATGGGCATCGAAGTTTTTGAAGAAGCACCGGATGGCGATACTCTTCTGGATGGTGAAGGTAATGTCGGCGTGGCTGCCCAGGAAGCCGAAGAAGCTGCTGAGGAAGCCCTGGCTGTCGTCGAAGCGGATATTGGCCGTACCAGTGACCCGGTACGTATGTACATGCGTGAGATGGGCACGGTTGAGCTTTTAACCCGGGAAGGCGAAATTGAAATAGCCCGCCGCATTGAAGATGGTCTGATGCAGGTTTTGCGTGCGGTTTCCACCTGCCCGACCACCATCTCGCTGTTGCTGGATGCTGCTGATCGGGTTGAGCGCGGAGAAACGCGCCTGGATGAAGTGGTCGATGCATTTATTGATCCCAATGCTCTGGATGCAGAAGCTGTCAGTGAAGACGAAGAGCCTGTTTTGCTGGAAGGCGAAGAGCCTGAAGACACGGATGATGAAGATGAAGAAGGCGAAGAAGGCACTCTTGAAGCGGATAAGGGTCCCCAGCTGGAAGAAGCCCTGGAGCGCTTTGCCGTCATTCGCGAAGCCTATCTGAATCTGCTTGCCAGTCATGCCGAAGGTGAAATGCATGACGAAAGCTATCAGGAAAAAAGACGCGAGCTGGCAGAACGCTTTCTGGAAATCAAGCTGAATGGTCGCCAGATTGATGTGATGGCCGATGCCTTGCGGGCTTTAACTGACGGCGTGCGCCAATGTGAGCGTGAGCTCATGGAGATTTGTATTGAGCGGGCGCGTTTTCCCCGGAAGGAATTTGTGCGCAGTTATCCGGGTCATGAAAGTGATCTGGGCTGGATAGACCAACAGATTAATGGTGGCTTTACTTATAGCGCACGGTTAGTGGAATATCGGGATGATATTCTCGCCATCATGAAGCGTCTGGCAGATATTGAAAAACGGGCGGGCTTGCCGGTTGCAGAAATCAAGGAAGCCAGCCGTTTGATGTCTATTGGTGAGGCAAAAGCCCGGCGGGCCAAAAAGGAAATGGTCGAAGCCAACCTGCGTCTGGTCATCTCCATTGCCAAGAAGTACACCAATCGTGGTCTGCAATTTCTGGATTTGATTCAGGAAGGCAATATCGGCTTGATGAAAGCGGTGGACAAATTTGAATACCGGCGTGGCTACAAGTTTTCTACCTACGCTACCTGGTGGATTAGACAGGCCATTACCCGCAGTATTGCCGATCAGGCGCGCACCATTCGTATTCCGGTGCACATGATTGAAACCATCAACAAGCTGAACCGGATTAGTCGGCAAATGCTGCAGGAAATGGGTCGTGAGCCATCACCGGAAGAGCTGGCAGAGCGCATGGAAATGCCCGAGGACAAGATACGCAAGGTGCTGAAAATTGCCAAGGAACCGATTTCCATGGAAACTCCCATTGGTGACGACGAAGACTCCCATCTGGGTGACTTTATTGAAGATCGTAATGTCACCGCGCCGGCCGAATCAGCAGTCAACGCGGCTATTCGCGAGGTTGTCGAAGAACTTCTGGACAATGGTCTGACAGCCCGAGAGGCCAAAGTGTTGCGTATGCGCTTTGGAATCGGCATGAACACGGATCACACCCTTGAAGAAGTGGGTAAACAGTTTGATGTGACCCGTGAGCGTATCCGTCAGATTGAAGCCAAGGCGCTGCGGAAGCTGCGTCATCCTTCCCGCTCTGAGCGTTTAAAGAGTTTTGTGGACGGAGAAGTCACCATTCCTTCCTGAAGGGTAAATGTGGTAAAAATGCGGGCGCGAGAGCGATTTCGCGCCCTCTCTTCAGGGCCTGTAGCTCAGTTGGTTAGAGCAGGGGACTCATAATCCCTTGGTCCACGGTTCGAGTCCGTGCGGGCCCACCAATTAAATCAAGCAGTTATAAATTAGTCATTGACAATCCTCTACTCATCAGACGCAAATTCGGTACCATGCTGAATCTGTAACTAAGTCTTATTCTTACGACTACAGTTGTCAAAAAACCGGCAGGAACTTGGAGGGGTGTGATTCGGATGCTGTCAGCATTTTGTCGAGTTTGCAGCGGTCTTGCGCTTTTCTTCATGCTGTATAAAAATACAGAATCATACGTACCGATTTCTGGAGGCATGGCATGGATAAACTGACGCCGCGTCAGGCCGAGATTCTGGCCTGGATTCGCGCCCGGATGCTGGAAGACAATTTGCCACCCACGCGTGCGGAATTGATGAAAGCCTTTGACTTTCGTTCACCCAATGCGGCGGAAACCCATTTGCGCATGTTGGCGCGCAAAGGTTATCTGGAACTGCAAAATGGTACCGCACGGGGGATTCGCCTGCACGAAGATTTGAGCGCGACCATGGGCTTGCCTTTGGTGGGTCGGGTAGCCGCCGGGCAACCGATGCTGGCTGAGGAGTTTCGCGAGGGGCAGTTGCCGGTGGACCCTAAACTAT
>NZ_DAHVHY010000010.1 GCF_027322205.1 Acidithiobacillus sp.
GGGTTTCACCGCCACCACCGGTAGCGGCGCGCTGCCGTTTACTGCCGCGAGGATATCTTCGATCTGCTCATGGCAGCTCTGGCAACCGCCGCCCGCCTTGGTATAGAAAGTGATCTCTTCGACCGTCGACAAATGGTTTTCCCTGGCCACCTTCTCAATGAGCGCCGAGTCAATGGCGAAGCATTTACATACCAGCGCGCCTTCTTCGTGATCATCTGCCCATTCTTCGCCGCGGTAATTGGCGATAGCGGCGTGCAGGGCCTCAGCACCCATAACGGAACAATGCATTTTCTCCGGAGGAAGCCCGCCCAAAAACTCAGCGATGTCCTGATTGGTGATTTTGAGCGCTTCATCCAGCGTCTTGCCCTTGATCAGTTCAGTCAACGCCGATGACGAGGCGATGGCGGAGCCGCAGCCAAAAGTTTGGAAGCGGGCATCCAGAATGACATCCGTATCCGGGTCTACCTTGAGCATCAGGCGCAGGGCATCGCCGCAACTGATGGAGCCGACCTCGCCGACCGCGTTGGCTTCTTCCAGGACCCCGGTATTCTTGGGGTTGAAAAATAAATCTTTGACTTTATCGGTATAATCCCACATGGCGTCAGCTCCGATGTCCGCAGGAGGAGGCTGAGGAAGCGGAGGCTTCGTCTCCCGTGGTGAATGATGACCCGCAACCGCAGGTCCCCGTAGCATTGGGGTTTTCGAAACGGAAGCCGCTGCCGCTGAGTTCGTCCACATAGTCAATGACGACCCCGCTAAGCAGCGTGGCGCTGGCGTTGTCCACATAAACCGGCACACCCTCTATCGCCACCACGGTGTCCTCGGCGCCTGCTTCGGCCTCCAATCCCATTCCATATTGATAACCGGAACAACCGCCTCCGGTCACCGCAACCCGTAATCCGCTCGCTTCAGGATTCTCGGCAAGCAGATTCTTTACGACATCAATGGCTTTTTCCGTCAATATCAGCATGACATACTCCTTACGCGACAGGGGTTCCTGTATGCTTTACTGCAAGACTTGGGCCAGCTTTGGGATTTGTTATCAACTTATTGTTATTATGATGATTAACAACGGATGTTGAGGTGTCATTAGGGCATTTTGTTGGTTTCTCTACATCTCCCAGGATAGTTTTGCAAGAAAACGAACATCACGGGGCAGGGCTGGAATGTCAAAAACCCGGAGACCGCTGGGTATCCGGGTTTTCACTAAAACAATGGCAAAGCGTTTATACAGGGCGGTTTTCGCCGGGATCACGTACCGGACCCATGCCCGCCAGGCAGTCTGCATAGCTGATCTCGGGGAATACGCTACTGTATTGCAAGGCGCTCTCGGCGATACGATTGATCTTGCCCGCCGTGTCGAGCTTTTTGAGGTCGTTGCGTTCCAGTCCGAACAAGTCCAGCAGTTCATTGTAGACCGTCGCTTCATCCAGCGGCAGGATATAAAATGGAATACCCTTGTACTCTAGATGGTAACGCTTGCTGAAGTCGATATTGTTGCAGTAAATAAAATACTTACCGGAGGGTTCCAGATATTCGGCCAGTGCCGTTACCAGTGCATCCAGATAACCAAAAGACAGAAGATAGCAGGATAAAAAAGAAATCTTTTTGGCGCCCGGCTCTGCCGAACTGATGACTTGTTGCGCGAGGAGTTCCGGTGGACGTGCTTCATCGGCCACGGCGGTGGCAAATTTGATAGCCAGTTCGCCGCGAAAACCGAAGCGTCCCTGCGCATTCAGTTCTCCCTTGAATACCTGGTTCAGCAGTCTTTTCTGAGTGTCGAGCCCTGCAAATGCGCTTTGTTCGATGCTAATGGACATAAATGACTCCGTATAGGTAGAGGTAAAATATTGCATCCTGATCGGGTTGCGGATGCTTATAGGTTTTTAGCCCTGGGCAGCCAGCAGGTTCCAACCACTGGCATCTTCCGGGCCGAAGCACTGGGCATAATCATTACAAACATTGCAACTGGGTGCCTGGCAGAGGCGGACTTCAGCCTGGTCACACAACTGCTTATAAAAGAACTTCTTCCATTTCATATTGCCGGTATTTTTGAAATACAGTCCCGGAAAATGGTGTTTAATAATGTCACTGAGGTCCTCACGATTCGTCAGGCCCAGGTCCTGCCACAAGTGATCATCGCCCAGGCAACCCGCAGCGAGAATGGCCGCTACCCACTCAGTGGCCTGATTAACGCTGGCACGGTGATCCAGCAAGAGCTTAACCAGATCGCCGGTTTCCTCATTTCGCATGGATCCTTTGTTTTCTTTCCCCAGACATTGACACAGAAAAGTACCGCCTGCAGCGTTATGGAGATAGACCTTCGTGCATTGTGCGGTTGAGCGCGATGCCTCTATCCGCGGGAAATAACGAGAAAACAGATGGCTCAGTTGCCTGATCTCCAGGCCAAGCGCCATGCTGATGTTGCCCTTGGGTGCCATGGCGCGATGGCTGATACACAGCGCAAAAAAACGTGCATCAGAGAATGCCTCATCCGGGTTGCGGCCGGACATCAGAATGTCATATATGGCAGTCTTCATTGAGGCACTCCCTCTGTGAATCGCTATGCTGAGACGCTGACCGCTAGGGACATGGATGCGTGGGTATAGCAGTCCTTGGGGCAAACCCGGGAGCAGGCCTCGCAGCCAATGCATTTTTCCGGATGCGCAATCGTCATGAATTTGCGTTCCGCCTCGTCATCGTCCGCCGCCACCAGTTCCCCGTCTTCAGTGATACCAATAAGGTTCAGCACATCCCGACCACAGGCGCGGAAACAGCGCCCGCAGCCGATGCACTTTTCTTCATTGATATGTTCGACAAACTGGGGTGTCCAGCCGAGCCCGCCCTTGGTGATGCCGGTTATGTCGTGCATGCCGTCATCCCCCGGGGAAGGACGCGAGCCGCGCCCTGGCTGCCGTCAGATCGCGGTAGGCGGCGTAGGTACGATTCGCCAGTTCCAGAATATTCTCCCAGCCGACGGGCAAATCTTCGGCCAGATCGTGAAGATCCATTTTGGCCTGGGTGGCCTGGGCATTGAGCCGTTTGATTTCTGTTTTCAACGCGTCTTTTTCGTCCACAATCAACTCCCAGTGATTGGTCTGTTCCTCTACTACCGGTAACATCTCCATTAATACAGACATGGCGTCATACTCCTATGCGCTGATGAACCATAAGCGTGAGCTACGCTGGTTCAAGGGTCAAAAGCGGGCCACCTCCGGAAATTTCTCGATCATTTCCAGGGCACCTGCCACCAGTTTGTCACCTTCTTCGGCCAGTTTTTCCATGCTGGGGAAGCCAAAACGATGCACATCGCGCAACTGTTTGTTGACCACGATCAGCCGTCCGGCAATCAGCACCATGCGGCCAAAGCCTTCATGACTCATTTTCATCATGGGCGACACCATGACTCCGGAAGCACGCTCCGTAGCCAGCCCCACGGCGTTATAAAAAAGTTCCACCCGCCATAGTATTTCGGGATCAGGGTCACCAATGATGGGTATCGCCCGGCGCTGTTCCTTATCCAGCACATAGGGTGCCAGCAGTTCGGTATCGGACTTTTTTTCCCAGGCACCATAGCTATCCTGTGCCCGCCACTGCTTGACCAATTCGCGAAAAAACAGGGACTCTTCCGGCAAAACCACCGCCACTGCAGTATTCTCAGGCATGACTTAACTCCTCTTCGTCATCAAAATTAAACGCTTTTTCTGCACCCTTGTTCATGACCTTGCGGAGCCAGGGGGGTGGAGTTCCCTGTAATACGACCTGCAGCTTGTCGAGTATTTCATTGATGGGTTCCGGTTCATTCACCTTGATGGGATGAATTTTCATGGCCACCACCCGCGCCGCACCGGAGCCGCCAATAGCCGCCACATATAAAATGGCGCAATCTTTGATGGCTTCCAGCTTGGGGGCCAGCTTGTCTTCGTTGCCATCCTCGGCAAGTTCACCGTCAAATTGCACGGCCTCCAGAAAATGGTGACCTTCTGCACTGAGCTCATAAATGGCGATGTTTTTTGCCCAACCAAAATGGGCATCGACTCTCTGCATATCCTGAGTTGAAAATGCGACTTTCATGGTGCCTCCTGGGCTTTGACCAGATAAAAAGTGACTACTGCGTTCCGCATCCTTAACCAAACGCAAACGGCGCATGTGCATCGTGATCCTCCATGGGTAATGGCCAACTATCCGGACGATTTTCCTCTTCCTGTGCCATTAACAGGTTACCGATCTCGAAGGTCAGATCGCGGGCACCGCGATAGCCGAGGGACAGACGATGAGAGGCGCCGAGCTGGTCAAAAATAGGCAGTCCCATGCGCAGGAAAGCGATATCCAGCCGCGCCGCCGCCTGCCGTCCATGGGAGTGGGTGATGAGCAGGTCACAGCCCGCACTCCGCGCCTCCAGGTCTTCCAGATCACCGATGAGCACTTCTTCACAAGGCATCTGTTCGAGTAACGGCGAGTGGGTGGTGGTCACTGCAGCCGTGATGATCGCCCCCATTTCGTTGAACCACGATCCGATATTCCAGAGCAGGTCAGGCTCGGCGCCGATGGCGATTTTTTTGCCGCCGAAGAAAAAATGACTGTCGAGCATGGCGTCGATCAACTGGCTGCGTTGGCGACGATATTTGCCAGGTACCGGTTGTCCGCTCAACTGGCTCAGGCAGTCCAATAACTGATCCGTCGCTTCGATGCCGGTAATGCGATCGAAAAGCACATAAGGCTGGCCGGTCTTGGTCATCAGGGCTTCTGCCGCAGGACGCATTTGTTCGCCCAGGGCAATAGTCAGTTCCGCCTCACCCATGCGCCGGATGGCATCCACTGATGTGCCGCCCAGGGTGTTGGGCGTGAAGTCGTCCGGAATGTGGCCGTCCATAGACCCGGAAATATCGGGCAGGATGGTCGCTTCCAGCCCGAAGGATTCACTGATTTCCCGGAGTTCTTCGATGTCCGCGGCGGTGAGGTGGGACCCCACGAGGAAGTTGACGGAACCCTCCCGGCGCGCGCTGCTGGGTTCAGCCAACCCTTTCACCATGCTCTCCACGGCCTTTGCCCAGCCGTCCTGAAAAGCATCCTTGAAGTCCGGGGTAGAGACGTAAACCAGGGCTAACTGGTCCAGTTCGGGATGGGTAGCGCGAAAGTTTTTGAGATAACCATCCACATCATCGCCTTTGGTCTCGGTGACGCCGGTGGAACAGATGCCGATGATGGCTGGTTTGGTGCGCTGCTGAATACTGAGAATAGCGATACCGATATTATCCAGCCCGCCCATGACCGTCGCCACCTCACTCATGGCGGTGGTCTGCATGGGAATGCCCTCATTGAAATGCCGCTGAAAGAGCACCAGACCAAAGGCGGTACAGCCCTGGGAACCATGCAGCATGGGCATGCAGTCGGCGATGCCCATGAAGGCCAGGGCGCCACCGATGGGCTGGCTCATTTTGAGGGGGTTGACCGTGCATGCTTTGCGGCTCTGAATGACGGTGCTCATGTCCGTGCCTCCCGCATATCCCAGGGCGCGGGTTTGCGCAATAAGGTCCACATGGGATTGTAGAGGGCCAAATCGATCTGTTTCACCAGATTGACCATCCCTTCGTAACCGTTATAGGCGTGATGACGCTCCTGGTTGATGTCCACCCAGGGCATTTTGTTTTTGAGGGCGGCAAATTGTGAGCGTCCGCCCGACAGCAACACATCCGCACGCGCCTCCTGAAACATCTTGTACATTTCCCGCGGCGTCAGGTCATCAATCATATGCGCGTCCTGACCCATGATTTCCTTTATTTTTTCTTTGTCTTCCTTGGTGGATTTCTTGACGCTGGTCCCCACCACCTCCATCCCGCCTTCCTGCAATGCAGACACCACCGACCAGGATTTAACGCCCCCCGTAAAGAGCAGCACCCGTTTGCCGCGCAGGCGATGGGTATATTCAGCGATACGTTGCCAGGCCCTGGCCTCTTCCCGGGCGATCAGCGCTTCGGTGCGGTCGTGGAGTTCTGCCGGGGCACCCTGCTGGATCAGCAGGCGGGTGATCTCCCGCAGAGATTCCGTGGTATCGGAGATGCCATAAAAGGACCCTTCAAAGAACGGAATCTGATAACGCTCTTCCATTTTGCGTGCGATATTGATCATGGATTTAGAGCAGACCATCATATTGGCCCTGGCGCGATGGGATTGCGCCACGTCGTGATATTTGGCGTCACCACTGATGCAGCAGGTTACCCGGATCCCCAAATGATCGAGGAGCGGTTTGACCTGCCAGAGTTCACCGGAAAGATTGTATTCGCCAATGATATTGATGTCATAGGGCGTACTATATTCGGGCTCTTCCGTGCCGATCACATAATCCAGCAGGGCCTCTCCCGCCAGCTTGTTGCCGAGATTCTTGGCGCCGACAAAACCGGGGGAATTGACGGGAATGACGGGCTTTGCAAATTTTTGGCTCGCCGCTTTACAGACGGCCTCGATATCGTCCCCGATCATCGCCGGCACGCAGGTCTGATAGACAAACACCGCCGGCGGATCGTATTTATCGATTACCTCTTTGATGGACTTGAAGAGGTGTTTTTCGCCGCCGTAGACTACATCCAGCTCATTGATGTCGGTGGTAAAGCTGGTGCGATACAGTTGTGAACCAGACGATTTTGAACCGCGGTTATCCCAGGAGTTGCCCTCACAGGCGATGGGACCGTGGACCAGGTGGGCGACGTCGGTAATGGGTTGCAGGGCGATTTTCGCACCATCGAAAGCGCAACCACCGGCCGCACCGCCCGGCTGCAGCGCCTTGGTGCAGCCCTTTTTACGCTCTTTGTCGGACTTGCTCTGGTTCTTGCTGCATCCCGGCTCATTAAAAACGTCCTGGATTTTGTTCTGCAACATAAAGCACCCCCTGCTAAGTCAGAATGGATGGCGGCGCCTTGGCGCCGCCGGATGGCCGGCCTGACCGGAGGGATTACCGAATAATGTCGAAACTGTAATCGCTCTGACTCGGCACATTACTGTTGTTGTCGATCTCATCAAAAATCTTGTCCAATATGCGAACCAGCATATTCAGGCCGCCCTGATAGCCCCAAATGGGATAACGGTGATGATGATGGCGATCGAATATCGGGAAGCCGTAACGGATAAGGGGCGTGCCCGTATCGCGTTCGAGATATTTCCCGTAAGTATTGCCGAAGAGGAAATCCACCGGCTCGGTGAACAGCAGGCTGCGCATATGCCAGAGATCCTTGCCGGCATAGACATGACAATCCTTGCCGAAGGGTGAGCTGTCGAACAATGCCTGTACTTTCGCCGCCCAATGCTTGGACCCATTGGTAGCCAGCACATGGGTGGGTTCGCCGCCCAGTTCCATCAGGAAGGCCGCCAGACCGAGGCACTGGTCCGGATCACCGTAGATGGCGAACTTTTTGCCATGAATGTGCGCCGTGGAATCGGCAATGGCATCCACCAGACGCCCGCGTTCCTTTTTCAGTTCATCGGGAATCGCTTTGCCGCTGACACGGGACAATTCCATAATGAATTTATCGGTGCCAGACACGCCGATGGGGCAATTCAGGGCGACAACTTCCTGACCATGCTCGGCGATGAAAGGCAGGGTCTTTTCGGTGCAATATTCCTGCATGGAGAAAGTCGCTTTGGCATTCAGGGAAGCGGCCGTATCTTCCAGAGTGGTGCCGCCGTCATACATGCGGAATTTCCCGTCGCTCGGCGTATCAAAAACATCGCTGGTGTCGGCCAGGATCGTATATTCCAGGTTCATGAGGTCCAGGATGCGCTTCACTTCCCGGGTGTTGCCGACGGTATAACCGTCAAAGCCGCCAATGAAGTTGATCTTCTCGTTGGGTTCGCGCACGAGTGCGGGTACGGTACCCGCCTTGCCGTCCCAAAAATGCGCCAGTACACCCTTCAGAGCATTGTCATAGCCGGTGATATGGCTGCCGACGAAGGCCGGAGTATGGGCGAAAGGCACATCATATTCTTCTGGTACGCTGCCCTTTTCCTTGGAGGTTTTGATGAAGGCGTTCAGGTCGTCACCGATCACTTCCGCCATACAGGTGGTGGAAACGGCAATCATCTTGGGTTTGTACATGGCGTAGGTATTGGCGAGGCCGTCAATCATGTTGTTAAGGCCGCCGAATACCGCGGCATCTTCGGTCATGGAAGAAGACACACAGGAAGTGGGCTCCTTAAAATGCCGGCTCAGATGACTGCGATAATAAGCGACGCAACCCTGTGATCCATGCACAAAAGGCATGGTGCTCTCAAAGCCCACCGCCGCAAACACGGCACCCAGAGGCTGGCAGGCCTTGGCCGGATTTACCGTCAAGGCCTCACGGGCAAAATTCTTTTCCCGATATTCCCACGTCTTTGTCCACTCACGGACCTGCACGAGCTTGTCGGCAGGCTCGGGATTCTCAAATTGTTCCTTCTTGTTCTTGAGCATCTCCTGGTATTCCGGTTCACGGAACAGGTTGAAGTGATCAAGCACCTTTTCAGCGTTCTGACTCATGGCGTTATTCCTCATTCGATCGTTGGGGCGGTCCGTTATCCGCCGATAAGCGGGCGGCACCTGCCGCCCCCACGGTGCTTACTCCCAGGGCGTTTTGGTCAAACTCCACACCGGGTTGTTGATGGCCATATCCATATCCCGGGCGAAGATGGCGAAGCCGTCATAGCCGTGATAAGGACCGGAATAGTCCCAGGAGTGCATCTGCCGGAAAGGTACGCCCATTTTCTGGAAGACATACTTTTCCTTGATGCCGGAACCCACGAGATCAGGCTGGATGGTTTCCACCATCTTTTCAAACTCGTAACCGGTCACGTCGTCATAAATCAGCGTGCCGTCTTTCACATAATGGGTGGTACGCTGATAGTCGTCGTTGTGGCCGAATTCATAGCCGGTTCCCACCACATTCATACCGAGATCTTCATAGGCGCCGATGACATGGCGAGGACGCAAGCCGCCGACAAAAAGCATGACCGTTCTGCCTTCCAGACGAGGCCGGTATTTGGCGATCACTTCCTCGGTGAGGCGGTTGTATTTCTCAATGACCCGCTCGGCGCCTTCCTTGATGTGATCATCAAAATAACTGGCGATCGTCCGCAAGGACTCGGCAATTTTGGAAGGTCCGAAGAAGTTGTACTCGACCCACGGCACGCCATGCTTTTCTTCCATGTAGCGGGAGATATAGTTCATGGAGCGATAACAGTGCAGGACATTCAATTTGGCCATGGGGGTATTCTCCAATTCAGCCAGAGAACCATCACCGGACCACTGGGCAATCACCCGCAGACCCATTTCTTCCAGCAGGATGCGTGAACTCCAGGCATCGCCGCCGATGTTATAGTCACCAATAATGGCAACATCATAAGGGGTCTTTTCAAAAGCCTTGGGTTCTGCGCCTTGCTTCTCGAAGACATAGTCACGGATGCTGTCGTTGGCGATATGGTGGCCGAGCGATTGGGATACCCCCCGGAAGCCCTCACAACGCACCGGAACAATGGTTTTACCACCGTATTCCTTCGACTTCTTCTTGGATACCGCTTCGATGTCGTCTCCGATCAGGCCGATGGGGCATTCCGATTGCACGGTAATACCGTGGTTCAGCGGGAAGAGATCCTCGATTTCATCCATGATCTTTTCGAGTTTCTTGTCGCCACCGAAAACGATGTCTTTTTCCTGAAAATCGGAGGTGAACTGCATCGTGACAAAGGTATCCACACCCGTGGTGCCAATATAATAGTTACGGCGTGAGGCCCAGGAATACTGGCCGCAACCGACGGGTCCATGGGAAATATGAATCATGTCCTTGATCGGGCCCCAGACGACGCCCTTGGAACCCGCATAGGCACAACCACGAATGGTCATCACGCCGGGCACCGACTTGATATTGGATTTGACGCCGCAATCCGATTTACCTTCCTCATAGACGTTCAGGTGTTTGGCGCGTCTTTTGGCAGTTTTTTCCGGATAGACCTTGAGAACTTCATCAATCAGGGCACGATTGCGCGTCTTGGTTTCGGCGACAATCTGCTCCCGGGTTTCTTCAGCGGTAATGCTCATCACATCTCTCCTTTAGCGAGAAAAAGAGAGGGCAGCCGCCTGATAGCAGATGCCCTCTATCCATCAGACCGCAGCAGCCAGTTCGGCGGCTGATTTGCCGATCACGCTCTCGTCTACTGCACTCATGATGCCGAACTCCATGAGCATATCTTCCAGCTCGTCCATGGTGATCGGGGTCGGAATCGTGCCGTTACCGCCGTTGGCATGGATTTTCTGTGCCAACTGACGGTACTCCTCGGCCTGCTTGGATTCCGGTGCGTATTCCAGCACCGTCATCCGCCGCAGTTCCGCATGCTGCACGATGTTGTCGCGGGGCACGAAGTGAATGAGCTTGGTACCCAGCTTGCCAGCCAGGGCTTCCGCCAATTCCAGTTCCTTGTCGGTCTGGCGTTCGTTACACACCAGCCCCCCCAGACGCACGCCGCCCGAATTGGCGTACTTGAGAATACCCTTGGAGATGTTGTTGGCGGCATACATGGCCATCATTTCGCCAGACATGACGATGTAGATTTCCTGCGCCTTGTTTTCACGAATAGGCATCGCGAATCCGCCACACACCACGTCGCCCAACACGTCGTAGGAGACGTAATCGACGCCGTCATAGGCACCATTTTCCTCCAGGAAGTTGATGGATGTGATAACGCCACGCCCGGCGCAACCCACGCCCGGCTCCGGTCCACCGGATTCCACGCAGCGAATGTCGCGATACCCGACCTTCATAACGTCTTCGATTTCCAGATCCTCCACGCTGCCCGCTTCAGCCGCGAGGCTCAGTACGGTGTCCTGCGCTTTGGAGTGGAGAATCAAACGGGTGGAGTCAGCTTTGGGATCGCAGCCAACGATGAGAATCTTTTGGCCCATTTCCGTAAGGGCTGCCAGGGTATTCTGGGAGGTGGTGGACTTGCCAATGCCTCCCTTACCATAAAAGGCGATTTGCCTTAGTTTGTCACTCATTGCCATGTCTCCTGTTTCAAAAATGACTAACTTGCCAGGTGGAAGCCCCCAAAAACGGGGAAGAGTCGCTTTCCGTCCTCGCTGTTGCAAGGGGCGTGCCAGACCTGTACGTAACCATATAATGAACTGTTTTATATATAAAATCGTACCTTTCTGGCAGAGCCTTGCAGGCTGTTTGAAAACCTACAAAATGCGCTTTCTATGTCAGGAACCCCACAGCATTGACCGAGTTATGCAACTCACCGCGCTGCTATTGGGTCATGGAGGCAACCTGGTTAAGGCCCAACAAACACGGTTTTGTTTGAATGACTTAGTACCTTGTCTGGTCGACGGAAAGATTTTTTCGCTTTCCGGCTGGAAGCTATTCGGGATATAAACGCGGGGCTGGAAATGTATGGCATAAAACCTGCTTTGATTACCCATTCAAGCAGGAAGGCTTGCTCAGTTTTGGGAGGACGATATGCAGATCGGTGTGGATTGTAATCTCGCGGTGGGTAATCGGCGCATTTTTGTGCTGGATACGGATGAAATCGGGCGCATGGCAGTGCAATTCATGCTTCATGATGAATATGAAACCCACGAAATCGCCAGTCTCCAGGCCGCTGTCGCCAAGGCTCAGGATTGGCCGCCTGACCTGATCATTCTCGGCGAGGCGCTGCTGGACGACGGCAGGTTGACCGTGGAGATGGTGAGCGAACAATTTCCCAAGGCACGACTGATGCTCGTGGTGGGGGAAGCGCGTTCCGCCCTGAGCCAGCCCGTAATCAGTAAAGGATTCGTGTTCCTCCATAAGCCCCTGCGGCTCGAAGATATCCGCGCCAAGGTGGCTGCCGTGTTGCAGAATTAGTCGCCGCAAGGACGCTTTTGTCAGCCGCGAACCCACCAGAGGAGCAGCGCCCCGCCCGTTCACCGGTCGCCAATCCCGGTAGCAATCTGACCGGGATTCCGTCCGGGCTGTTGATCAGCGCTGAATTTCATGCGTTCCCGATGCCGCTACATATCGCCGGGGTGCGCGATGGGCACCCTGCGCTTTTCCAGGGATTGTCTCTGGTGCGGGAACAGGGCGAGGCGGGACAGGTCTTCCAGGCGTACATGGAAGAGATTTTTGCTGGCGGACATGACCGGACGAAGGGCCGACGCTTCAGGGCCAGCTATTTACGCCTGCTCAAAGGTTGGGGATATGACAGCAATTCGCCGGAAGGTGCGGTCATGAAGGGCTGGGTGGAGAGCCGGTTCGGGATCGCGCCGAACTTTCACCGGCAAGTGATCGGCCGTGTGGGTGATGCCGCTTGGATTCAGTATATGACCGACAAAATGTCAGGGCGATTTGATAACAATGCGATCTGGTTGCAGCTTGACCTTTTGTTTGAATTCGCACAATGGTCGGCGCGACGTTTTCTGGCATCCGGACAACGGCATCTGCGCTTGTTCCGGGGAACCAATGATTTTGCCGAACATCCTATTCTCTGGAAGGCCGGAGCGCGGCAGGGGGTGATCCGGCTGAACAATCTGGTGTCCTTCAGCGACGACAGAGATGTGGCTGGCGCATTCGGCGATTGCATAATGGAGGTGGAAGTACCTTTGGTAAAACTGCTCTTCTTCAAGGGCCTGCTGCCATGTCGCGCCCTCCAAGCGGAGAGTGAGTATCTGGTGATCGGCGGTGAATACGCGGCACACATGCACTATTACTGAGGACGAGAAATGGGCTATGACTTGCGGGAGAGAGCATTAGGTGCCTACCTGGGATTGGCGGTCGGGGATGCCCTGGGCGCGACGGTGGAGTTCATGAGTCCCACGGAAATTCGGGAGGAATATGGCGTCCACCGCAATATGATCGGTGGCGGTTGGCTGCATTTGCAGCCCGGACAGGTGACCGACGATACCCAGATGTGTCTGGTGTTGGGGCGGAGCATCCTTGCCGATGAACAATGGTCCATTACCCGCTTTGGCGAGGGGATGGTGCAGTGGTTGCGCGGCCATCCCGTGGATGTGGGCAATACCTGCCGCCGGGGAATCCGGCGCTTTATGCTCAACGGCAGTACCGCCGCCGAACCGGCGGAATGGGATGCCGGCAATGGTGCGTGCGTACGCAATCTCCCCGTGGTGCTGGCCACCCTGGACGCCCCCGCGGCCTTCCGGCAGATCAGTGCGGAACAGGCGCATCTGACCCACCATCACCCGCTGTCGGATATCGCCACCCTGACGCTGGGGGAGATGTTGCGCTGCGCGCTGCGCGGTGACGGCGTTTCAGCCGTGCGGCGCCTGGCGGATGCACTGGTTGCACGGTACCCGGAATTCGATTTCAAAGAAATTCCCCAGGCACCTACGCCCTATATTGTGGATACGGTGCGTGCCGTCCTGTATGCGCTGCTTCATACCGATAATTTTAAAGACTGCCTGATGACGGTGGTAAATCAGGGTGGGGATGCGGACACCACGGGCGCCATCGCGGGAATGCTGGCAGGAGGCCTGTACGGGATCTACGGGCTTCCCAATGCCTGGCTGAAGCGTCTGGACTCCGCGGTTCAGAAAGAAATCGCGGCGCAGGTGGATCAGCTTCTGACCTGGGGTGAGCGGGCGGATCATGAGCAGTTGCCAGCCAGCATACCGTTGCGTGTCTTATTCTACGAAAAACCAGGCTGTGCCAATAATGCGCGGCAGAAAGCACTGTTGACGGCCGCAGGCTGTGTGCTGGAGGTACATGACTTATTGAAGACCGCCTGGACGGCGGCAACCCTGCGCCCCTATTTTGCGGATCGACCAGTCGCCGAGTGGTTCAACCCGGCCTCGCCGCGGGTAAAGTCGGGAGAGATCGTTCCGGAGGCGTTTACGGAAGCCGGGGCACTCGCCGCGATGCTGTCCGACCCACTCCTCATTCGGCGCCCGCTCATGGCAGCGGCGGGCGCCAAAACCGCCGGTTTTTCTGAGGATCAATTACGCCTGTGGACGTCCGTATCTCTTGACGTGTATGCTGAAGTCGCTGGCGTTGGTGCCGACCATTGTCGGCGTTCTGTGCCTTGCCCAAGTGTCAGGCAGACCCACAGGCTCACCAAAACCCCAGCCGCCTCATCCCACGCCAACGCCTCCTGAGCGCTGTAGAGAAGAGTGCCTTATCATGAAAGATCACGTAACCCCCAACCATTTTCAGGAGCTGACGACCATCTACGAGGTGAGTAAGGTGCTCAGTTCCTCCATGGATCTTGAACACACCCTGAACGATGTTCTGAAGACGCTGGAAAGTCATCTGCATATCTCACCGTCCATGATTGTGTTGCGCATGAACGAGGAAATAGTGGGGGTAATCGCTGCCACAGGTTTGTCTGTTGCGGAAATAGAACGGGGGCGTTATCGGTTAGGGGAGGGGATGATAGGCAAGATTATGCGTGCCGGCATGCCGATAGTGATTCCTGATGTCTCTCAGGAACCGGCTTTTCTGCACCGCGCCTTTGAACCGGAGATCAGTCAGCGCTTGCATGCCTTTGTAGGGGTGCCGATCAAGGTGGGGTATGAGTGTATCGGCGTGCTCGCCATCTATCGCAGTGAGCGACACAAGGGCGTGAGTTTCCGCTCTGATGTCCGCTTGTTGCAGATGATTGCCAATCTGGTAGGACAGACCGTTAATCTGCATCAGGGTATCTCGGCGGAACGAAACCGTCTTTTGCAGGAAAAGCATCGTCTACAGAAGGAATTACAGAAACGCTACAGCATCAAAAATGTTATCGGCAACAGCCGGGCCATGCAGGCGGTGTTTTCTGACGTGCACCAAGCGGCGCCAGGCAAGGCGACCGTGTTGCTGCGCGGTGAGTCGGGCACCGGCAAGGAGGTCATCGCCCGCGCCATTCACTATCTCAGCCCCCGTCGCGACAAAGCCTTTGTTTCGCTCAATTGCGCGGCGCTTCCCGAAAGTATTCTCGAATCAGAGCTTTTCGGACATGAGCGCGGTGCGTTTACCGGCGCCACCCAGGAGCGCAAGGGGCGTTTTGAACTGGCAGACGGTGGCACCCTGTTTCTCGACGAGATCGGCGATATCTCTCCGGCTTTTCAGGCCAAGCTCTTACGGGTATTACAGGAGCGCGAATTCGAGCGGGTGGGCGGTAGCCAGACCCGGCGCGTCAATGTGCGTATTATCACTGCCACCAATCGCAATCTCGAAGAGGCGGTGAGCAAGGGCGAGTTCCGCGCCGATCTCTACTACCGGATCAATGTCGTCAGTATTTTCCTGCCCCCGCTGCGGGAACGTCGTGAGGATATCC
Organism: Acidithiobacillus sp.; assembly: GCF_027322205.1. Lineage (GTDB taxonomy): Bacteria > Pseudomonadota > Gammaproteobacteria > Acidithiobacillales > Acidithiobacillaceae > Acidithiobacillus. Next base: position 15,271 of record NZ_DAHVHY010000010.1, read on the forward strand.
CCGCCTTGATCGAACATTTCCTCGCCCGTTACAACGCCGAGAATCAGCGCAAACTGACCCTCACTCCGGAGGCTTTGCAAACCATGGTGTCCTGCTATTGGCCGGGTAACGTGCGGGAACTGGAAAACTGCGTCGAACGCACCGCCACCATGATGCGCGGTGATATCATCCGCAATCTCGACGTGCCCTGTCAGCGCAATCAGTGTCTCTCCATGGCCCTGCGACCGTTGGAAGGAAGCCATCCCATCGTCACCATGAAGATGTCAGGCAATAGCAGTATACCGCTCCCCGTAATGCCCGAATCTGCGGAGCAAGTGGTGGATGCAGTGGCGGCAAGCGATGTGGAGGGTTCCCCACCTTTGTCGGAACGGGATCGCCTGATCCAGGCCATGGACCGCTGTGGCTGGGTACAAGCCAAAGCCGCTCGTTTGTTGGGGACGACTACCCGCAAACTTGGTTATGCCCTCAATAAACACGGTGTAGAAGTTAAAAAACTCTAAATTCGCGCCTGCCGTACTATTTTCACCCCTCCTCGTTTGTCCGATTTTCGACAATTTTCGCCGCAGTGCTGAAAATGCACGTAATGTTACCGACAAAGCACCGGATGGTTTAATCTAATATATTGAAAAACAAAGGCAGCATATGCTGGCATCACTTTTGCTAAAGGTAATGTAAGCGTCAGCTTCTTAGGAGCAAGCCGATACATCCATGAGGCGCGCGGTTTTCCATCGTTCACTGAAGATCCGTATGGAGGATTACGCCCATGGCATCCCAAATAATTTCTCTTTCCAGTATTGCCACACCCAATAATGGGGTGGATCTGGATGAGATCATGCAGCAAAAGGCAGAACACCAAGGTTGTGGTACGAGCGGCGGTTCCGGCAAGGCCAGTTGTGGCACCGGAGCAGGGCAGGGAGATCTGGCACCGGAGATATGGGAAAAGGTCAAGAATCACCCCTGTTATAGCGAAGAAGCGCATCATCATTACGCCCGTATGCACGTTGCGGTGGCGCCCGCCTGCAATATCCAGTGCAATTACTGTAACCGCAAATATGACTGCGCCAACGAAAGTCGGCCGGGTGTCGTCAGTGAAAAATTGACGCCGGAGCAAGCGGCCAAAAAGGTGCTGGCCGTGGCCTCCACCATTCCGCAAATGACTGTGTTGGGCGTTGCCGGTCCGGGGGATCCTCTGGCCAACCCCGAGAAAACTTTCAAGACCTTTGAACTGATCTCGAAAACAGCACCGGATATAAAGCTCTGCCTGTCCACCAATGGCCTGGCACTCCCTGACCATGTGGATACCATTGCCGGTTTCAATGTGGATCACGTCACCATCACCATCAATATGGTGGATGCGGATGTAGGCGCCCAGATCTATCCTTGGATTTACTATAAAAACAAGCGTTACAAGGGGCGTGAAGCGGCGCAGATACTCACCGATCGGCAAATGCAGGGACTGGAAATGCTGACCGAGCGCGGCATCCTCTGTAAGGTGAATTCGGTCATGATCCCCGGCATCAATGATCACCATCTGGTGGAAGTCAACCGGGCAGTCAAGAGCCGCGGGGCCTTCCTCCACAACATCATGCCCCTGATTTCTGCGCCTGAACATGGCACGGTTTTTGGTTTGAACGGCCAGCGTGGCCCGACCGCGCAGGAACTCAAATCCCTGCAGGACAGTTGCGAAGGCGAAATGAACATGATGCGCCACTGTCGGCAATGCCGGGCGGACGCGGTGGGTCTGCTGGGCGAAGACCGTTCGGCGGAGTTCACGACCGAAGCCGTAATGGCGATGGATGTGGAATACGACCTCGAATCGCGCAAGGCCTATCAGTCGCTGGTGGAGCAGGAACGTCAGGCGACGGCGGACGCCAAGCGGGCGGAATTGGAAACCCTGGCCGGCGAGCAATCCGATGTCAAAATTCTCATCGCGGTGGCGACGAAAGGCAGCGGGCGGGTCAATGAGCACTTCGGTCATGCCACCGAGTTTCAGATTTATGAGGCGAGTGCGTCCGGGGCGAAGTTTGTCGGCCACCGTCGCGTGGACCTCTATTGCCAGGGCGGTTATGGCGAAGAGGAAGCCCTGGAAAGCACCGTCATCCGTGCGATCAACGATTGTACGGCAGTTTTTGTGGCCAAGATCGGTGGCTGTCCGAAAGCCTCGCTGGAGGCGGCCGGAATCGATGCGGTGGATCGCTACGCTTTTGAATATATCGAGCAGTCAGTCATTGCCTACTATCGGGATTATCTCGATAACATCCGTAGCGGGGCCATTGTCCATGGCCAGCGTGGAGATGCGGAGATTCGGCAGGGGGCGTATGTAGCTGCCTAAGGTTATCGGGGGAGATATCCTCCCCCATTTTTGTGAAAAGGAGAAACATCATGGCTTTTAAAATCGTTAGTTCCCAATGCACCAGTTGTTCGGCCTGTGAACCGGAATGCCCGAATATGGCCATTTCCGAAAAGAATGGCACCTTTGTGATCGATCCGGCCAAGTGTACGGAATGCATAAACTATTTCGATGAACCGCAGTGTGTGGCGGTATGTCCGGTGGATGACACCTGCATCATTGATAACAACTATCCCCGTTACGTCGCTTAGGAGCCGGTCATGGAACTCACCTTTACGCCTAAAGCGGAACGCTTTATCCAGCGGATGATCACCTTTGGTGGTGGAAATGCTGCCAGTGCTTTCCGCCTTGCGGTAAAGCCAGGCGGATGCTCCGGCCTCTCTTACGATTTTCGCATTGTCGACGCGGCGGAGCCCGGCGATGTGGCCATCACCAGTAATGGCATTCCGGTACTGCTGGAACAGAAGAGTGTCCCTTTTCTCAACGGCGTCGTCGTCGATTGCGAGGACAGCCTGATGAATACCGGGCTGGTCTTTACCAATCCCAATGCGGCGGCCAGTTGTGGTTGCGGAACTTCATTTACACCCAAGGAATAAAGCCGGGCCCCGGAAACGTCAAGATTGGAGGGAGGAAAACATGGAAACCTGGATCGTTCATCATACGAATACGACTATCCATCGTTGCGCAGCGAATACGGCAGCACTCCCCCCGCATCTCGACGATATCGATTTCCGCGGTGCGGAGATATTTACCCGCATACCAGCCAGGGAGCAACGTCATCTCGCACGCGCTTACAGCAGTTATGTCTGCTGTGAGGAGTGCGAAGCGGCTCTGTTCAACCCCGTGAAGTGTAGGGGTGCAGCATGAGCAATATCTGGGACGACGAATGGTTGAACCGCCGTTACTATGAAGGCCTCCTACCGGAGGCGGCAGAACGCCATCTGCATCTCGCGGCGCGCTCTTATGCGGACGATGTGCGCGCCGAGGATCATCTGATGGATGCCATCGCCATCGCGCCCGAACACATGGTCGTTTACCTGGGTTTATACAAATTTTATTTCTATAAAGGCCGACTGAACGAGGCGCTGGCTACGGCCCGCATCTGTCTGCAGCGCAGCGCCGCGGAATTGGGTATTGATCCGGACTGGCGCAAGGTAATGGAGCGGCAGGCAGACTTTGGCAGTTTTGATGCTCCGCGGGCACGCTTTTATATGTTCGTGCTGAAAGCCTATGGTTACCTGCATTTGCGTCTGGGTCATCTGGCTACGGGCAGCAAAATCATGGACAAACTCATCGAACTGGACCCGACGGACAAAATACAGGCGCGGGTGCTGCTGGAAGTCCTGCAAAAAAAAGAGGAGGACGACGATGAGTGATCCGGACGTGGCCATTGACTGGCAGGGCGCTGCCGTCTCCTGTGAAGCATGCCCTGAGCGCGGGATTCCAGAGGTGAAGTGCGAACCGTTGCATGCCTGTATGCATGATCGTTACGCCAAAAGGGTGGATCGCTTTTTCCGCTGGAATCCGCAGATCGCCAAGGATTATCTGCAACACGGCTACTTTGAGGTGCGGGCTTGCGCCGCACGTTATGCGGATATTTTTCATCTGCCCGCACTGATGAACGATCCCGACGAAACCGTGCGCTGGGCGGTAGCGCAAAGACTCCCGCAACGCTATCTGCTGCGGATGATCCACGATCCGCATCGGGAAGTGCGTATCCGGGTTGCCGCGCGGCTGGATGACCGTAACCTGTCGGCCATGATGCACGATGCGGATTATTACGTACGCCTGGAGGTGGTGCGGCGTCTGCCCAAAGGCCTGTTGCCGCTCATGATGCATGATTCCGATGTGGAGGTCCGGCGGGTTGTGGCCAAACGCATCGGCGTGGATGCTCTGGTCAAAATGCTGCGGGACGATGACCCCGGGGTCCGTCTGGATGCCATTGAACGCGTACCGGTGTCGATCCTTTCCACCCTGGTGGAGGATGCGGATTGGCGCATCCGCTACGAGGTGGCGGCGCGCGGGAGCCGGGAAGCGGTAATCAGCCTGTTGGCGGATGCGGATCATGAGGTGCGTCGTTGCGCTGCGGAACGCCTGGGGAAAGGCGATACACTTTCCAGACAACGATTGCCAGGGGAGGGTGGGATATGGCCGGAATGAGCAGAGACAGCGCAACGGTGGAGTTGGGCGCGGAACCCGAGTTCAATTATGGAGATAAAGTCCGTTCCCGCAAGCATGTGAAAAATGACGGGACATTCACCGGCGCCGAAATTGGCGAGGTGATTGTCACCAAAGGCGATGTCGGTTTTATCATCAGTATCGGCACCTATTTGCAACAATTTTATATTTATGGCGTGGATTTTTATGAACGTGGTCATCTGGTCGGCATGAAGGGCCGTGAACTGGAACTGATCGAATACAATCCGAGTCAGGAGGAGAAAATCTCATGATGGATCTGCGTCCTCCACGATTTGATTGGGGCCTCAGGGTATTGGCTGGCGATGACATTTTTAATGACGGGACTTATCCGGGGGAGGCCGAAGGGGCCTTGCTGGTGGCCAAGGACAGTCCGGGAGAAATCGTGCGGGTAGGACATCATGAGGAGAGCAACACGCCCCTCTACCTCGTGGAGTTCGCCAACGGCATGGTGGTGGGTTGCCTGGAAGAGGAAATACTGCCCATCGGAGAGCCAAAATCATGAATATAACGCGCAGCATTTATCTCGATAACAATGCGACAACGGCCTTGGCACCGGCGGCACTGGACACCATGTTGCCCTATTTATCCACGGAATATGCCAATCCTTCCAGCGCCTCCGAAGCGGGTGCAAGCGTCAAGAAAGTTTTGGGTGAGGCACGGGTCGCGGTGGCCCAATTGTTGGGCGCCTCACCCGCGGAGTTGATTTTTACCAGTGGCGCGACGGAGAGCAATCATACGGCGATCCTGGGCGCGCTTTCCCTGACCAAAGGCAAACGCCACCTGATTACCAGCCAGGTGGAGCATCCTTCGGTATTGCTCATGTGTCAGCATCTGGAACGCCTCGGGATAGAGGTGAGTTACCTACCGGTGGATGAAGAGGGACGGCTGGATCTGGAAGACCTGCGTGCCGCCTTGCGTCCGGATACCGCCCTGGTTTCCCTCATGTGGGCAAACAATGAAACGGGTGTGCTCTTTCCCGTTGTTGAAGCGGCTGCCATGGCGCATGACGCGGGGGCTTTTTTCCATACGGATGCGACCCAGGCCATCGGCAAGCTGCCGGTGAATGCCGCCGCATCCGGTGTGGATTTCCTGTCCTGCTCTGCACACAAGATTCATGGACCCAAGGGGGTGGGGGCGCTCTTTGTCCGCAAAGGCATCGCCTTACCACCACTATTTCATGGTCATCAGGAACGGGGACGCCGGGGCGGTACTGAGAATGTTCCAGGTATTATTGGCTTTGCGGCGGCTGCTCGCCTGCTCACCAATATCGAACACGAGGCTCGCTACCTGCAGGAATTGCGCGATCATTTTGAACAAGGTCTGTTGGCTTTCATGCCGTGTGCGCGTATCCACGGACAGGAAGCCGAGCGTTTACCCAATACCAGCAATGTCGGATTTGTCGCTCTCGACGGTGAAGAATTGCTCTATCGCCTGGAACAGGAGGGCATTACGGCTGCAGCCGGTGCCGCCTGTGCTGCTGGCGGGCAGGAACCTTCCCATGTGCTCACGGCTATGGGCTTTTCTAAAACGGCGGTGCTGTCCTCACTGCGTTTCTCCTTTGGACGCCTGAACCGGTCGGAGGATGTGGAGCGGCTGCTCCGCGTATTACCAGGCATCCTGCTGGGCATGATGGACATGCCGCCGATGACGGCCAGTGCCCCGATTTCTTGTGCACAGTAAAATAAGGAATACCCCATGAAGGTGATGATTCGTAAAAATGCCGCTGGTGAGCTGACGGCGTATGTGCCCAAGAAGGACCTCGAAGAACCCATTACCGAGTGTCAGAAGCCGGAGCTCTGGGGCGGAGTGGTGACGCTGGCTAACGGCTGGCGCCTGGAACTACCGGAGATGCCCGGTGATACCCGCCTGCCTATTACCGTAGAAGCGCGTCGCCTGGAGGGCTGAGAGGATGGAACTCACTGACGAAGATCTCGCGGTACTTTTTGATCTGGGCCGGAATGCCTGCCAGTCCGGTGAAGGCATCCTTCCTGTTTTGCGTACCCGCTTCCCCGGGCTGCCCATTACCCAATGTCCCGCCGGCGATGTCAGCGATGAGCCTTTCCGTACCGGCGAATATTTTGACCTGCATCTGCTCGATACCCGCGACCACTGCTGGAAGGTCACGGCAGATTCCCTAGCGGCAACGGGTCTGTTGCTGGCTATGCATGGGAGAGTGTCATGAGCACACCCGAGATACTACTATCGGATCCGGACATCAGCCCCAGTGAACTGGAGGCCGTAGAGGCCGTTTTGCGGTCCCCTCGCATTAGTGCGGGTGAACAAGTGGAGGCTTTCGAGGCAGCTTTCGCGGCCTACCACGGGCGGCGATACGCTGTCGCCGTTGCCAGCCCGACGCTCGCCCTGATGCTCTGTCTGCGCGCCTACGAACTCAGGGCGGGCGATGAAGTCATCCTCTCGCCCTATAGCTGGTGGCAGATTGGGCATGCCCTGGCGTGGTATGGGGTGCAGCCGGTGTTCGCGGATATCGACTACTACTCCGGCACGATCTCCCCCAAAGGGACTGAGACCCTGATCACGGAGAAAACCCGGGCGATTCTCGCCGGCAATACCAAGGGGCATCCCGCCTTCTGGCAGGATCTGCGCACGATGGCCAACGAAAACGGCCTGATTCTGCTGGAAGACTCGACGGAGGCCATCGGCTCCCGTTATCAGGACAAACTGGTCGGCACCTTTGGGGACAGCGCTATTTTTGCCTTTGCCCAGCCCTCTGCCCTGGTCTGCGGTGAAGGTGCCATGATCGTCACGGACGATACCGAAACCGTCAGCCGTCTGCGCCAATACCGCGCGCGGGGCATCAGTGAGCGGGGCTCGGTGGTGGCGCCTACCCGTCCCCCCCTGCAAGCAGAAATGAGCGATATTCAGGCCACCATCGGGCTGGTCCAGCTCGCCCGTCTGGACGGTATTTTGCAACGCCGGCAGCAGGTGGAAGCGCTTTACTTCGAGCACATGAAGTCCTTTGAAGGGATCAAGGATCCCTACCACGGGCCGGATGCCAGCGCGGTGCACTGGTTTGTGTACGAAGTACACCTTGGTACCCGGTTCAGCCGCAGCAGTCGGGATGCCATCGTCACCGATCTCCGCGCCCAGGGTATCGAGGCAGCCTCTTACTGCCTGCCCATGCATACGCAATCCTATTATCGCGAGCGCGGCGGCGGCCACTGTCCGACCGCCGTGCGGGTGTCCGACCGCACCCTGATCCTGCCTTTTCACCCGCGTCTGGGAGAAGAGGAAATCGCCTTTATCATCGAAACATTGAAGGATGCATCCGTCAATGTGGGTGCTGGTGCCGCCATTTATTAGTGTGTTGTTTTTATGTTCATTTTAATAGAGGAGAAGATTGAATGCCCATTATCACCATCAAACCCAGTGGTAAAACCGTCGAGATGCCCGTGGGGGCCAGTCTCGCTGCCGCAGTGATCGCCGCTGGTGAGCCTATGGTTCTGAAGTGCGAAGGCAAAGGCGAATGCGATAGCTGCCATATTTTCGTCCAGGAAGGGCGGAAGAGCGTGTCGAAAATCCAGCGTCTGGAAAATGAGCGACTGGATACCATCGTTGGCGTCGGCAGCAAATCCCGTCTGGCCTGTCAGGCCATGATCGGTGAAGAAGATGTCGTCATCGAGCTTTTGGGATTTTCTTCGGGCTTATAAGGAGGATGTGATGGAACAGTCGCTCGTCATCATTCATGCACGTTTTGCCAACGATGGCAGTGTGCGGGAAATTGGCGAGTGTCCCAGCGGGACCAGTCCTCAGGACTGGTTCAATGCGCTGAGCAGACACTCGTCCAATGGTTATGAATCGCTCTCCGGCGGAAGGGGTGTTTTTCGCCTCGAACCGGCGGTCATCGAACAGATCAAGGCTGCGGTTCTATCCCTCGCTACATAAGGAAGCATGACTATGGACAAGGATCTTTCGGAAATCTTCAGCGGCCTTGCGGAAGGGCGCATCATTCCGTATCTCGGTCCCGGCCTGTTGCCGGAGGCCGGAGCCACCCTGCCCAGCGGGTTGTCGGCATTGGCGGAAGTGCTCAGCAGCCAGGTGACGGTGCCTCACAAGGTCCGGCGCAACCTCACCGGGGCCGCGCAGTATATCGAGAACTTCAAGCATCGCAAGACCCTCGTGGGCATGATGGACAAGACCTTTGCCGAGGATCCGCCGATCCATCCTTTGCAGCGCGACCTGGCCGCCCGGAAACTCCCGTTGATCGTCCACCTCTGGTACGACAACGGTATGGCCAAGGCGTTGGCTGAACAACCTACACGCTGGGGACGTATCCAGGGACTCAGCCAGACCGAGCATTTCGGCCACTGGACGGGATATATGGATGCCGTCGGTCAACCAGTTGACGCCGCCGTGGCCGCCCAATGGGACACGATACTGTATGAGCCTTGGGGCTCACAAAGTCCGGCTAATAATTATCTCGTTTCCGATACGGATTTTGTCGAAGTGCTGACGGAAATTGACATTCAGACGCCTATCCCGGAGATCGTCCAACAAATCCGCACGGGGCGCCATTTTCTTTTTGTCGGATGCCGTTTCAATGACCAGTTGCAGCGCAATTTCGCCCGCCAGATCATGAAGCGTTCATCGGATCGTCATTGGGCGCTGATAGAGGCACCGCTGACCCGGAACGAAGCGCGTTTTGTTCGCGAGCAGGGGATTCAGGTGCTCCAGATGCCCTCTGGCGTCTTGTTAGGCGAGGCCGCCGTAGCCAAGGCGGGATAAGCAGGGGGCAAGGCCATGTTGTGGAGCAAAACCTGTGACTACGCGCTTCAGGCTTTAGTATACGTGGCATCTCAGCCTGAAGATGCCTGTGTTCGCAGTCAGGATGTGGCCGCTTACCTCTATGACGTGCCCTCTCCCTACCTATTGAAAATTCTCAAGGAATTGGCAGGGAAGGGCATACTTCAGTCGTTCAAGGGGCGCGGCGGTGGCTTTTTGCTGGCGCCGGGAATCCGGGAATCAGGACTTCTGGAGATGGTGAAGCGTATCGAGGGAGAACCTTTTGGCGAAGGTTGCGTTTTGGGTCTCGCCAGGTGCGCCGATGAGACCGCATGCCCCGCTCACCATGCCTGGTCACCCATAAAAAATAAGGTGCTGGAATTGCTCAGCGAGCAAACCATAGGCTATATGGCGGAGGCTGTGCGCGATGGCCGCTATGATTTACGGCTGCTGCGCAAGGCGGGATAAGGGGGTGCACCCCATGCTGATCAAAATCCCCTGACGCACAGGAGTCACGGTCTTATACGGGGCGAATCTCCACACCGATATCTGCCGGTGTGGCGTGATAAACGGCGCTGGTCACGAGGGTGTCCATACCGGTTGCCGCATAGGACTGAATATTCGCAAGGGTGATTCCGCCCGCTGCAAACAACGTAACTTCAGGTGCTACGACGCGCAGCTGCGCGGCAATTTCTGCCAAGAGCCCGGGGGGCAATTTGTCAAACTGGATGCCAGCGACCCCGGCCTGAGCCAGTGCCAGTGCGTCCGTCAGGGTGTGATCCGTCTTTTGCACTTCCACCACGATCTTGCTGGAGGGGACCTGTCTCCGGTATTGCGCCAACTGTTGCAAGAAAGGCGATAAACCACCTAAAAAAGCCAGGTGCTGGTCAAATACCAGAACACTTTCCGAGAGACCCAGCCGGTGCGGCATGACTCCCCCTGCGAGAGCAGCCATGGCCGCAAAACGGCGCATCCCCGGAAGATTCTTGCGGGTGACGACAACAGCCGTCCTGGGACTGATCTGATGCGTCTGTTGCACCAGTTGTCCGGCATAGGTCGCGATGCCGCAGGCGTACTCCAGCACGTTTTGCGCCACTTTCCAGGCAGAATGGGCAGCACTTGCGGAACCTTCCGCAGCCAGCAGGGTGGTTCCTGTTGCGACCAATGCGCCCGACGGCTGACTTTCGCTCACGGTAAGGCCGCAGGCGTCCACTATCTGCGCGGCAAGTTCGGTACCGGCGACAGTGATGTCCTGACGACAGCGAAAACGCATGACCGCTGCCTTGTCGCCAATACCCAGCATGTGGGTGGTGAGGTCCAGGAAAGGCTGATCCTCCTGGATGAGTGCAGCAATTTCCTGTGGAGAGAAATACATGCTATAGCCCCTAACAGCGAACGATTACGCAGACTGGTTTCAATGCCAACATCTTTCGTTACATGATGTTGGCAGGTGAGTATATCCCGGAACAACTAAAGATAAGAAAGAGCGGATTCCAGATCTCCGGTCGCTGGCGCGGGCGGCAATTGGAAAGAGACATAGCGCAACTGCAAATATTCCTCCAACCCCCATTTGCCGCCCTCGACGCCCAGTCCAGAAAGCCTGTTGCCGCCGAAAGGCGCTTGCGGGGTGGCTGGAGACCCGTCATTGACGCCGACGATGCCGCATTGCAGCGCCTCCGCGACGCGGTATGCGCGTCCGAGATCGCGAGTCCAGAGATAAGCGGCCAAGCCATAGGGGGTATCATTGGCGCGGGCGATAGCTTCCGCTTCGCTGCGAAACCCCTGTATGGGCAGCAGGGGGCTGAAGCTTTCTTCGTGGAATATACGGCTCTGCGGATCGAGGTCGGCGAGGAGGGTCGGGGAGCACCACAGGCCTTGTGCATCCCCTCCGCACAGCAGTCTTGCACCCCGGTCCAGGGCATCCTGCACTTGCGCTTTGAACTTCTGGACAGCAGCTGCGGAAACCAGCGGCCCGATGTCAGTGTCCTCTGCAAAGGGGTCTCCGATCTTGAGGTGACTTACCGCGTCGAGGTAGCGTGCGGTAAACTCCGGCAGGATCGCATCATCCACATACAAGCGGTTGGCGGCGACACAGGACTGGCCAGCATAGCGGAATTTGGCATGGATGGTCATGGCCACCGCCGCAGGGATGTCCGCATCGGCAAAAATAAGCACTGGAGCGTGTCCGCCCAGTTCCAGAGAAAGCCGTTTGATGGTCGGCGATCCCTGCGCATAAAGCTTCTGCCCGACCGCCGTGGAACCGGTAAAGCTCAACTTGGCTATGCGCGGGTCAGCCATCAGTCGTTCCGCCAGGGGTGCAGGATCAGAGCTGGGGAGAACCTGCAGAGTGCCTGCAGGTCCTTCCGCCTCGGACCAGAGTTCGGCAAGTTTCAATGCGGATAGCGGAGTTTGCTCATCGGGCTTGAGGATGACTGTACAGCCGGCTGCCAGCGCCGGAGCTATCTTGCGAACGACCATAGAGACCGGACTGTTCCACGGCGTAATGGCGAATACCGGACCAACCGGCACTTTCCAGATCTGTAAGCGCTTGTCTGGAAACTGGGAGGAGATACTTTCTCCGGTGATGCGCTTGCATTCTTCGGCATACCAGCGCGCCAAGGCGACCGCGGTTTTGATTTCGGCACGACTCTGGCGTATGGGTTTACCCATCTCCCAGGTGATGAGACGGGCGAGGTTTTCTGCGTGAACCTGGATGAGTTCCGCCCAACGGCTGAGGATGGCCGCGCGCTGATAGACGGTGGTTTGGCGCCAGATTGCAAAAGCGACCGTTGCCGCTTGCACCGCTGCTTCGGCCTCCCGAGTTCCGCAATCGGACACTTCGGCGAGTATCTGTTGATTGACCGGGCTCTGTACCATAAAGCGCATGCTGAGGTCTGTCCAGCATCCATTGATGAATGCTGTTGTCGGTCCAAGGGGCATGGATTCTTCCTGTGTGCTACGGACGGAAGCCGAAACGTTGCTGAATGACGTCCAAAGAAGATACTCTTGCGGGATGGTACGTCCTCGCTAACTGTAGCGCAGGCGGCAATAAAGTGCAAAAAGACCATGCCTGCGCAGCATGCGTCATAAATATAGTGGCCTCTATAGGCTTATCTGGAGCAAGACCATTGATGCCTGAACCCGAAAGTACACCCTACGCCCGCCTCGGTGGCGAGGACACCGTGCGCAAGCTGGTCAACCATTTTTATGATTTGATGGATAGCGAGGCGCAGTGGCAAACCCCGCTGCGGGATATCCACCCGAAAGACCTTTCCGAGTCCAAAGAGAAGCTCTTTCTGTTTCTGTCCGGCTGGTTGGGCGGGCCTGACCTGTATGTGCAGCGTTTCGGGCATCCCCGCTTACGGGCGCGGCATGGCTCTTTCCCGGTGGATGATCAGGCGCGGGATCAGTGGATGGCCTGCATGCTTCGGGCCATGCACGACGTAGAGATAGAGCCTGAACTTTATGCCCACCTGCAGGGTGCCTTTCAGCGCACGGCTGATTTCATGCGGAATCGCTAGGACTGTGCTTTTGCGCTGATAAATCATCGGGGCGGGCCGGCGCGGCATCTGGGGCCTGTAATCCATGCCCCATCAGCCAGCCGATCAGAATCCCGACCAGGGCCATGGCCGACAGGGACGGATAGCCGATGAACTGTACCAGTGGACCACCCAGAAAGGTGCCGACGACTGTGGCCACGGCGCCGCTGGCATTAAAAAGACCCATTGCCGCGCCCTGGCTGACGGGCGTTAACCGTGCTGTCAGGGTAGTCCCGGAGATACTCTGCAGTGGCCAAGCGATGATAATCAGGACAAAACCAGCCAGGGCGGTCAGCGTTTTGGGTATGGGCAGGAAAAACACCAGAAGTAGTAGCCCAAATCCCAAAAAGCGGAGCATCAAAGACCAGCGATATACCCTTCCGGCGCCAAAACGTCCGGACAACTGCCCGCCCACCGAATACAGTACCAAGGCGATGGCGGCGGTCATGGCGTAGACGCTGGAGGTCAGTGCCGGAGCCACGCTGTAGGCTTTCTGCATGGCCACAGGAAAGTAGGCGAAGAACGCGGCGATCCCAAAGGCTACGGCAAACCAGGAAAGGAGAAAGCGACCAAAGCGGGTATGCATGACGTCGCCCAATCGGTGCGCACCGCGCAGGGAAAGGTGATGCGAAAAGCGTAGCAGGCCACCCCCCAGCAGTTCCGGGCGCCCGAAATTGGCGAGGAAGCGCCAGTCCAGATCGCGCCGCATGTGGTCGCCGATTTCCGCCGCCCAACCGTAATGTTTGGCGGCGGGGGGCAAGCCTTTGGCACCGAGCCAGATAGCGGGAATCGCCGCCAGGGCCGCACAGATCAGGCCCGCTTTGAAATTGCTGGCGAAGATGCCCGCCAGCAAGAGCCCGCCGACCTGCCCGCCGCCGTTGAAAGTCTGCAGCCAGCCCAGTCTGGGTTCCCACTCATTTTGCGGGTCAAACTCGACAATGAACAGGCTGGCCATAGTGGCCACGGCTGAGGTTCCCGCGCCAGCGAGCAGAGAGAGGCCGCTCCAGGTGAAGATGCCCGGCAGAAAAGGCATGACTGCCAGTGCCAGCGACAGCACCAGAAAGCCACCGAAAAAAATGGGGCGATGCAGTTGCTTGCGGTCGGCCAGGGTTCCCCACAGGGGTGAGGTCAGCAATCCGAGGTTGAAGCCGCCCATGACGTAGGCGACCCAACTGAGATGATGGGTGAGGGCGACGATCATCAGTGGCAAGAGAATAGGCAGCAGCCCGGACGAGACAGCGCCCAACAGTGCGTAGGCCAAAAACCAGATGGATACCCAGCGGCTGGGTTCCTTCAGAATGGCACGCAAGCGATCTAAGCGGGCTCGCGCCAATTGAATGCGAACGGCAATAGCCGCATTGCCCATGGGGGAGCTGGGATTCCGGGTGTCTGCCATGATTTCTCCTGGTGTCAATCACTGGACGGCCATTTACGATATCGTGCAACGCATATAGTCATCTGATAGGCCTTTCCTCTATTGGTTCCCTGACGGCAGAATAGGCACTGGTATTTCGTGATCAGCGATTGCGATCGGCAAGACGCTCGGTGGGTGCGGGTTTGCTCGTCTGTGTTTGCTACGTTATGGTAAACAGCAAGGCACTCAAAACGGTACGCCTATCCATTAGCTATGCGTTGCGAGACAAAATCCGGCAAAGATAAATAAGCAACATAATAAAGGGAGTGATGTATGAGCATCGTGTTTCATGGGTTGACAATAGACCCGGAGTGGTTGTTACATCGGTTGACATATACCGTACTCATTGTGGTGGGAGGTTATCTGGTTTTACGCTGGTATGGCCATGTCACCCGTCGCCTTATGGAATATCTCGGTAAACGGCGAGCCTTAGTCAGGGGCTATGGAGTGGTGTTGCAGCGGATGACCACCTGGTTTCTCTGGCTTCTTATCTGGGTAGTGGTACTGCGGGTATGGGGTGTGGATGTTACCGCTATTTGGACTACGTTTGTCAGTTTGCTGGCGGTAATCGGCGTCGGCATGCTGGCCGTATGGGCGATGGTCAGCAACATTACGGCACGCTTTTTTATCTGGTTCTGGCAGCCATTACAACTGGGGCAGCGTATTGAGATATTCCCGGAATCACTGACCGGCGAGGTCGTAGAGGAAAATCTTATGTTTACTGAGTTGCGCCAGGAGGATGGAACGATTGTGGTTATTCCCAATAATCTCTTTTTTCAGCGCATTATTCGTCGCTTGCCGGAAGCTGAAAAAACCATAATGCAGGGAAAGACCACGTTATGAAAACAGAGGTCGTTCCCGGAGTGATTTTTGGCGAGTGCCTGGTGGATGATTTTGGTACCACGCAGTGTCTTGGTGGCGCGCCCTTCAATGTCGCGCAACACCTCCATGCCTTAGGCGTGGCGTCCGTCTTTGTCAGCCGGGTAGGGCGGGATGCCGCGGGACAACGCATTTTGCAGCGCATGCAGGACTGGGGGATGTCGACGAGCGCCGTGCCGGAGGATGAGTTGCTGCCTACCGGCCGGGTGCAGGTGGTAGCGGATGCCGGCCAGGCGCATCACTTCGAGATCTTGCCGCATCAGGCTTACGATGCCATATGTCCGCCCTCCGGGGGCACCGGCAGCATTCCCTGGCTCTATCACGGCAGCCTCGCGGTGCGGGAAGACGGACCATCGCGGGCCACCTGGCGGCAACTGTGTGCCCGTTCCCATTGGCGCTTCGTGGACATCAACCTGCGGGATCCGTGGTGGGATTCAGAAATGCTCACGGAAGTCATACAGGATTCGTCTATACTCAAATGCAACGTTGAGGAGTTGAGGCAGATCATTCGTACTTACGGACTACCTCCAACTCCCTCCTTGCAGGAGGCGATGCAGACGGTTGCCCGACATTTTTGTGCGCAGGCCGTTTTGCTGACCCGCGGTGCGGCGGGTGCCGCATACGGAGATGGGACAGACTTTTACGAAGCGAAGGCTATCCCAACGGTTATTCAGGATACGGTTGGTGCAGGTGACGCCTTTGCCGCAGGCTGGCTCTGGGGGTTTTTTTGCGGGGATTCCATGGAGCGGTGTTTGCTGAGAGCAGGAGATTTGGCGGCGGCCGTTTGTGCCTTATCCGGTGCGTTACCGGATCAGCCAGAGTTTTACCGGACCATCATGGAGCATTGGGCCAAGGAGAATTGATTTGTCAGATCACGATGGTCTTTACATCCTGATGCTGAGTATCCACGGCCGCATTTGCGGTACACCGGAACTCGGGGTCGATGCAGATACCGGCGGTCAGGTTGGCTATGTACTCGACGAAATGCAGGCACTGGCACGAGACCCGCGCGTCACCCGGATCAACCTGCTTACGCGTCGCTTTAGCGATCCTGGCACGAATCCCATTTATGGAGAACCGCGTGAATCTTTAGGATCTGGCGCGCAGATCATCCGCCTGCCTGCCGGGCCAGCGCATAAATACCTGCAAAAAGAGCGGCTCTGGGACTATCTGGATATGTTTGTAGACAGTGCGCTGCATTTTATTCGCAGTGAAGACTGTATTCCCGATGTCATCCACAGCCACTATGCCGATGCGGGTTATGTGGGGGTGCGACTGTCCCGCTTGCTGGGTATCCCGCTCATACATACCGGCCATTCCCTCGGGCGAGATAAAAGGGAAAGACTGATCGCTGCTGGCCGAAAGGCAGAAAGTATCGACCGGCAGTTTCATTTTTCGCGGCGCATCGCTGCCGAAGAAGCTGTACTGAGTGAAGCGTCTGTTGTTATGGCCAGCACCCGTCAGGAAGTGGACGAGCAGTATGGTCTGTACGAGAACGCCGCGCGGGCGCACTTTATGGTCTTGCCGCCGGGCGTGGATTTACACCGGTTTTCGCGGCCGGGCCGACAGCGGTCTTCGCCGTTGCTGTCCGGCTTGCGCCGCTTTCTGGAGGCGCCGCGCAAGCCCCCCATTCTGGCCATTGCCCGCCCTGATGAGCGTAAAAATTTCCAGCGCTTGGTCGAAGCTTACGCCACTGCCCCTGATTTGCGGGAGCATGCCAACTTGGTTCTGATCATGGGCCAACGCGACCGCTTTGAACAGATCCCCCATGGGGCAAAAAGGGTGATTGAGAGCGTGCTGCATACCATGGACGATTACGATCTTTATGGGCAGATCGCCCTCCCCAAGCACCATGAGCCCGAAGATGTTCCTGAATATTACCGCTATGCGGCCATCTACAAGGGTGTTTTCGTCAACCCGGCGCTGACTGAACCTTTTGGTCTGACGCTGCTGGAGGCGGCGGCATCGGGATTGCCGATTGTCGCCACCCAGCATGGTGGTCCGCAGGACATCATCCGCTATTGCCGTAACGGCATTCTGGTGGACCCGCTCAATATCGGGGAGATCCAAAACGCCCTCCGGCAAATGCTCTTCGATCGCCGCCGTTGGCAGCGTGCCAGTCGCGCTGGATTGCTGGGCGTGCGCCGGGTCTATAGCTGGGAGGCTCATGCGCGCCGTTATCTGGCAGAAATGGAACACATTCTCCGGCGTCAACGCAAACAACGGCGACGCGAGTTCGCTGCCCGCCAGGGGGTGCGTCGTGCCGTACCGGCGGCGGATCATCTGCTGGTATCCGATATCGACAATACCCTGATCGGTGATTCGGCGGGACTCGCCGCACTGATGGAATGGCTCAGGGAGCACCCCCGGGTAGCCTTTGGCGTCGCCACCGGCCGGAATCTGAAACAGACCATGGAGATATTGGCAGCACACCAGGTTCCTCGCCCGGACATCTGTATCACCGATGTCGGTACGCGCATCGTCTATGGCAGCAAACTGCACGAAGATCAGGACTGGGCCGCCCATCTGCACTATCGTTGGTGGCGTGAAGGGGTATTGCAGGCACTGGCCGATGTGCCCGGTCTGCGTCTGCAGGAAAAAATGACGCAAAGCGCTTTTAAGGTCAGTTACTACGTGGATCCCAAACATCCGCCAACGGCGAAGGAGCTGCAAAAACGTCTGCACCAGCAGCAGATTATCGCCCATGTCGTGCTTTCCCATACCCGCTATCTGGATATATTGCCCATTCGTGCTTCCAAGGGCCACGCCATCCGTTTCCTGGCCTTTCGCTGGGGATTGCCCTTGCATGCGGTGCTTACTGCGGGGGACTCCGGCAATGACGCCGATATGATGGGGGGCGAAATTTGCGGTGTTGTGGTCGGCAACCACAGCCCGGAATTACACGGGCTAAGAGGTAAACAACACATCTATTTTGCCAGTGCTTACCATGCCTGGGGGATTCTCGAAGGCATCCAGTACTATCACTTTCCAGGAGATGCTCATGTCTGACGACCTGCGTCGCTGTATCAGCCAGAATTCCCATTGTGTTTCCGGGTTATTGCGATATCTGTTCAATCTGCAACGCCCCTTTCTGCTTTATACCGATTTACAAACGGCCATCAGCGACTTTGCCGCAGATTACGGCAGCGATGCAGACCTCGCGGTGTTGCAGGAATTCTTCTCCAGACTACAAGAGGCGGTGCTCGCAGAGCCGTGGATTTATCTGGCCTGGCGTCCCGGCCCCGGCCGCTGGATCTATCTGCGGCTACACTGGGAACAACTCAATCTGGAGACTCTGACACCGAGTGATTATCTCGCCTTCAAAGAAAAGCAAGTGCTCCCCGCGAATGATCAGGAGCCGGTACTTACCGTGGATTTTGAAGATTTCCGCGCTGCCCCTTATCGTCTGCGCGATGAGGCCACCATCGGGCAGGGGCTCATGTATATGAATCGTCGCCTGGCCGGACAGCTTTTCGGGGACATCAAGGCCGGTCGCCAGAGCATTCTCGACTTTTTGGCCGTGCACAAGCTGAACGGGCAGTCGCTGATGGTGCGTGATCAGCCGCCGGATTTTGAGACGCTGCGCCAGACTGTACAGTATCTGGCGACGCTGCCCAAGACCAAACCCTGGCCGGAGTTTGCCGCGGAAATGAGCCGCCGCGGTTTTGCCCCCGGCTGGGGGGACACCGCCGGACGGGTCCGTGAAACCATGCGTCTACTGATGGACCTGCTGGACGCACCCTCGGCGGAAAGCCTGGAGGCCTTCATCGATCGTATCCCCATGATCTCAAAAATACTGATCGTGTCTATTCATGGCTGGTTCGCGCAGGACAAGGTGCTCGGACGTCCAGATACGGGTGGGCAGGTCGTCTATATTCTCGACCAGGCGCGCGCCCTGGAACAGGAAATGCGGCAGCGGCTGGCGCGTCAGGGCGTGGACATCGTGCCGCACATTCTCATTGCCACCCGCCTGATTCCCAATGCCGATGGCACCACCTGCGACCAGCGTCTGGAACCCATCCATGGCGCCGACAATGTGCAGATTCTCCGCGTACCCTTCCGCTATCCCAATGGCGAAATATTGCCGCACTGGATCTCCCGCTTCAATGTCTGGCCATGGCTGGAGCGCTATGCCGACGATCTCGAACGGGAAACCCTGGCGGAATTTGGCCGTCGTCCCGACCTGATTATCGGCAATTATTCCGATGGCAATCTGGTAGCCTCCCTGCTCAGTGAACGGCTGAATGTCACCCAGTGCAACATTGCCCACGCGCTGGAGAAGAGCAAATACCTTTACAGTGATCTCTACTGGCGTGATCACGATGCCAGTCACCATTTCGCCTGCCAATTTACCGCGGATCTCATCGCCATGAACTCCGCCGACATTATCGTCACCAGCACCTATCAGGAAATTGCCGGGAATGACCGCGAGGTGGGCCAGTACGAAGGGCATCAGAATTACAGCCTCCCCGGATTGTATCGGGTGGAAAACGGGATTGATGTCTTCGACACCAAATTCAATATTATCTCTCCCGGTGCCGATGACCGCTATTATTTTCCGTATTCCGCCAGCGAAGAACGTTTACGTTTTTTGCACGAGGATATTCATGTCCTGCTCTTTGGCGAAGAGCCTGCCGCAGACCGGCGCGGCCTATTAAAGGATCAGGATAAACCCATCATTTTCAGTATGGCGCGCATGGATCACATTAAAAATCTCAGCGGACTGGCCGAGATTTTTGGTGCCTCGGAGCGTCTACGCAGGCTGGCGAATCTTGTTATTATCGGTGGCCATGTCGATCCACAGGACTCTCAGGATGAGGAAGAACGGGCGCAAATCCACCAGATGCACGCCATCATGGATGCGCATCAGCTTGACGGCCAGATGCGCTGGATAGGTACTTTACTCGATAAGAATGTGGCGGGAGAACTCTACCGGGTCATTGGCGATACCCATGGATGTTTCGTCCAGCCCGCACTCTTTGAAGCCTTCGGGCTGACGGTGATCGAAGCCATGAGCTCCGGCCTCCCGGTATTTGCCACCCGCTTCGGAGGGCCATTGGAAATTATAGAAGATGGCATTTCCGGTTTTCATATCGACCCCAACAACCAGCAGGAGGCGGCGGAGAAGCTGGCCGACTTCCTGGAAAACGTTGCTGCCGATAGCCGTGTCTGGGAGGCGATTTCCGATGGCGCATTAGCGCGGGTCAGCGCGCATTACACCTGGGGTAAATATGCCACGCGGATGATGACGCTGGCGCGGATTTTCGGGTTTTGGCGCTACATGCTCAAAACAGATCATCACGCCGCCCGCCGCTATTTGCAGATGTTTCAGCACTTGCAGTGGCGGCCTCTGGCCCATGCGGTGCCATTGGGAGATTCATGAGGGACAGCCGGGCCGCTGCGCCAAACGCGTGTCCAAAGGATAACGATAGGTGGCAGCGATAGCGCAACGCGCCGCCGCCGGATGCCGGGGGTTCAGGAGCACGTTCCAGGTCTCCGGCACCAGCACACTCGGCACACGCAGCAGGGGTGCTGCACCGTCGGCAAGCCAGCGGTCCCCGTAAACCTGTGTGAGATGAGGATGTTGACTCCAATCCTGCGGAAGATGAGTGATGTCCGCGCTGGCTAATGCAATATCTTCCGGCACGGAAATACGCAACCATTGGAACGCGTCCGGGAGGTCTTCCGTATCGACTTCGAGATGAACCAGCGTTTCCAGAAGTGCCGTGGACGGATTAGGTGCGCAATAGATTACCGGACGGCCGCGACTGGACCAACGTCCGGAAGCACGCATGCCACCCAGACCATCCAGCGTCGTATGATTACTGATCCGCCAGAGAACCACCGTCAGGCGGCCATCCCCTGCTCGATACGGACCAACCATTCTTCGACCAGACGGGCGCCCATTTCGGTCTCCAGCGCCGTTAGTGGCGTGCGGCCGCCCATCCCGGTCTTCGGTTTACGCAACCAGCGCAGCGCCTTTCCCGGGTCGCCGAAAGTCTGTCCCGCCTGCAGCAGACAGCGCAACACGCGCAGGAACCGGTCGGACTCCTCCCGATTCAGGCGACCGGTACCCGCTTTGCGGTGGGACATGGTCCGCGCCGGGATGACCAGTGCCTGGATTTCGGTCTTCGTCAACCCGAGCTCTGTCAGCAACGCCAACTGGGCAAGGGGAACCCCCGTTTCCGTCAGTTCAAGCAGGGCAGTGTCCTCTTCCGGGAGAAGCCCAAGTAACCGCAGAACCCCTTGCGATGCGGGCGTTCCTGGCTCGATCAGCGCTATCGTCATAACGGTTTCCTTCCATCTTGGCCACATGCCGTCATTATAGCAGCAATTTGCGCAAAGGGGCCAAGCCTAACTGGTTGCACATCAATATCATCGATGTCCGAAAGTGACGAGACACCTGCAGCCGCCTGGCTTATAAAGAGCCTATGAATAATACATCGGACCTGAATCGCGAAGTGTGCTACCGCGCTGTCCTCGCAAAGGACGCACGGTTTGACGGCAAGTTCTACACGGCGGTGTTATCCACGGGCATCTATTGCCGTCCGGTATGTCCCGCACGGCCCCCCAAGCTGGAAAATTGCCTCTTTGTGCCCAGCACTGCGGTAGCCCGGCAGTTGGGCTTCCGGCCCTGTTTGCGTTGTCGCCCGGAGTTGGTCGGGGTCGAACCTTTCGCAGAGGCCAGTGCCCTGATGGTTTCCCGAGCCTTGCAGCAGATGAATGACGACGCCTTGAGCGGCATCAGTTTGGAGGCGGTGGCTGTCCAATTAGGTGTCAGCGGGCGGCATTTGCGGCGACTGTTTGTGCGCGTGCTCGGTAGCACGCCGACGGCCCTGGCGCAGACACAGCGCATTCTGCTGGCCAAAAAATTGATTGCAGAGACCGGACTCTCCATGACAGAGGTCGCACTTGCCGCAGGATTTGGCAGCGTCCGCCGTTTCAATGCGGTCATGCAGCGCCACTGTGGGTGTGCGCCCAGTGCACTGCGCCATGCTACTGCTTCAAAGAGCAATATGGCTGCGGGCATCACCTTGAAGCTGCCCTATACCCCGCCTTATGACTGGGCGGCGCTGCTGGAATTTCTGGCAGGCCGTGCCATCCCTGGGGTGGAGGCCGTGCAGTCCGGGCAGTATTGGCGCGCCTTTCAGCTAGAGGGGGTACAGGGCCTTGTCGAAGTCCATCCTGATCCGGCGGCCGATCAGCTTCTGGCAACCATACACGCAACGAAAATCCCCCCCGTAGGCATCATCGTGGCGCGATTGCGCCGCCTGTTTGATCTGGATACGGAGATCATTAGGATCGACCAACATCTTTCCACAGACCCGCTTATGGCTTCACGAGTCAGGGCGAGGCCGGGATTGCGTGTCCCAGGCGCATGGGATTTGTTCGAACTCACCGTGCGCGCGATATTGGGTCAGCAAATTAGTGTGGCCGCGGCGACCACGCTATCGGGTCGGCTTGCTGCCGCCCTTGGGGAATCACTCACAGAGGATATGGCGCGACTTTCAGACGGCACGGGAATCTCCAGGATATTCCCGACACCCGCCGCCGTCATGGCCGCCGATCTGGGCTCTATCGGCCTAACCCGTGCCAGAGAAAAGGCGCTGCAGACTCTGGCTGTGGCCATGCAAGAAGGTCGCCTGGCTTTTTCGGCGCATACCCTCGACAGCATCATCAAAAACCTCTGTGAACTGCCGGGTATCGGCCCATGGACGGCGCACTACATCGCCATGCGTGGCTATCGTGACCCGGATGCCTTCCCCCATTCAGACTTGGGATTGCTGCGTGCGCTGGAAACAGAGAACGGGCGCCCCAGCCCCGCAGCAATGCTGATGATCGCCGAAGCATGGCGGCCCTGGCGGGCCTATGCGGCCATGCGTTTGTGGGCGCAACCCTAAAAATCGCCGCCTTCATGGCGCAACAGCCAGCGTTTGCGCTCTATTCCGCCAGCGTAGCCGGTCAAGGTGCCGTTGGCGCCGATGACGCGATGGCAGGGAATGACGATACCAATGGGATTCGCTCCGTTGGCACGCCCCACGGCGCGCACCGCCGATGCCCGGTCCATGCCCTTCGCCTGTTCCTGATAGCTGCGGGTTGCTCCGGCGGGAATGCTGCGCAACCAGGCCCAGGCCGCCTGCTGAAACTCAGTGCCTGCGGTTTCTATGGGAATGGCGGAGACGGCATTGAGATCACCCGCCCAGTAGGCTTCCAGACCGTTGCGAACCGGCTGCGGAGCAGTCCCCGAGGTCAGCGTTACCCCATCGGAGCCGTAGAGCAGGCGGAGTCGATCCAGCATGCGGGCCTCGCTGTCCGCCCAGTCCAGTGCACGCAAGATGTTTTGCGCGTCGGTGACCAGCAGCATGACCCCCAACGGTGTAGTGATACGATCTATATGCCATTGAAGCAGCTGTTCATTCAGCATTGGAAAAGCCCTCAAAAATGGATTCTGGAATTATGATGCTACGCCCAGACGCAGGCAGATGCGCGCCACTTTTGGACAGTAAATACGCCGTGTCTCCGATCCACACGCGGCAAAAGTGCTTCATGTTTGAGGTTTGAGACAGGACACACCCTCCACTAAGCGATTAAATCCATCAACGGCTTTTGCCGGCTCTCCCCACTCGGCCCGAACTACGGCACCATCTATAGCCATGGCGATGGCGCTCGCCAAGTCCTCCCGATCGCGATCTTCCGGCAGCATGTCCTCAATCACCTTGCGCAGTTCCGCTTTGTGCTGCATCACCCTTAGCACGACCTCGGGCATTGATCCCATCTCCCCCAGCGAGTTGATGAAGGCACATCCCCTAAAGGTAGGGTCGCCAAACCATTCCTGTAAAACCGGCGCAATGGCCAGAAGATTGTTGCCGTGCCTTTGGAGGGCATCCTGAAACCAGGACATCCACATGTGATGGCGATAATCCAGAAAAGCCACAATCAGGTCGTTTTTACTCGGGAAGTGGCGATAAAAGGTCACCTTGGTGACGCCCGCTTCCGCAATGATGCGATCCACGCCTGTGCTGCGAATCCCCTCGCGATAAAAGAGCGTGTGCGCTGTGAGCAGAATGCGCTCACGCGCAGGTAGCTTGGTCTGGTTCATGAGTGCGGGATTGGAAAGTCTATCCATCACGCCATGGTAGACAGATCGTTCCATGTTGTCTAGAATTGCCCGAAGTAGACAGAGCTGTCTACATTGAGCAATCCCGAAACATAGGAGAGCACCCACACCATGCAAAGCAATACGCTGATTCCCCCCTTTTCGGAAGAATCTGCCTTACTGAAAGTAAGGATGGCCGAAGACCTTTGGAATACTCGCGATCCTGAACGGGTCGTTCAAGCCTATACCCAAGATACGGTCTGGCGTAATCGCACGGAGTTTCCAGTGGGGCGGGAGGCGATCAAAGCCTGCCTGGAGCGCAAGTGGGTCAGGGAACTGGACTATCGCCTGATCAAGGAGCTCTGGGGTTTTCGTGACCATCGGATGGCCGTGCGATTCGCCTATGAGTGGCACGACGATTCCGGTCACTGGTACCGCAGCTATGGCAATGAGTTATGGGAGTTCAATGAAATGGGATTGATGCAACGCCGATTTGCCAGCATCAATGATCTGCCTATCCGAGAGAGTGAGCGGCAATATCACTGGCCGCTGGGCAGAAGACCCGATGATCACCCAGGTTTGAGTGAGTTAGGCTTGTAGGCGCCTCAAGGGTAAATCAGGGACATTCCAACCCACCCTCGCATCAACGTGTCTTGGGTGATCATGCATCCTCAAAAGGAGCGTGGTTGTGAGTGGTGTAGCGACATTTTCTGGTGCTGGTGCACAGCTTTTGTATGTGGGTGGAGCGTTATTTTGGGAGACAACCGGATAAGCACGGAGGTGGATGCCATGAATTCGCCAAATGATATTGAGATCGCCTCAAGGCCGTGGCTCTCCTGAGCCGGATTGCGGGACCAGATTCGTCCAGTTGGACGGAGACGGAGCATGCACTGGCCAGTGAAGCGGCGGAAGCATGGTTACGGGCTGAATCATCTGAGGCCACGCTGCGAGGCCAAATGGACGCCGAGCAGTGCTTCAGCACTATGGATGGCCTCATTTAGAGCAATCCGATTCGACAAAAAGGAAAAAATAATCATGAAAACTGATGGATCAGAAAAGATACTGCCTTGGTATCGGGCTATGGATGAACTACTCCATGCAGGCGAACGTGAAGCCCAAAGCCGCTTCGGTGTGGAGGGTTTCTGGAATGTGCATAATCTCAATGCCATGTTCCATGAAACCATTTCTGCCGGTCTGGCCAGATACATCGAAGGATTGCCCTTCTTCTTTCTTGCCACGTCAAACGCTCAGGGCGAGTGTGATTGCAGTTACCGGGGTTGCGAGTTTAATGCATCGGGAAAGCAGTTACCTCTACTGCGTGTGCTTGATGCCAACACCGTGATATTTCCAGATTATCGAGGCAACAATTTGTTCAACTCCTTTGGCAATATCCTTGTCAATCCCCACGTGGGTATGCTGTTTATCGATTTTCAGACCATAACACGTGTACGCTTAAACGGGCATGCGGAGATTCTTGAGAACGGGACAAAATATATCGACATCTGGCCCCTCGCACAGCGCTATGTCAGAGTCACAGCGAAGCAGATATACGGTAACTGCAAGGCCAGAATACCCAGGATGAAACTCGTCCCGCCGAGTGACAGCGATTTCCAGGATGACTGAACGTATGCCACGCCTGGATACAGGCTCAAGGCTTGTCCTGGAAGTTCGGCACAGCGGCTTGGTTCGTGCTTGGAAGTGGCGTCGCCGTGTCGCCTTTTATATGGCGTCGGGCGCTTGATACGTGGAATCCGGCAGCAATACTAGCCGCCAGTTGCTTCGTGACACTCCTTGGCGCATTACTCCCCGCTTTCTTCGCATCAGCACCAAGCATTATCCTATCCACGGCGCTTTTCGGATCGCGCCATCGTCAGTTGCTGTCCTTGTTCATAGGGCAAGCAGACCCTACAATAGTACGATACTAGCAAGTGTGCCTATCACTCTAACCTGACTGCAGGCGCGTGGACGGTTATCAGTACCCATCCCCATAGAGGTGACTGATTAAAAGGATGTTGTAGTATCAGCTACTGTTGGGTGGTTTATAACGATGTGATGTTAGCGCCACACATCAGTAGACTTGGCAAGTACACTAGGTGTTGAGAGAATGCAACCATGATTGGAAAGCTTTTGCGGCATATTCGCGCGGGGACAAAGCGGTTGGTACTAAATAATGACTGCCTGAATAATGTGCCGGACTCCCTGGCTATTTCCAGCGTGGCTTTTCAAGAAAATGGTTGGCTTCCAGAGAAATACACCCATTTTGGAGAAAACATATCCCCGCCCCTGGAATGGCATAACCTGCCCGTTGAGGCAAAGAGTATTGTGGTCATTATCGAAGACTCTGACGTGCCGTTACCCATGCCATTCGTACATGGCATCGCATACGATATCCATATCGCAGACGTGACAGCCCGTACTGGTCTGCAGGAAGGCGATATTCCAACGATGCCTGTCACCATGGAAAATGGGCCGCGGCACGGCCTGAGCGTAGGTAGAAATACCTTGGGAAAGCCCGCCTACATTGGGCCGCGTCCAATTGCAGGGCATGGTCCGCACCACTATTACTTCCAGGTGTTTGCTTTGGATAAGCTCCTGCCAAGATTTCCTGGGCCACCCAAGCGTAAAGAAATGATAAAGGCCATGACGGGGCATGTCTTAGCGAAAGGCTGTCTGGTGGGCGTGTATGAGAAATAGGAAATAACCTTGCCATTAAACCTGACCCCCCCACAATGGCTATCTCTAGCAGCACTGTTGATTGTTCAGTTCCTTGCGGCATTTTATCTTCAAGGTATGGCGATACTGGCGCCCGCATTTGCGGCAGCCTACCATTTAGACGCGTTGCAAGTCAGCACGTTGATCTCCGTTAAGGCATTCGGAAGCGTTCTGGGTGGTTTGGCCCTGGGGGCGAGTCTTGATCGGATCAATGGCCGCCATCTTCCCTGGATTGGCTTATTATCGGCATTACTGTTATTGGGTTTCGCGAAGAAGTGGATCGTTGGCTACCCCGTTCTGCTAGGGTCCATGCTGATATTGGGGTTGGTGTTACCGGTTTTTTCGATCCTGGGACTTTATGCCATCACACACGACTATCCGGCCCATCAAGTAGGGAAACTATTGGGGATTCGCCAGAGTGTCATTCCCTTGGGCGGCATCGTAGCGGGCACCGTGTTTCCGTTACTGATCGTTGCGGGATTGTTCCCTGTTCTGGGCGGAATGGGTGTATTGATTTGTGGGATGACGCTGCTTTTACTGATTGCGGTACGGCGAGCACCTTCAACCTCTTCAGTGAACCTCTCAAAGGAGGCTACCTTCCATGCTTCCTTGCGGATATTGTGGCCTGTTGGCTTGGTCGCCTTCCTTCTGGGGGCCGGACAGTTTTCTGTCCTGGTTTTTGGCCTCTTTTATCTGCACACGCTCGCTATTCACGCGGCTTGGATCGGTGGTGTCCTGTTTGGACTGTTCCTGGCCGGCGGATTTTTAGCCCGGATTGTAGCGGGGTTTTTGGTCGACGGTATTTTATCGCTGAAGTACGTTTTTGCCGCCATTTTAATGATTGGCGCACTGACAATGATAATTTTTGGCTGTTTTCCCGATCATCCTGTAGTGTGGGGCATACTCTGCTTTTCTTTTATTCTTGGGATCGGAATAGTTGGCTATAACGCATTACCCTTTCAATGGGCAGCGAGTCTTGTCGGTCATCATCAGAAAGGACGGGCTATGGGTATCATGAGCGCCGTAACCGGTCTGTCAATCGCGCTTTGGATGCCCGTGTTCGGCATGATTGTGGAAATCTGGGGGTATCGGGGCATGTGGTATGTCCTGGCGATTCTCTATGTAGCGGCGCTGGTGGTGGTGCTGCGGTATGCGGGCATGAGTGCCACGGTCACCGCGCAGCCTGCTGTGGATTAACCGAAGTGCGCCTTTTCACCGGATCAATCACCCCTTATGTCTTGATCCCGGCCCGTTAAAGGGTTGGAATCCTGTCAACTTTGAACAGGTTCCATAACCCAAATTCCGAGATGGAATGAGGAGTCACATATGGTAGATGAATCCGATGGCCTATCCCATTGAGATGCTGTGGCGGGTGAGGCATACTGCTTGGGCGGTATCCGCAGTCATCATAAAGACCGTTTAGAAGCTGTTTTCCGGCTTGAAATCACGATTTGAAATAAAGGCATACGATGACCGATCATCCTCGCGTCGCGCTCGTCACCGGCGCCACTTCCGGTATTGGTCTGGCTATCGCGCAGCGTTTGACGCAGGCGGGATATCGGGTGGCCCTGCATTCCCGCGCTTCCTCCACTGCGGGTCTGCAAGCGGCAGCAACACTGACGGGTGCCCGCTATTTTCAGGCAGACTTGCTGGAGGATAGTGAGCGCCGGGATCTGATCAACCAGGTGTACGCGCACTACGATCGGCTCGACGTGCTGGTCAATAACGCGGGTGAGTCCAGCGTTATTCCGCATGATGATCTATTGGCCGCCACACTCAATCTCTGGCACCGTCTCTACGAACTCCATGTGGTGGCGCCCTGGCAATTCATTGCGCTGAGCGAGACTTATCTGCGGGCGGCGTCGACGGCCGAACACCCGGCATCGGTGTTAAATATCAGCTCCCATGCCGGCGTACGACCCAAGGGGGCTTCCATACCTTACGCCGCCAGCAAGGCCGCATTGATTCAAGTCACGCGCCTGCTCGCCAAAACCCTGGGACCCGATATCCGGGTGAACGCTATCGCACCGGGGCTGGTGGATACGCCGCTGACCGAAGATTGGGCAGCCATTCGTGAGCAGTGGATACGTGAAGCCCCCATGCGCCGGAGTGCGCGGCCTGGCGATGTCGCGGATGTGGCCATGATGCTGACCGAATCGACCTATCTGACGGGAGAGGTGATTCTTGTGGATGGCGGGATGAACCTGCTTTAAGGCGTCGTGGCGAATATAGAGGGATTTTTTTCATAACGACGAAGGATAGCCATGCATCAGATCGTCACAGAGATCGACATCGCAGCATCACCGGAGCGTGTGTGGTCGATCCTCATGGATTTCTCCGCCTATCCTCAGTGGAATCCCTTAGCGGGTTTTAATGCGATGAACCAGGCATTGAAGAATCGCGCGGAGGCGAGTGGGGAATGGAATCTGGTGGATATGGCAGATATCCGTGTGTTGCGCGAATCCACGCAGAAATGACAGGAAATCTATGAAACCCGCAAAATTCGATACCTATCCGTCGCCGCACTTCCTGATGGGAAGCGCCACCGTAGATTATGCGCATGCCGATATCCGCAGG
>NZ_DAHVHY010000110.1 GCF_027322205.1 Acidithiobacillus sp.
AGATGGCGGAAGGGCTCATCGTGGGCGCCGTCGGCGGGCAGCAGGCCGACATCGCGGAGCAGGCGGTTGAAGAAGCGGGCATAGAGCAGATGCAGCACCGCGTGCTCCACACCACCCACATACTGATCTACCGGCAGCCAGTCGGCGGCGCGCTGGTCGAGCATCTGCTCGGCATCGGGGCAGGCGAAACGGGCGTAATACCAGGAGCTCTCCACGAAGGTGTCCATGGTGTCGGTTTCCCGCCGGGCTGCGGCGCCGCATTGCGGGCAGGCCACCCGGGTGAACTCGGGGTCGTCCAGCAGCGGCGAACGCGGGTCTTTAAGCTGGTAGTGGGTCGGCAGGATCACCGGCAGATCCCGCTCCGGCACCGGCACGACGCCACAGTGGGGGCAGTGGATCATGGGGATGGGCGTGCCCCAGTAACGCTGGCGGGAGATACCCCAGTCGCGCAAACGGAAGTTGACGGTCTTCTGCCCCAATCCCCTGGCGGCTACTGCCGCGGTGATGCGGCCTTTGGCCACTTCACTGGCCAGGCCATCGAAAGCCCCGGAGTTGAATAAGGTGCCGCTGCCGGTGCAGGCCTCCGTCATGGCTTCGCCGTCGGTGGCAACACCCTCAGCCTGAATCACCGCGCGAATGGGCAGACCATATTTGCGCGCGAACGCAAAGTCCCGCTGATCATGGGCGGGCACACTCATCACCGCGCCTTCGCCATAACCCATGAGCACGAAATTGGCGGTCCAGACGGGTAGCTCCACGCCGGTAAGCGGATGCCGCACGTTCAGGCCGAGGGGATGTCCCTCCTTCTCCTGGGTTTCGATGCTGGCTTCGGAAACGGACCCATGGCGGCAGCGTTCGAGGAAGGCCGCGAGTTCAGCGCTGTTTTCCGCCGCCTGAACGGCCAGAGGATGTTCCGGGGCCACCGCCAGATAGGTCGCCCCCATCAGGGTGTCGGGGCGGGTGGTGAAGACCTTGATGACACCGTCGCCAGCGGCCAGCGGGAAATGAATCTCTGCGCCTTCCGAGCGACCGATCCAGTTGCGTTGCATGGTCAGCACCTGCTCCGGCCAGCCCTCGCTCAGGGCATCAAGGCCGCTCAGCAGTTCTTCGGCGTAGGCGGTGATACGCAGGAAGTACTGCACGATCTCCTTGCGCTCGACCGGTGCGCCGGAGCGCCAGCCACAGCCGTCCACCACCTGCTCGTTGGCGAGGACGGTCTGGTCAACCGGGTCCCAGTTGACGGTGCTCAGCTTCTGATAGACCAGCCCCTTCTCCCAGAGCTTCACGAACAGCCACTGCTCCCAGCGATAGTAGTCCGGCGTGCAGGTGGCGAACTCCCGTGACCAGTCATAAGACAGGCCCAGTCGTTGCAACTGCCCACGCATATGGGCGATGTTGCCCATGGTCCACTGCGCCGGTGCCAAACCGTGCTTGAGGGCCGCATTCTCCGCAGGCAGGCCGAAGGCATCCCAACCCATGGGCTGCATGACTTCCTTGCCCAGCATGCGCTGATAGCGGGCGATGGCGTCGGCAATGCTGTAGTTGCGCACATGCCCCATGTGCAATTGCCCGGAGGGGTAGGGGAACATGGCCAGGGCGTAGAACTTTTCGCCCGATGGCCTGGCGGCGGCCTTAAAGGCTTGCTGATCATGCCAGCGCTGCTGCACGGCGGCTTCGAGTTCTTGGGGGGAATAGGCGGGAGTGTCCATGAATTTATCTTCAGCCGGATACAAATGTGGCACAAAGGTTGCCATAGGCACCGGGGTGGCGCAATGGTTTACGGCTGGGTCCGGGATATCAGCGGAACTGCGCGGAGCAAACCGGACTGGCACAGAGCGAGTTTGCCCGATCGTTCCGCGTGGGGGAGGTGATGCCCGCGCTATACAGGTAGACCAGATGGACCTGGAAAGCCGGATTCTCTACGTACAGCCCTCAAAGAGGGTTATCCACCACGCACCCGTTACGTATTTCAGAACAGGAAACCCATCCCTGCCCCGAAGTAGTGGGTAAATCCACCCAGGTTTCCGCTCAGGCGCACGCCTTCTTCAAGGTCCACCTCACAGTAGGTGGTCAGCAGGTATTGCACACCGCCGTCCGCGTCAAAACCAGACCCCAGGCCTGGCCCCGTGCGGCTCTGTCCGTAGACCTCGCCGTAGAACTGCAGATTCCACAATGGCAACCAGGTGAAGGTGATATCCGGATTGATGCTGGTGAAGCGACCACCTCCGGCGAGTGCGGGATTGGTCTGGGATGTGACGCCCAACTGCAAGGATATGCCGGTGTCGTCACTGGGGGCATAGGCGACGATACCGTTAAAGGCGACCCCTAGCCCCCGGTTGCCAAACGCCGGGCTTCCGGAGGGCAGAGTAAACAAACTTTCCACGGCTCCCAACCAGTGTTTGGTGTAGCCCAACTCGTGCTTGATGCCGACCGTGGTAGCGGAGAATCCCTGGAAATATGTACTGTCTGAGGGAGTGCGTTGGACGTTGTCGTTGGGTGGCAGCAGGACGAATTCGTTGTTGCCCGGTAGGCCGAAGCGCAATTCCGCCTCGGGAAAATTATTGGCAGTGCCGCCTCCGGTCCCCGTAAGGTTGGCATGTTGGTAACCCGCTTCCAGTACGGCTTGACCGTATTGCACCACGCAAGCACTGTCAGACACGGTTGGTCGATCCAGTAAGGCGAGCAATGCGGATGGTCCGGCACAGGGATTTTGGATAGCATCATCGGCATGTACGGTTTGAATACCCATGATGAGAGCTGCCAGCAAGGCGGTAATAGGCAAAAATTTTATTTTGTTCATGTTTGTGGCACCTGTTTAATCAGTCCGCTTCATAATCGCCACCCATGCGTGCCAGCGACGGGCGCACAATCCTAGATAATAATTCACTGATTGTGAAGAGCAAGAGCCACTCTAGATACTCCCTGGAACCGGGGCAGGCTTAGCACTCGGAACTTCGCCGCCATTGGCGCGCCAGTGCCCACAGGTTAGACTAGGCGGCATATCACGGGTCTCAAACCCATTGTTCCGGAGAAAAACATGGCCGAGTTGCCAGAATTAGAACTACTTAAACAGAAGCTGCGGCGCAACATCCTGCACAAACGGGTTGGTGTTATGCAGGTACGCAACGCCAAAGGTGAAACGCTGACAGATGGGGCTGGGATTGAAGACGCTGCACTCAAGGGTAGAGCCATCACTGATCTGCATCGCTACGGTCAATACCTTTTTCTGGAACTGGATCGCAAAGGCATCCTTGCCATGCAATTGGGCGGCGAACTGAGCGGTGAACTGGAACGC
This sequence comes from Acidithiobacillus sp., assembly GCF_027322205.1. Classification (GTDB taxonomy): domain Bacteria; phylum Pseudomonadota; class Gammaproteobacteria; order Acidithiobacillales; family Acidithiobacillaceae; genus Acidithiobacillus. The sequence continues at coordinate 3,296 of NZ_DAHVHY010000110.1, forward strand.
GGCCCTACTACCGCGGAAGAGGGCGAAGAGCCTCGTGCGGCGTTAGAGATTCAGATTAACGGCCAGCAGCGCCTGCGTTTTCAGGGGACCCAGTTGGGTAACCGCCTGCGTCTGCTGGATGAAAACAGCGATGTGGACTTCCTGACCAAGCTCGGCCCTGATCCGCTGATGGTGCACGGGGAAGGTCTTGGTGTGTTGCGCGAAGCCCTGAGCCGTCGCCGCAGCGCTCTGCGTAACATCCTGCTGGATGATACCTTCGCGCCGGGCATCGGCGGTATCTGGGCGGATGAAATCCTTTTTCAGGCCCGCCTGCGGCCGGACCGCGCCGCGACCAGTCTCAGCGAAGAAGAGCGGGAACATTTCCTCGAACAGATACCCAAGGTGCTGGATCGGGCCGTGCGCTGTCAGGCGAAGACCAACCTGCTACCCAAGACCTTCCTCACCCGCCATCGGGAAGACGGACACTGCCCGAGCTGCGGCGGCG
>NZ_DAHVHY010000111.1 GCF_027322205.1 Acidithiobacillus sp.
CCCATGGCCTGGTGAAAGACTTTGAACACCTTTTCGGAGACTGCGTCAGATACCACAAAATCCTGATACGACTGGCTGAGTAATTTCACATAAAGCGCTTGCAGCGCCTGATCATCCAGAGCGTCCGTATTCCCCTCTCTTTTCAGGTAGTCATGAAAACGTTTGAGGATATGGAGACGATTAATATGGACCACCGTCTCATCATAGTCGATGTTCAGAAACTTCAGGAAATCCTCAGCGGAGGACAAACTCGCCAGTGTTTTACGTAGATCACTCATGGTGTCATCCTTGGAATTCGTCAGAGGGGAGGGGAGCTAAAGCTGCTGGGCTGCTGTTTGGCCCACACAGGTTGGGATCGGAATCCGGACAGTTATTGCAGTCTTTTTCCGTCAGTTGCGCAGCACGCCCGTTGGACTGGGCCTGCAATTCCAGTTGGGAAATCCGCTCCATCAGGCACTGAATGGCCTTGCCCACCGGGTCCGGCATGAGATGGTGATCCAGATCAATACCGTGGGCGTTGATGCGGCGGCGTTCCGCAGGCAGCACAACGCGGCCAGGGATGCCCACGACCGTCATACCCGGCGCCACATCGTTAATGACCACCGCATTGGCACCCACCTGACTGTCATGACCGATAGTGACGGGCCCGAGGATCTTCGCACCCGCACCCACCATGACCCGATCCTGTAATGTCGGGTGACGCTTGCCCGGATTCCAGCTCGTGCCCCCCAGCGTCACCCCATGGTACAGGGTGCAATCATCACCAATCTCAGCCGTTTCGCCAATCACCACGCCCATGCCGTGATCAATGAAGAATCGGCGCCCGATCTGTGCCCCCGGATGGATATCGATGCCGGTCGAGAAGCGCGCCATCGCGCTGAGCACACGCGCCGGATACCGCCAACCGCCCCGCCACCAGCGATGAGCGAGGCGATGTGCCAGCAACGCGTGTACCCCAGGGTAAGTAGTGAGGATTTCCAACGTACTGCGAGCAGCCGGATCGCGTTCGAAAACACAGTGAATATCGTCGCGCAGGTTGCGCCACAGACCGGACTTGCGGGGTTGTTCTTTGTCAAGCAGGGTAGCAGCCACGGGCGTGTCCTCCATTCAGGAATGAGCGTGCAGGGACTCCACGCTCTCCAGAAGAAAGCGATGCAGGTCCTCTACGGGCGGTGGTGCCTTATGCTGAAGCACATAGACGCGAATCTGTTTGAGGATGCTTTGTGCTTGTAATTCGGTAATGGCACTGCCCAGTTCAGCGTAGGCGCGCATGATGGCCTTGGTGCCGGAATGCTTGCCCAGCACCATGTTATGCTGGCGCCCCAGTTCCTCCGGGTCGAAGCTCTGGTAATTGCGGGGGTTTTTGATCAGTCCATCGACGTGAATACCCGACTCGTGGCTGAAAATGGCATCGCCGACGATGCTTTTTCCGGCGGGCACCGGTCGCGCGGAAGCCAGCGCCACCAATTGCGAAATCGCCTTGAACTGGCGCACTTCAATGCCGGTCTCGAAACCGTGCAAATGATGCAGACACATCACGACTTCCTCCAGCGCGGCGTTACCGGCGCGCTCGCCCAGACCATTCACCGTCGTGTTCACATGGGTGGCGCCAAAACGCAGGGCAGCGATGGAATTGGCAGTGGCCAGACCCAGATCGTTGTGGGCATGGATTTCAATTTCCATGTCCGTGGCCGCCCTTAAGCGCCGCATGATATGGGCGGTATTAAAGGGTTCCAGAATGCCCAGGGTGTCGGCATAGCGAAAGCGGCGCGCCCCCGCTCGTTGTGCGACCTCCATGACCCGCAGGATAAAGTCCAGCGGCGTCCGGGAGGCATCTTCGCCGCCCACCGCCACGTCCATGCCGCTGTCCAGCACCTGCTTCACCCGGCGCTCCACCTGCTGCAAGACCCACTGACGATCTTTGCCCAGCTTGCTGCGAATCTGGATATCTGAAACCGGCACCGAGGCGTTGACCATATCCACAGCACAACGCTTTGCCGCAGCGAGATCCGTATCGTGCATCCGGCACCAGACCACCAGGCGGGCGGGGAGGCCCATCTGGGCAATGCCCCGGATGGTTTCCTCCTCTTCGCTCCCCATGGCGGGGATGCCGATCTCCAACTCCGGAATCCCGGCGTTGGCCAGACTCTCGGCGATAGCCAGTTTTTCCTCGGGGCGGAAAGCCACCCCTGCGGTCTGTTCGCCATCGCGCAGGGTGGTGTCGTGGATTACCGAGAAGCTTTTGGAGATCGGGCTGATTTCATGCATATACGGGTGCAAAAGCGTTGTCAGTGAGAATGGGGCCATTGGCACCCCAGTAGGGGGACAGACGCCGCAATTGCTCGATGATGGGCGGTGTCTGCGCAATCACCCAGTCCACTTCTGCTTCCGTGGTCTCCCGGGACAGGGAGAAACGGATGGTGCCGTGCGCCGCCGTATAGGGAATGTCCATGGCGCGCAGCACATGGGACGGCTCCAGCGACCCGGAGGTACAGGCGGAACCCGAGGAGGCGGCGATGCCGACCCGGCTCAGGAGCATAAGAATGGCCTCGCCCTCGATGTATTCAAAAGAGATGCTGGAGGTGTTGGGCAGGCGGTGTTCCGGATCGCCATTGGCGAAAGCATAGGGCACCTGCGCCAGTATCCCGGCCTCCAGACGATCCCTTAAAGCGCGCACCACGGTATTTTCATACTCCATATGCTCCAGGGCCATGTCTGCCGCCAGCCCCAGGGCGATAATGCCCGTGGTGTTTTCTGTTCCGGCCCGGCGTCCGCGTTCCTGGTGACCACCCCGCAGCATGGGTCGGTAGCGGGTGCCCCGGCGCACATAGAGCGCACCGACGCCTTTTGGGGCATGCAGCTTATGGCCGGAGAGGGAGAGCATGTCGATGGCCGATTCCTGCATGTTCAGGGCAATTTTGCCCACCGCCTGCACGGCGTCCGTATGAAAGAGTGCACCTTTCTCCTTGGCCATCCGTGCCATGGTTTCGACGGGGAAGATCGTTCCCGTCTCATTGTTGGCATACATCATGGAGACGACGGCCACCTGCTCGCTGAGCGCTGCGGCATACGCCTCCATGGAGATGCGCCCAAGTCTGTCCACGGGAATGTAGTGGACTTTGTAGCCTTCATGACGTTCGAGATGATCACAGAGAGACAGAATGGCTGGGTGTTCCACCACGCTGGTGATGATTTCCCGGCGGCTGGGTTGTATGGCCAGGGCCGAGAGGATGGCGGTGTTATCGGACTCCGTACCGCAGGAGGTAAAAATGATTTCCGAGTCGTGTTCTACCCCCAGCAGGGCCTGTACGGAGGCGCGCGCTTCTTCCAGACGTTTGCCCACATCGCCGCCGAAGCTGTGCATGGAGGAGGGGTTGCCGTAATACTCGCTGAAGTAGGGAAGAATGGTCTCCAGCACCCGGGGATCTACCCGGGTGGTGGCATTGTTGTCCATGTAGGCGCTGCTCATGGCTACACCCCCACGGCTTGCGGCATGCTGGCCGGAACTACCCGTACCGGACGGCCCAGAGTCAGCATCAGGCGTTCCTGGATGCCGGAAATGGTGATCCCGGAAGACTGGCAGTTCATGCACGAGCCGCTCATGGCCACCATGACCGTATCACCATCCACATCGACCAGTTCGATATTGCCGCCATCCATTTGGAATTGTGGGCGCATTTCATCAATCACGGCGGATATTTTCTGGATTTTCTGCACCATGGTCATGGGGGCCGGGGCGGCTTTGGCGGCGGGTTTCACCGCC
>NZ_DAHVHY010000112.1 GCF_027322205.1 Acidithiobacillus sp.
AAGCCTAAAATTATGAATATTTTCTCTTTGATAATCAGGTAAGTAATCTTCTACTCAGCCCCCGCTTTCACTGACGGAAAGAAAGGATGTGGAGTACTGGCTCGCTCAAGCATCTACTGTGATTATGCAGGTTACTGTGAAAGAGATGGGATTACGGGCACAGAAGTCCCTGGCCTGTGAGGACCATTTGACGGGATCTGAAAGCGGTTATGCCGGATCGGGCAGGAATCCGAACTTGATCAGCTTTTTAATCCAGCGTGCGGCATTACGTTGTACGCTCAAGGCTTCATAATCGGTGGCGGCGTCCCGGTAATATGTGCCGCGAGAGAGCATGAAGTAGATGATGCGCAGCATTTTGTGGGCCAAGGCGATAATGGATCGTTTATGACCTCGGCGCACGACCAGGTTCTGGAATTTGGTGGGCAGAGCGCATTGGGTGCGACTGGCGGCATGGGCGCATTCGCACAAGACGCGGCGCACGTAAGGATTCCCTTTCCGGGTGCGACCACTTTTGCGCTTACCGGCCGATTCGTTGTTGCCCGGGCACAGACCGGCCCACGACGCCAGGCGATCGGCACTCCCGAAGGCCTTCATATCGTCCCCGATTTCCACCAGCAATAAGGCAGCACCTATAGTATCCACTCCCGGCAAGGTCTGCAGCAACGCCAGTGCATGCTGTTGCGGGGCCAAACCGTCCAGCAAGCGGGTATCGAAGCGCGCGATCTGCGCTTCCAGGGCTTCGATATGGTGCATCACTTCGTCCAGAACAAAACGATGGCAGGCACTCAAATCGCCCTGCAACGCATCCAGAATCTCCTCCCGGCTGGCCTTGAGGCGATGGCTCGCCAGGGACAGTACCTCCTGGGGCGTGGCGCCCTGAATCAGCGCCTTGATCATGGCGCGTGCCGATTGACCATGAATGTCGCTGACCACCACGCCCAGGCGGATCCCCCCGTCGGTCAGCACCTTGTGTAGCCGGTTCTTTTCGGAGGCCAGCATGCCGACCAACTTCTGGCGTTGGCGGGCAATCAAGCGTAATTCCCGCAGTGGCGCCGGCGGGACAAAGGAACCGCGTAACAAGCCCGCGCGCGCCAGCATGGCCAGCCATTCCGCATCGCCAACATCGGTTTTGCGCCCGGGCACCTGTTTGACGTGACGGGCATTGACGACCTGGGCACGAATGCCGACCTGCTCCAAAGCCGCATAGGGACTTTTCCAGTAAATCCCGGTACTCTCCATGACCACTGCATCCGGCTGCCAGGTCGCACACCAATCCGCCAAGGCCCGGCGGTCTTTCTTGAAGCTGCCAAACTGACGGCGCTCTACCTCCACAGTGCCATCCGGGTTGCCTATGATGGCACAGGCCGTGACTTGTGCCTGATGAATATCCAGGCCGATCACACGTTGAAAAATGGGTTTCAGTTCCATTGGCTTTCCTCTCCATCTATACTGAAAACGTGGGAGGCGACGGATGCCGATGCCGAATCAACCTGCCTGCAGCAAGCCACAGGCGGTCCTCTTAATGTGCGCTCTCATGGAGGCAATCCGGGGTACGAGTCGGCCCGGCGGGTCACGTTAGAAACGGGATCAAGTCACCAAAATTTCGCGCGATCTCAATCCGCCGCCACCCCCTCCCATTCTCTTTCATTCTCCGGGGTGGCGCGAGTCGCAATGGACGTTAGGATGGAGTAACTGGTTCAAAGAGATGGGGGAATCAGCCTGACTGGCAGCCTGACGGATAGAGCATAAATACTCCGCAAAGTCTGACGCAAGGAAGCAGCGGACAGCACAGCGCACCTCATCATCAAGACATAAAATGAGAGCCTTTCGCAAGGCCAGGCAGCAAAGTTTTTTTAACGGGTATTCATGCCGCGCCGTTCCAAAAAGCCGCGCATGTGGGGCCGTGCTTCCCGGCCTACCAGAGCAGCAATTTCCTGGGTCCAGCGACTGTTTTTTTGCGAAGCATTGCGATTGCGATAGTACTCGGCCATCTGCTGATCGTACTGGCTGATTTCCGCTTCATCACGGGTTTCATCGTAACTATTTTCCTTGAGCACTACGGACAGGGGCAGTCGCGGTTTCAGATCAGGATTCTGGTCGGGATAACCGATGCAGAGTCCAAAAACAGGGTAAACCTGTTCAGGCAAATGCAGCAGATCACTGATTTCCTGCGGATGGTTGCGTACGGCGCCAATGTAGCAAGTGCCCAATCCCATTGATTCAGCCGCTGTTACACAATTTTGGGCGAACAAGCTGACATCAACGGTGGCAATAATGAAGTGCTCGGTCATGCCCGCCACAAATGTTTGATTTTCCCGGCTGCCAATACGGGCTGCACGATGTAAATCTGCGCAAAATACCAGGAAAGCGCCAGCACTGCGGATATATTCCTGGTCGCCAGCCAGATGTGCGATTTTATCCCGCAAATGCGGATCGCTTATCTGAATGACCGTACAGGCCTGGATATGACTGGAACTTGCAGCATGTTGACCACAGCGTACGATATCCTGAACCAGGGTTTGTTCAACGGGTTGCCCGCTAAAGCGCCGTATGGATCGATGTTGCTTTAACACGTTGAGTGTGTCGTTCATATTCAATCTCCAAATGAATGGTGCGAATCAGGATAGGGCGCCTTCATGTTGCAATAACCAGCGTTTGCGATCTATGCCGCCCGCATAGCCAGTCAGGGTGCCATTGCTGCCAATGACCCGGTGGCAGGGTACGACAATACCAATGGGATTCTTGCTGTTGGCGTGTCCTACCGCGCGAACAGCCGCAGGAAGGTTCATGCCCTGAGCCTGTTCCTTGTAGCTGCGGGTTTCTCCGGCGGGAATGGTGCGTAACCATGCCCAGGCTGCCTGTTGAAAGGGCGTTCCGGCAGATTTTGTAGGAATGACCGTCAGTGCCTGCAAATCTCCCGCCCAGTAAGCCTCCAGACTATGACGTATCAACGTGGGCAGGGGTCCGCTGGTCAGCGTGATCCGGTCCGTGCCGTACAATCGACCGAGATCTGCAAGGATACTGTGCTGGCTGTCTTCCCAGTAATCCAACGCCCGCAAAGTGCCTTGCGGATCAGTTACCAGGAGCATTTCCCCCAAAGGGGTATTGCACCTATGAATATGCCAGTCCAAGGATTCGTTGAGAGACATGCTTTCAGCCCTGCAAGAGCCACTAATGCCGCAAGCGTTCCAGTAAATCCACCGCCAGGGCGGCTCCGGCCAGATCAATTTCCAGATCACGGGCGAGACGGCGGCTCAGCCTGGCCCGATAAAGATCCAGGCTGCGGAAGCGCCAGTGCTGGGGACCGCTGCCTTCGGGATGAATGACGCCATAGTGGACCAGTTGCACGGCTTCGCCTTCGGCACAATGCAGCAAGGTGCAGAAGCGCGACAAATCAAAGCAGAAAGCCCCCTCCTCCAGCAGTTCCGCTTCAATAACCTGAATGGGTGTTGAGACCATCGTGCACTCTCCTCTCTAACGGCGGGGATGATAGCTGGATATTTCTCCTAACTGGGTCCACAAAGCTTTTTCTTCATCGCTGATATTTTTGGGGACGACTATTTGAATAATAGCGTAAAGATCACCCGCTGGTTTGCTGCCGGTTCCTGGCAGTCCTTTTTGGGAGAGACGCAGTTTTTGGCCGCTGCTGCTGCCCGCCGGGATTTTCATCCGGACACTGCCTTCCAGAGTGGGAACCTCAACGCTGGCACCCAGCACTGCTTCCCAGGGGGTGATGTGCAGGTCATGATACAGGTC
>NZ_DAHVHY010000113.1 GCF_027322205.1 Acidithiobacillus sp.
GGCGGCAAAGCCAAGGGTATCCTCATCGCCACTGGCTCCGAAGTGGAGCTGGCACTGGCAACACAGGCCAAGCTGGCGGAGCAGGGACATCCGGTGCGCGTGGTTTCCATGCCCTGCATGGACATCTTCGCGGCCCAGGATGCGGCATATCAGGAGAGTGTCCTGCCCAGCCACATCACCAAGCGCGTCGCTATCGAAGCGGGCACCACGGGGCTCTGGTACAAGTATGTGGGCCTGCACGGCGCGGTCATCGGCATAGACCACTTTGGTGCCTCGGCCCCGGCGCCGATTCTATTCGAGAAATTCGGCTTCACCGTGGATAACGTCGTCGCGCGTTTCCAGGCACTGTAAATATTTTTATTCTAAAACGTTGAGGAGTTCACATTATGGCATTGCGTATTGGTATCAACGGCTACGGGCGTATCGGACGAAATATCCTACGGGCGGTATACGAAGCGAACCGGACCGACAAGGTCCAGATCGTCGCGGTCAACGATCTCGGGAGCCCCGAGACGAACGCCCATCTGACACAGTACGATTCGGTACATGGCCGCTTCTTCTTACCGGTAAGCGTGGACGGCGGTGATATGCTGGTAGGTGACGACCGTGTCAAGGTACTCGCGGAACGTGATCCTTCCAAGCTGCCCTGGGGCGATCTGGGTGTTGATGTCGTGTTGGAGTGCACTGGCTTTTTCGCCTCCCGCGAAAAGGCCGCCCTGCACCTCAAAGGCGGCGCCAAGAAGGTCTTGATCTCTGCTCCGGCCAAGGACGCTGTGGATCTGACGGTGGTGTATGGCGTCAACCATCAGTTGCTCGACCCGGCCAAGCACCACATCGTTTCCAACGGCTCCTGCACCACCAACTGTCTGGCGCCGCTGGCCAAGACCCTCAATGATCTCGCCGGCATCGAGGGTGGCACCATGAACACCATCCACTCCATGACCAATGACCAGCGCATTATCGACGTCTATCACGAAGACCTGCGCCGCGCCCGCGCTGCCGGTATGAGCATGATCCCCACCAGCACCGGTGCCGCCAAGGCCATCGGCCTGGTCCTGCCGGAACTGGCCGGCAAGCTGGATGGCTTCGCCATCCGCGTGCCCACGCAGAACGTCTCCCTCGTTGACCTCACCTGTATCGTCAACAAGGAAGTCTCCGTCGACGAAATCCATGCGGCGATGAGGGCGGCCAGTCAAGGCGTGCTCAAGGGGGTCTACGGCTACAACGACAAGCCCCTGGTCTCCATCGACTTCAACCATAATCCGCACTCCTCCACCTACGAGTCTTCCCTGACCAAGGTCAAGGGCAAGCTGGTCAAGGTTTGCTCCTGGTATGACAACGAGTGGGGCTTCTCCAACCGCATGGTGGATACCGCCCTTGCCATGATGGGTCAGGCCCGCTGAGAGGAGGACCCGCCATGAATGTTTTGCTGCACATGACCGACTTGCCCTTAAAGGGCAAGCGCGTGCTGATTCGTGAGGATCTCAATGTCCCCATGAATGATGCGGGGGCCATCACCGATGACACCCGCATCCGCGCCAGCCTGCCCACCATTCGCACCGCGCTGGACGGCGGTGCGCGGGTAATGCTGATGTCCCACCTGGGGCGTCCCAAGGAAGGCATCTTTGACGAAAAAGCCAGTCTGGCGCCCATCGCCGCCCATCTCGGCCAGTTGCTGGGCCGCGATGTACCTTTGGTGCGGGATTGGCTGGATGGCGGCAAGGATAGCCTCGCCCAGTTGCGGGACGGGGATGTGGTTGTGCTGGAAAACGTCCGCTTCAATGCGGGCGAAGGCCAGGATGACGAAGCGCTGTCCAAGAAAATGGCCGCGCTCTGCGATATCTATGTGATGGATGCTTTTGGTACGGCCCATCGTGCCCAGGCCAGCACCCACGGTGTCGGCAGGTTTGCCCCCATCGCCTGCGCCGGCCCGCTGCTGGTCAACGAACTGGAGGCGCTGGGCAAGGCCCTGCAGCATCCTAAGCGCCCTTTGGTTGCCATCGTCGCCGGTTCCAAGGTCTCCACCAAACTGACCATCCTCAAGTCCCTGGCGGACAAGGTGGATCAACTGGTGGTCGGCGGCGGCATCGCCAACACCTTCATCCTCGCCGCCGGTCATTCCGTGGGCAAGTCGCTGTGTGAAGCGGATCTGGTACCCGACGCTAAAGCCATCATTGCCGACGCCAAAGCCAAGGGGGGCGACGTCCCACTGCCCTCTGATGTGGTCGTCGCCAAGGAGTTTTCAGCAACCGCCCCGGCGCGAACCTGCTCCGTTGACGAGATCGCTGCCGATGATATGGTGCTCGACATCGGTCCCGATACCGCCAAAGTCCTGGGCGATATTCTGCGCAAAGCGGGCACCATCGTCTGGAATGGTCCGGTCGGTGTGTTTGAGTTTGACGCCTTTGCCGGTGGCACGAAAGCCATTGCCCAGGCGGTAGCAGAAAGCAGCGCCTTCTCCATTGCCGGGGGTGGTGACACCATTGCGGCGATTAACAAATTCAACATTAAAGACAAGGTCTCCTATATCAGTACGGGTGGCGGTGCCTTCCTGGAATTCCTCGAAGGCAAGACCCTGCCCGCCGTAGCCATGCTGGAAGAACGTGCGAAAGGAAAAAACACGTGATACGCCGGACGAAAATCGTCGCAACCCTGGGTCCTGCCAGTTCTGATGTGCAGGTCATCGATCGCCTGATCGAGGCCGGCGTCGATGTCGTTCGCCTTAATTTCTCTCACGGCACGGCAGAAGAGCATGTCCAGCGTGCCGAAATGGTGCGGGAAAGGGCGCGCGCCCATGGCCGTGCCATCGGTGTGTTAGCCGATTTGCAGGGACCCAAAATTCGTGTCGGCAAGTTTGCCGAAGGCAAAATCCACCTCACGGCGGGCGAACCCTTTATCCTCGACACCACTTGCGCCCTCGGCGATCAGACGCGGGTGGGTGTGACCTATCCGCAACTGGTCGGGGATGTGGACCGGGGCGCGACCCTGCTGCTCAATGATGGCATGATTGTCCTCTGGGTCGAGAAGGTGCAGGGCACTGAAATCCACACCCGCGTCGTGCAGGGTGGCGAACTCTCCAACAGTAAGGGCATCAATCGGGCAGGGGGCGGTCTGACCGCGCCGGCGCTGACCGATAAGGATCGGGCCGATATCATCACGGCGGCGCGCCTGGAGGCCGACTATCTGGCGGTCTCGTTTCCGCGCAGCGCCGCCGATATGGAGGAAGCCCGCCGTCTCTTCCGGGAAGCGGGCGGACATGGGGCGATGGTCGCCAAAATCGAGCGAGCCGAGGCGGTAGAGGCTATTGAAGAAATTCTCGCGGTCTCCGAAGTCATCATGGTGGCGCGCGGCGATCTGGGCGTTGAAATCGGCGATGCTGCGGTGCCCCCCGTGCAGAAGCGGATTATCGCCCTGGCGCAAAAGTACAACCGCCTGACGATTACGGCGACACAGATGATGGAGTCCATGATCCATCAGCCGATTCCGACCCGCGCCGAGGTTTCCGACGTCGCCAATGCCGTGCTCGACGGCACCGATGCCGTGATGTTGTCTGCAGAAACGGCGAGCGGCGCATTCCCCGTGGAGGCCGTTGCGGCCATGGATCGAACTTGCCGCGAGGTCGAGCGGCAGGCACCCGTCAACAATACCTTACAGGTTATCGACCGGCCGCTGGAACGGATGGATGAGACCATCGCGGCC
>NZ_DAHVHY010000114.1 GCF_027322205.1 Acidithiobacillus sp.
TCGCCCTGTGAAGATCTGGTCGAAAAGATGGGCATCAGTTGGGACAAGGCCAAGGCCGACTTCCAGGAATATCTCAAGCAGGTGGAGCAAGGCAATGTGGAATACCTCTACAACCCCGAACTCGCCACCAATCAAAACATCAACATGAAGAATGTTTCCGCCTGATTTAATTTGATGTGCGAAATGACCCCGCCTGGTGCGGGGTTTTTTATTTCGCACGGAATCTATCCGGGCATGGAATACTTCAATCCACAAAAACCTCCCCTTCTGGCACATTTTTCGAGTATGCTTAAACAAGCTCGCCAACACAGGCGATGGCTTTTCCCGTTTAAACAGGAGGATGACAGTGGACCCCAAGGCCCTCAATACCCGTTGTGTAGAACTCTTTCAGAACCCCAATGTGCGCCTGCGCCTGTGGAATGCGCGGATGTTCTGGCAGGTTGGCGATCAGATGAATGTCGCACCAACTGCGCTCACCGATCCCAAAGTAGATACCTGTGAGTTGGAAGTCATGCTCAGCGCCGCTGCGTTGACGGATTCCCAGTGTGCCGCTGAACTAGACAAGCGCGAGCCTGGCCGCGCTGCCTTCATCCAGCGCCAGATTCGGGAAGGCATGCGCCCTCTCCTGCGCCCAGTCCATCAGGCTTAAGACGGCGCCCCGCTTCGCGGGGTAATGGGGAGCGGTGCCTGAATATGCTGCTCCCAAACAGCGTCAAGCCAACAGCGCATTTATCTGCCGGGCACAGATAAAATCATTATCCGTCAGCCCATCTACGGCATGAGTGCTATAGCGCACCACACAGCGTCCATAGCCTACCTCCATATCAGGATGGTGATCTTCCCGATCGGCAATCCAGGCCACCGCATTCACAAAGGCCATGGTTTCGTAAAAGTTTTTGAAATGACAATCCCTGCACAGCGCACTGCCATCAAGCTGCCAGCCGGACAAATCCTGTAATCCCGCTTGAATGGCCTCCGCCGACAACCCTGCCGCCCCGCCTTCACAAGGCCGGCAACGCCCTTTGCGCAAATCACTCTCCATTTTTTGTCCTCCTCTTTTGGCAAAATCAGTGCAAGGCGCTATCCTTGCGCTATCCAGTCAATCATCCATCAGGGAACTGCCTCATGCCCAAAAAGCCCGCCGCCCCGCTACAGACACCCGATGGCAGCCAGCATATCCTGCTGCATTCCTGCTGTGCGCCCTGTGCCGGACCCGTCATGGATGATATCCGCGCGGCAAACGTCAGTTTTACCGTACTCTTCTACAACCCAAACATCCATCCCCAGGCCGAATATGAACTGCGTAAGGAAGAAAATATCCGTTACGCTAAGCAACTGGAGGTGCCCTTCGTCGACCTCGACTACGACAAGGACAACTGGTTTGCCCGGGTGAAGGGGCTGGAGTGGGAACCGGAGCGCGGGGAGCGCTGCACCGCCTGCTTCGATATGCGCCTTGAGCGCTCTGCCCTGTACGCTGTTGAACATGGCTTCAGCGTCTTTTCCAGCACCCTCGGTATTTCCCGCTGGAAAGATATGGACCAGATCAACGGCTGTGGAAAACGAGCTGCGGCGCGCCATGCAGGATTACAGTACTGGGGCTACAACTGGCGCAAGAGTGGCGGCAGCGCACGGATGATCGACATCGCCAAGCGCGAGCAGTTTTACCAGCAGGAATACTGCGGCTGTGTTTATTCCCTGCGCGACAGCAATCAGCACCGGGTCAGTCAGGGCCGCAGCAAAATCATCCGCGGCGTAAAGTTCTACGGCCGCGACGAACAGGTTCAGGAGCCAGGTACAGAGTCTGCGGGGGCGATTGGCATCAAAAGCTCATAGCGGCCTTGCGGTCCCAACAATTCCGGCACCGGGAACACAAGAGCAAATTTGCGCACCTTGCCCCGCGCCGCAATCACGCTCTGGTGCTTGCTGCATTTCTGCCATTTTTACTCACCTCTGCCAGATAAGACCAGGAAAAACCGGGACCGGGATCCCGTTTACGGCCGGGGGCAATGTCCGAGTGTCCCACCATGCGTTCAGGGTTCATGCCCGGGAATAGGCCCTGCAAGTCTTTCGCCAATATCGCCAGACGCTGATACTGGACCGGCATGAACGTAGTACTTTCACTGCCCTCCAACTCGATGCCAACACTATAATCGTTACAGGCTAGGCGGCCCTGCCACGCAGATGCCCCGGCATGCCAGGCGCGCTGAAATACGCCGACATGCTGCCACAAGGTACCATCCCGTTCGATAAAAAAGTGTGCGGAGACATGCAAGTCGCGCAAAGCGCCATAGTACGGATAGCTATTGAAGTCCAAAGTCCCCATGAAAAAACGCTGCACGTCACCGCTACCAAAGCTCTCAGGCGGGAGGCTGATGGCATGCACCACCAGCAGGTCCACCACCGTGTTCACCGGACGTTCGTCATGGTAGGGCGACGGCGCGCGCTGCGCCTGACGGTGCCAACCCGCACCGTCCCAGACCGTCACGGTCACGGCATCTCTTCCGGTGGCTGGTCAGCCATCGCTGTCAGCCACCGATCTAATGCATGCGCCCGCGCTTCCACCTGAATGGGGCGCTGGTAATAGCCATCCCGGAAAAGAAAAAGTGCGGGCAGATGATAGACATTCAACTCCTGAGTGATCCCCATATCGATCCCTGCGTCGACCTCCCAGACTTGCAGGCCACCGCGGGTAGCCTCGTAATCCGCCAGCAACTTGCGCCAGATCCGACAGGAATGACAGCCCGCAGAGGTAAAAAAAAGAATGATCAGCCCTTGAGTGGTCGCCATACGCTGCCAGAAACCCAGCTCCGATACCGTTTCCATGAACTTCTCCAATATCACCCGGCAGAGTACCGCTCCAGGCATCATGCTTTAGCAAGATGCTTAGAATATACGCCTGAAAGAGATAATTCACCCTGGTGCCAACGACGCCTCGGCGGTACGTTCCATCTTCGTGATCGACGACAAGGGCAAACTGTCGGCGATGTTGTGCTGCCCCATGAGCAACGATCGCTCCATCTGCACGTTGCTTGATTCGCCGCTCATGAGGGGTCGCTCCTCGCTGTATGGGAGCAGAAAATTTGGCTTATATCCCTTCATCTCATCGTTGCACCCGCCGGAAGCGGCATTATGCCCACCCGCGGGGAGAATTCATACGCCGATACCATCAGATGTCAGGAATCCTGGAGAAGCCCTTCCGCCTTCAGAGTCGATTGTACTGCCGGCCGCATAAATACCCGGTCCTGATACGCCTTGAGTACCGGCCACCTCTCCAATTCAATGCCCACATACCGGCCCCAGCCCAACACTGTAAAGAGATAGGCATCGGCCACCGTGAAGTCGTTGCCCAACAGCCAATCCTTGCCCTCTAGCTGCAGGCTGACAGAGCCCAGGCGCCGCGCAAGTTGGGCCGTGGTCACCGCCTTCCATTCCTCAGGCGCCTGTGGATTGAATAATGGAGAAAAACCCTTGTGCAGTTCCGTAGAAATAAAATTGAGCCATTGCATGAGCCGGTAGCGCTCTATCGTGCCCATGGGTGGGGCGAGCTGCTTTTCCGGCACGCGGTCAGCAAGATACTGGATAATGGCTGGCCCCTC
>NZ_DAHVHY010000115.1 GCF_027322205.1 Acidithiobacillus sp.
ATGGCAGGTACCAATGGCGTCAGGACCGGTTGCAGGCCCGCCTGGCGGCTGCGGCCAACCCGGCGGTCACCGTTTCCGCCACCCGCGTGCAGATCCAGTCGATGGCGGGCGAGCTGACTGCCGTGGGCGAAATCGTGCCGCAACAGGGAGCGGTGCTCAGCCCGCAGACCGGCGGCGTGGCGCAGCGTATCGGTTTCCACTCCGGTGCCACGGTACAGAAAGGACAACTGCTCCTGTCCCTGGACCCTGGCGCTCTGCCCGGCCAGTTACAGGCCGCGCAGGCCCAGGCTGCTCTCGCCCAGGTGGACTATCAGCGCGCCGAGAAGGTCTTCGCCATCCACGGCATCTCCACCGCCGCATTGGATAAGGCCCGCTATGGTGCGAGTGCGGCGCAGGCTCAGGTGACTGCCTTGCAGGAATCGCTGGCGGATACGCAGATCCGTGCGCCCTTCGCCGGGGTACTGGGCTTGCGCACCGTTAATCCGGGTGAATATATCCACGCCGGTATGCCGGTGGTGCACATCGAAAACCTGCAGCAACTCTATGCCGACTTCACCGTACCCCAGCGGGATGTGCAGGCGGTACAGGTTGGCGCGCCGGTGCGGATTGATGTGCATAACGGCGACACCCTGCGCCATTACCACGCCAAAGTGCAGGCTGTCGCCAGTCATGTCGATGCGCAAAACCGCGCGGTCAGCGTCCGCGCACGCCTTGATGCAGCACAGGGCCTGAAGCCCGGCATGTTCGTCCGCGTCGTCCTGCAAAAAGAAGCTCCCACGGCGCACCTGATGATTCCCGTGGTGGCGGTGAGCTTTAACACCTACGGGGACTTTGTCTACGTGCTGACCCCCGGTGGCCCGGATAAGACCCTCATCGCCAAAGAGCAGCCGGTGACGACGGGTATGCAGCGTGGCAACGAAGTGGTTATCCGCTCCGGCCTGAAGGCCGGGGATCTGGTGGTCACCGCGGGACAGGTCAAGCTGCACAGCGGCGACCATGTGCGCATCAATAACGCCGTGCATCTCTGAGGATCCCCATGCATTTCACCGAACCCTTTATCCGCCGCCCCATCCTCGCCATTTCCCTGAGCCTGGTGCTGTTTTTCTTCGGGCTGCGCTCCCTCGGCCTGATGCCCATCACCGAGTATCCGCCCACCAACAGCTCCATGATCACAGTGACCACCCATTACTTCGGGGCGACCCCGAAGACCGTCAACGCTTTTATTACGGCACCGCTGGAAAAAGCCGTCGGGCAAGCGCCCGGCATCAACTACATGACGGCGGTAAGTGAAGATGGCATTTCCATCCTCACCCTCTATATGCGGATGGGCGAAGATCCCAGCGCGGCCTTGTCCCAGGTACAGAGCAAGGTGAACACCGTCCTCAATCAGCTCCCTCAGGGGGTGATGCAACCCGTTGTGCAGGAAATGTCGGGTTCCGGTGCTTACCTCATGCTGCTTAGCTTCCACGGCAAGGGCTTCAACCAGCAGCAGATCACCGATTACCTCACCCGCGTGGTGCAACCCGCCATCCAGTCGGTGCCGGGGGTCGGTCTGACTTCCATCCTGCCGCCGGGCACCGGTCCCAATGGTAATACCTATGCCATGCGCGTCTGGCTCAACCCGCAGGAAATGGCGGTGCTGGGTATCACCCCGGCACAGGTCAGCAGCGCGCTGAAGCAGAATGACTTTGTCGCCGCCGTCGGCCGTCTGCGTAGCCAGTATTACGCGGTTTCCCTGAGTGCCAACACCGCCCTGCACAGTGCCGCCGAGTTCCGCAATCTGGTGGTGGCGACGGTGCATGGGGTGCCGATCCGTCTGGGGCAGGTGGCCAAAGTCTCCCTGGGTGCCCAGACCTATGACTCATCCGTCATGGTGGACGGTCAGCCCGCGGTCAATATCGGCATCCAGCAGGCCCCCGGCAGTAACGCCCTGAAAGTGTCTCAGGGTATTCAAAAAGTCATGACCCAGTTGGACTCGACCATGCCGCCGGGCATGAAGGGCTACACCATTTACAATGGCGCGCAATTCGTCAAAAGCTCCCTGCAGGAAGTGGAAGTCAATATCGCCCTCGCGCTGCTGGTGGTCATCCTGGTGATCTACTTCTTCATGGGCTCGTGGCGGGCGCTGATCGTGCCGGTCCTGGCGATTCCGGTGGCGATGGTGGGGGCGATCACCATCCTCCATGCCCTCGGTTACACCCTCAATCTGCTCACCCTGCTGGCCATGGTGCTGGCCATCGGGCTGGTGGTGGATGACGCCATTATTGTTGTGGAGAACGTCCATCGACATATCGAAAACGGCGCCACGCCGCTGCACGCCGCCCTGACCAGCGCCCGTGAACTGGCCAGCCCCATCCTGGTCATGGCGACGACGCTGGTGGCGGTATTTGCGCCCATGGCTTTTATTGGCGGTCTGGTGGGGCATTTGTTCAGCGAATTTGCCTTTACCGTTGTCGCCACGGTGGTACTGTCCATGGTGGCCGCCCTGACCCTCGCCCCCATGCTCGCCTCGCGGGTTCTGAAGGCGGGGCACGCCGGCCGGATGGCACATCTGGTGGACCACGTTTTCGGACGACTCAAGGCGCTGTATGGTCGCACCTTGTTTCAGAGCCTGCGGGTCTGGCCGGCGACGGTGACGCTGGCGCTGATCCTCACCGTCGGCATTTATTTCCTCTTCTCCATCAGTCAGAGCGAGCTCGCCCCGCCCGCCAATCAGGGCATCGTCTATGTCAACGGCGTCGCCCAGCCGACAGCGACCCTGGAGTACATGAATGCCTACGATAGTTACCTGACCAAGACGGTTTTCAATAAAATCGCTAGCCGTAGTCACAGCTTCGCCGTCAATGGCGTGGGTATCGGCGGCATGCTGCTCAACAACGAGGTGATGGCGGGGGTGGTGCTCAAACCCGAGCGTGGCGATGTCACCACTCAGCAGGTCAAGGAGAAGGTGCAGAAACTGGCCGAGCAGGTGCCGGGCATGAAGCTTTCCGCCTTCGGCCTGCCGCCCTTGCCGGGAGCGGCGGTGGGGCTGCCGGTGCAGTTTGTGATCACCAGTACCGGTGGCGGCTATCATCAACTGGATGCGGTCTCCGGCAAGCTGGTGCGGGAGGCCAGGGCCAGCGGTCTGTTCTCCTTCGTCTGCAAAAATCTGAAGTACAATAATCAGATCCAGGAAATTCATATCAACCGGCAGATGGCCGCCTCCTTCGGCCTGAGCATGGCGGATATCGGGCAGAATCTGGAAACCCTGCTGGGCGGCAACTATGTCAATTATTTCGACATGGATGGCCTCAGCTACCGCGTCGTGCCCCAGGTGCCGCCCGCGCTGCGCGCCAATCCGGATTTCCTGAAGGCCTACACCATCAAGACGCCATCCGGCGCGCAGGTGCCACTGTCCACCTTTGTTTCCCTGCAGTCGCGACCGGCACCCACCTTCCTGCCGCAGTTCCAGCAGTTGCCCGCGGTCTTCATTCAGGCCAATCCGGCACC
>NZ_DAHVHY010000116.1:0-1636 GCF_027322205.1 Acidithiobacillus sp.
TCCCTCAACGCCTACGGGGTCTTCCTCGGCGGCTGGGCCTCGGGCAGTAAGTTCGCGCTACTGGGCGCCGTGCGCGCCGTCGCCCAACTGGTGAGCTATGAGCTGCCGCTGGGGTTGGCCCTGCTGGCGGTGGTGCTGCTCAGTGGCAGCCTCTCCCTGAACGGCATCGTCCAGGCCCAGTGGATGCCCTATATCGTTCTGCAACCCCTCGGTTTCGTGATCTTCCTCATTGCCGGGGTGGCGGAAACCCATCGCCTGCCCTTCGACCTGCCGGAGGCGGAGAGTGAACTGGTTGCTGGCTTCAATACCGAATATGGTGGCATGCGCTTCGGTTATTTTTTTCTGGGGGAGTATCTCGGCCTCACCCTGATCGCTGTACTGACCGCCGCGCTCTATCTGGGAGGCTGGCATGGCCCATGGCTGCCGGGCTGGATCTGGATGCTGATCAAGACGTTCGCGGTGATTTTTGGCTTCTTCTGGTTACGCGCCAGCCTGCCGCGCCCGCGCTACGATCAACTGATGCTTCTGGGCTGGAAGGTGCTGCTGCCGCTCTCCCTGTTCAACCTTTTGTGCACCGCCTCTGCTGCGGCCCTGTGGCGGCTGGGATGAGCGCCTACCGCAGTTTTTTTGTCCAACTGGGTCTGGGGCTCTGGACCACCTTGCGGCAGATCGGTCGCGGCGCGTCCACGATCAGCTACCCCGAAGAGGCGCTGAAGCTGCCACCGCGCTGGCGCGGTCGTCCGGCGCTGACCCGCGATCCCGATGGCGATGAGCGCTGTGTGGCCTGCCAGCTCTGCTCGGCGGTCTGCCCCACCCGCTGTATCGAACTGCAGGCCGGGGAGCGCGAGGACGAGCGCCGCTATCCGGTCAGCTTCCGCATCAATTTCTCGCGCTGCATCTACTGCGGCTTCTGTGAAGAGGCCTGTCCGACCCTGGCCATCCAGCTCCTTGACGAGTTCGCCTTCAGCACGGAGCACCATCAGGACTTCATCTACGAGAAAGAAGCCCTGCTCATCGACGGCACTGGTAAGCATCCCCACTACAATTTTTACCGTCACGCCGGTGTGGCTTTGCACGACAAGGACAAGGGGCAGGGCAGCAACGAATCACCTCCGGTGAATGGTCGGAGCAACCTGCCATGATCGTGCTGCTGGTGCTCCTGCTCGCCCTTATCGTGCTGATGACCAGCGCCGCCCTGCTGGTGGTGCGCGACCCTATGCATGGCGCGGTCAACCTGGGGATCAGCCTGCTCGCCCTCAGCATTCTTTTTCTGGTGCTGGGTGCGCCCTTCGTCGCGGCGCTGGAAGTGATGCTCTATGTCGGTGCCATTCTGGTGCTCTTTCTCTTTGCCATTATGCTCCTGCGCACCCCTGTCCAGCCGGAGCCGGAGGCACGCTGGCGGCCGGGTTTCTGGTGGCCGGGCATGCTGGTGGTGCTGCTGGCGGCAGTCCTGATCATCCTCTTTACCCGTCGTCCGCTGTTCCTGGCGGTGATTCGGGAGATTGGCCCGGCGATGATCGGCCGCGCGCTCTTCGGACCCTATTTGTGGCTGACGGAAGCGGTGGCCCTGCTACTCTTTGCGGTGATCGGCGCGGTCCTTGCCATCCAGCGGAGGGAAGACCATGACGCTTGAACT
>NZ_DAHVHY010000116.1:1644-3448 GCF_027322205.1 Acidithiobacillus sp.
GCGGTGATCGGCGCGGTCCTTGCCATCCAGCGGAGGGAAGACCATGACGCTTGAACTGGCTCTGGTCATCGCGGCGCTGCTCTTTCTCGCGGGCATCGCGCTGATCCTGCTGCGGCGGAATCTGATCTTTCTGTTGCTCGGCATGGAGCTGCTCTTTAATGCCGCCATGGTCATCGCGCTGGTGGGCGGGGCGCGCTGGCACTCGTCCACCGGACAGGTACTGGTGGTCTTCATCATGGCCCTGAGTGGTGCCGCGCTGGCCCTGACCCTGGCCCTGCTTTTGCGGGTGAAACAGGAGCTGGGCGGTGATACCGTCGATGCTCTGCGCCACCTGCGGGAAGAAGCCGATGAGTGAATGGCTTTGGTTAATACCCGGTTTCCCGCTGCTGGGGGCGCTCCTCAATGCCATTTTCGGAGAGCGGTTTGCGCCGCGCAGCATGGGCCGCATGGCCGCGACCATGCCCTTTTTGGCAGCGTTGGTGGTGCTTGCCCTCTGGATCACCCACGGTCGCGATCCCCATCTCCATGATCTCGTCTGGACCTGGATGGCCGTAGGCCGGTTCCACGCGGATATCGCGTTCCAGGTGGATCAGGTCACCCTGATCATGATCAGCATTGCGTCCTTCGTCGGCTTTCTCATTCATCTATTTTCGCAGCAATTTCTGGCGGGAGACTATGGTGAGCGGCGCTACTATTTTTACCTGAATCTTTTTGTCGGCGGAATGCTGGTGCTGACCATGGCCGACAACCTGCTTTTGCTCTACCTGGGCTGGGAAACCGTCGGCCTCTGCTCTTACGCGCTGGTGGCCCATTGGTACCGCAAGCAGGAGAACGCCTGGGCGGGGCGCAAGGCCTTCGTCGTGACCCGGATCGGTGATACGGCGCTGGCGCTGGCCATCTTCATGCTCTTCGCGGAATACCATACCCTCAATGATCAGCAGCTCTTCGTTGCCGTGGCGACGCACCCGGACGTGCTGGTGCTGACCATTGCCGGTGCCCTGATCCTCATCGGCGCCATCGCCAAGTCGGCGCAGTTCCCCCTGCATATCTGGTTGCCCGATTCCATGGCCGGACCCAGTACCGTCTCCGCCCTGATCCATGCGGCGACCATGGTGACCGCCGGAGTATATCTCTGCATTCGCCTGTACCCGATTTTTGTCGCGGTGCCGGGCATGCTCTGGGTCATTGGCCTCAGTGGTGCATTCACGGCCTTTTATGCGGCCAGTTGCGCTGTCGCCCAAGTGGATATCAAGCGGGTGCTGGCTTATTCCACCATCAGCCAGTTGGGGTATATGTTTCTCGGCGTCGGCATCGGCGCCCCCTCGCTCGGGCTCTTTCACCTGCTGGTGCATGCCTGCTTCAAGGCCCTGCTTTTCATGAGTGCGGGGGTGGTCATCAGCGTCTACAGTGAGGACCACGACATCCGCCACATGGGTGGCCTCAAGGCGCAGCAACCTTTCCTGCGCTGGGTGTTTCTGGCCGGTATTTTTGCCCTGGCGGCTGTGCCGGTGGTCTCCGCCTCGTTTTATAGTAAGGACGCCATCATTGCCACGGCTTTTATGGTGCCCGGCGGCAAGCTGCTCTGGGTACTGGCGCTGCTCGGCGCGGTACTTACCGCGACCTATGCCTTCCGCCTCTACTTGCTGGTCTTCGAGGGGCCGACCAAGCCGGGGAAATCCTATCAGATGGGCTGGAGCATGAAAATTCCCCTTGCCATCCTCGCTGTCGCCAGCATCGGGATGGGCTGGCTGCAATTTCCGCCCGGCTGGCCCGGTCCCAAGTTATGGCTGCCCTGGCTGGCGCC
>NZ_DAHVHY010000117.1 GCF_027322205.1 Acidithiobacillus sp.
CGCCAGCAAAGGGGTCACGTCCTACGCGCAGGTCATGGCTTATCTCCAGGCCTATGCCCAAAAGCAGCAAGCACCCATTGCCGCCTATCAGGCGGGGGAGATGGAATAATATGGAAAATACATGGCTAGCTGGAGCACTGCTCGGGCTCTGTCTGCCGATGGGTGCGGGTGCCGCAACGATGGTGTCCCCCGCGCCCATTGCGTTCAGCAATGAAGCCCATCCCGGTTCAGCGGGTGCGGATGCGGGACGGTATCTGGCCCACGCCAAAGCCATGCATGCTGCGGACATCCGTATTGTCGGTCTACTCAATGCTAAGGCTTACCGGCAGGCGGTACCCCGGTTGGAACAGACTGCAACGCAATACGACGACGCCTGGGCGGGTTTTGCCTTGGGCAATCTCTACGCTGCGGGACTCGGTGTACCGAAAAGTCAGACAAGGGCTTTTCACTGGTACTTGTGGTCGGCGAAAGCGGGAGATCGGTCTGCCCAGCGCCAGGTGGCCAACGCCTATCTCAATGGCGATGGCGTGACTCGCAGCCCGGCCCAGGCCGCTTACTGGTTCCGCATGGGCATGGCGGTGCCGCAACTGGTGAACAGCAATTACTGGTTGGCCAAGACCTATGATAAAGGTCGCGTGGTCCCCAAAAATGCCGCGAAATATCAATATTATTTGCAGCACAGTCAGCGCATCCTCCGATCCCTGAACACAGAGCCCAACGGGGCTGCCGCTTATGACATGGGACTGAGCTACGCCTACGGGCATGGCGTCCCCAGAGACCGCACCAAAGCTCTGCAATGGTTGCACCGCGCCTTGAAGTGGCACTACGCCCCCGCAGCCGTCGCCATCCACCGTCTGGAGTCCGCCCGGAGAAAACGCGGGCAGACGTCCTGAGATCCAAAAAGGAGACCATATCTATGGAACGCCGCGATTTTCTCAAAACATTAGGCTTCGGTGCCGCCGCATCGGCTTTTTTGAGCAGCACACTGGCCAAAGCCACGACACTGCCGGCTATCGGCCACACCGGCAGTCTGCAGGATGTCGAACACATCGTCGTCTTCATGCAGGAAAACCGCTCCTTTGATCACTATTTCGGCCATCTTCGGGGAGTGAAGGGTTACAATGACCGGTTTCCGTTGACCTTGCCGGGCGGCAAACCCGTCTGGTATCAGCCGCGCATGGAACATCCCGAAGACCACATCCTGCCCTTTCATCTGAACACCCAAAAAACCTCCGCCCAACTGCTCCGGGATCTCGACCATAGCTGGGCCTCCCAGCACGGGGCCATCGCCGGTGGCCTCTATGACGCATGGCCCCTGAACAAGACCGACATGACCATGGGCTACTTCCAGCGCGCAGACATCCCCTTCCACTACGCCCTGGCCGACGCCTTCACCATCTGTGACCATTACTTCTGCTCTCTCGCCGGCCCGACCTGTCCCAACCGCTGCATGCTCTGGACCGGAATGATTGATCCGCAAGGGCACCACGGCGGACCGCTTATCGACGATACAACGTGTCGGGATACCCAGGTGAATCCCCTTACCTGGACGACTTACGCGGAGCGATTGCAAAACGCGGGTATCTCCTGGCAGGTGTATCAGCAGCGCCTGCGCGAGGTTGACCTTATCCCCCGGACGCTGAATGCGCTGGCCCACTTCCGCAGTTTTGCGGACGCCCCTGAGGATTCCGAACTCTACCAACGCGCCATGATGGTGCGCACCCTGATCCAGCTCAAGGAAGACGTCATCCGCAACCGGCTGCCACAAGTCTCATGGATCGTGCCGGTTTTCGAAGACTCCGAGCATCCGTCCAATCCACCCGCCTATGGCGCCATGTACATCGCCCGGGTGCTGGATGCGCTGACCGCCAACCCGGAAGTCTGGGGCAAGACGGTGCTTCTCCTCGACTACGACGAGAATGATGGCTTGTTCGATCACGTCCCCCCACCGCAGCCGCCGACCCCGGTGCGCCCCGGCAAATCCACGGTCAGCACCGAAGGAGAAATCCACAACGTGGTCAACCCGGATCAGGATATGCTCTATACAGCGGATCAGTTGCCTTACGGTCTCGGCCCGCGCGTTCCGATGATGGCGATCTCCCCTTGGAGCAAGGGCGGTTATGTCTGCTCGGAAGTCTTCGACCACACCTCGGTCATCCGCTTTATCGAACAGCGTTTCGGCGTCAGCGAACCCAACATTTCGCCGTGGCGACGGGCGGTTTGCGGAGATCTCACCTCCGCCTTCGACTTTTCCCGGCACAATGACCGGATGGCGCCCCTGCCCAAGACCGCCGGTTATCGGGACATGGTCTATCGCGAAGCCACGTTGCCGCCGCCGGAAGTGCCCGCCACGCAGGAAAATCGGATTATCCCGCAAGAAACAGGCGTTCGTCCGGCGCGACCCATCCCCTATGACCTGGATGTGGTCATGCGGGTACAGGCTGGTGGTATGCATCTGGCATTCGATAACCGCTCCCAAACCGGTGTCTGCTGCTATGCCTACTGGGACGCCAGCGCCGAATTGCCCCAGCGTTACAGCATGGGGGCCGGGGATCAACTCAGTGATGATATCGCTTTGCCGGAAGGGCAGGCGCTGGCCATGACCATATACGGGCCGAATGGTTTTGTGCGCAAAGTACAGGGCCATGGCGCATCGGATCTGCACGTCTCCACCCACAGTGAAGCCAACGGGGATATCCGGGTGCGCCTCTACAATACCGGTACCGAGACGCTCCCGGTACAGCTCCGCGATAAGGCCTACCAGCAAGCCGCACGCGGCTTCGATCTCGCCGCCGGACAAATTCAGGACGTGGTCTGGGACCTGCAGGGCAGTCATCACTGGTATGACCTCGGCGTGGACACGCCCGACCACCATTGGCGCTTGGCGGGGCATATAGAAAACGGCAAGGACAGCTTCAGCGATCCGGCCAATGTCGCCCCGGTTCTGGCTTGATCCCTTGCGTAGGAATAGCATACGCCCGTGGGAAGACGGGAAAGGAGCAGCCATGTTCAGAAATGTTCTCCGCTTATTCTCTATAGCCATATCTGCCGCCTTGCTGGGGGGATGTGCGACCATCACCCCGGTGAGCGGTCGGTTTCCGGACATCACCCCGCGCGCCGCGCAATCGGGCACCGCTCAGGGAAAGCAGGTCCGCTGGGGAGGGAAACTGATTGAAACCCACCCTGAAGCGCACGAGACCTGCTTTACGGTGCTGGGGGAACCGCTGCGCCGTGATGGTCGACCGGAACCGGAGCGGGGAGAAGCGCATATCGGTCGCTTCCTGGCCTGCGCACCCGGCTTCTATGACCCCATGTTATATCGTTCCGGTCGCGAGATTACCTTCATCGGACGGGTGGAAGGCATCGCGCATCGCAAGATCGGGCAGTTCGATTACACCTATCCGACCCTCG
>NZ_DAHVHY010000118.1 GCF_027322205.1 Acidithiobacillus sp.
AGCGCGAGCCGACACTGCTCCGCGCTTTTTGGTGGAGAAGAAGCTCGGTGCTGCTGCCGGGGATGGCTTTTGCTCTGCGGGTCCAAGCGCCGTAACCGACACCGCTTGGGCCGGTACACGCCGTCGCAAAGGCCAGCGCAGGCGCCAGTGTGGTCGCGGCAAGGAGAAATGCAGAGCGCTGATATGTGCCGCCATGGCGCGTGGTCCCAGACCGGTGAGCAGAAACACACCGAGAACAAACAGCGCCAGAAATAGCAACGCACTACCACCCACACCAATGAAAGGTTGAGTAAGGACACCGATTTCCTGACCGAGAATGCCGCCCGCGCCGGCCCCGGCAACGGGCCACCAGTCCGTTGGCCAAGTCAGCGCGAGGAAGCTGCTCAGACCCAGCGCGATGGCGACAGCCCCCAGAGGGGCCGTCCAGCGTCCCGGATGCTGACGAAACCA
Organism: Acidithiobacillus sp.; assembly: GCF_027322205.1. Taxonomy (GTDB): domain Bacteria; phylum Pseudomonadota; class Gammaproteobacteria; order Acidithiobacillales; family Acidithiobacillaceae; genus Acidithiobacillus. The sequence goes on from NZ_DAHVHY010000118.1 coordinate 451, forward strand.
GCGCCGCCACATCTGCCAGACCCACGCGCCCAGCGCCACAGGGAGGAGCCAGGCGATCATGCCAAAAATCTGTACCAAGAAATCAGCAAGATAGGCACCAGTTTCGCCACCCCAATTGTGTACCGGGCCACCCTTACCACTATTAAACCAGCTAGGATCGGCGGGGTGAAAACTGAGCAGGGACATCGCCATAAAGGCCGCCACCGCGATCAGCACCAGCAGCAGCGCCTCGCGGCGCCATGGTTTGGCGCGCGACAGTTGAACCGGCTTTGCAGGGGCAGGCCGGGAGCCTCGGGACGCATTACGGGCAGCAGAGCTCATGTCGGCACGCTAAACGACCCCTGCACGGGTGTCAAGGAGTTGCCGGGGAAGAAAGGCAAAGAAATGCTGTTGTTAGCAGCTGCTAATGCATTCAGATGCAGGCGTTTATTTCGCGGTACCAATATCACCCCCCCTGCGGGAGGCGGGGACAACAGCGCGGGAACGGTGTTAAACTTTCCGTCAGTAATTCGCATAAGTCTGGACGGGTTCCGCCGTGTGCGCAGCTCGTCCGATACCGTTCCATTCTGGCAGCGAGGTACCCATGAGCGATCCGAAAAGTGTCATCGATGAAAAACATTGCCGCTTACTCATCCTGGGCTCCGGCCCCGGTGGTTATACGGCGGCTATTTACGCGGCACGCGCCAATCTGAGCCCAATACTGATACAAGGCATGGAGCCCGGCGGCCAACTGATGACAACCACGGACGTGGATAACTGGCCTGGTGCTGCAAACGGCATCATGGGTCCGGAACTCATGCAGGAACTGGAAAAACAGGCGCGGCGCTTTGATACCGAGGTTTTGTTCGACCACATTCATACCGCAGACCTGAGCCAACGACCCTTTCGCCTCAGCGGAGACCAGCATTGTTATACCTGCGATGCGCTGATTCTCGCTACCGGTGCATCTGCCAAGTACCTGGGTTTGCCCAGCGAAGATAAGTTTCGCGGCAAAGGCGTTTCCGCCTGTGCGACCTGCGACGGATTTTTCTATCGCGGGCAGGCGGTCGCCGTGGTCGGTGGCGGCAATACTGCAGTGGAAGAAGCCCTCTATCTCAGCAATATCGCTAAGCATGTAACGGTCATCCACCGTCGTAACCGGTTCCGCGCCGAAAAAATTCTGCAGGACAAGCTGATGGCCAAGGAGAACGTCACCATTATCTGGGATCACTCTGTGGACGAGGTACTGGGTGACGACTCCGGGGTCACCGGCTTGCGGATTAAGCATGTAGAAAACGGCAGCACCCAGGACCTGATGCTGATGGGGGTGTTCATTGCCATCGGCCATCAGCCCAATACAGCCATCTTCAAGGGACAACTGAAGATGGACGAAGAGGGTTACCTGATTACCCGCGGCGGGCGCAACGGCATGACAACAGCCACCAGCATTGACGGTGTGTTTGCGGCGGGCGATGTACAGGACTATGTCTATCGCCAGGCAGTGACCAGCGCGGGTAGCGGTTGCATGGCGGCGCTGGACGCGGAGCGTTGGCTGGAGCAGCAAGAGGACTGAAACATGGGGCGGCGGCGGCCAAATCAGCCGGAGAAGCAAGAGCCAGTGACCGATACAGCAGAAGCAGATTGCTTCCTGCGGGCGGTGGCCGATGTCCGACCCCTGCCAGCCCCGCCGCCTCCCCCACGTCCTGCACCGCCGCCGCCCTTACCGCTACAGCGGCACCAGGATGAGCTGGCCGTTCTCGAAGCACTCGGCCACAGCCTGAACGGCGATGAAGTATTGGAATCCGGAGACGAGTGGCTTTATTTGCGGTCCGGGCTGTCTCCGGCCCTGCTACGGGACTTGCGCCGGGGACGGTTCCGGATTCAGGATCGGCTCGATCTGCATGGCTGTACCGTAGAAGAGGCTCGCACTGAACTGGCGGCATTTTTGCGGGAAGCGCGGCAATGGCGCTGGACGTGCGTCTGCGTCATCCATGGCAAAGGACTAGGATCCCCTGGTCGTATTCCCGTCCTGAAAAGACTGGTGGGTGGCTGGCTGATGCGTCACCAGGAGGTGCTGGCCTTTGCTCAGGCTCGCCCTGAAGAAGGGGGCAGCGGTGCATTGCGTGTTCTGCTGGGCTGGACTCGTCAGGAACAACCAACCCGGCCATAGTTTAATCCTATGATTTATCAAATAACTACTTGGAGTCTTTTTTCAAGGACACCGGCATGGCATCGGACTCATCAAAAAATCCACGTTGCAGGGGGGACTGGCTATCCCGCCGCTCCCAGCGCTCCCCGAACAGGCATGGCACCTCCTGCGTCGGCCAGAGAGGCCAGAATCGGGCAATTTGCAACGGAGCCGTGACCGGGACAGCGCTCAGTCTGCTGCGCAAGGGCTGTGCGCATCCGTTGCAAGTCAGCGATCTTGAAATCAATCTCGGCAAGTTTTTGCTCGGTGAGCGCTTTGACCTCACCCATATCATTCTCGGCACTGCTGCTGATATCCAGCAAATCCTTCACCTCTGCCAGAGAAAAACCGAGATTCTGGGCACGCCGGATAAAACGCAGACGAGCTTCCGCTTCGCCGTCATACAGACGATAGTTGGACTGGGTCCGCTGCACCGGCCGGATGAGTCCAATCCGCTCGTAGTAGCGCAAAGTCTCGGCGGCAAGCCCTGCTTCACGCGCCAAACGACCAATGGTCACTGGGGTTTCCATAACTATATCTCCCTATAGTGCTTTTGGGCATACATATACCCTTGAGTATAGTGTCCATTGTAAGGCACCTAGTCAACACAAAGGTCAAGCCTCTGTGCATCGGCCATCTCCTGCCCGAAAAGGCCCTCCACACAGCTCGTGGCGAAGACTCCGGCGGGGAGGAAAAAACTCAGGACAAGGACCTGTGCATCCTGCCAGTGGCTGGTCAGGTTCTCGGGGCGCGCGCGCAAGGGAC
>NZ_DAHVHY010000119.1 GCF_027322205.1 Acidithiobacillus sp.
CCAGGGATGAGGCGTTATTGTGCGCCATCTGGGAAGAAGCCAATTATGCAGCCTGGCACAAAGCCACTATTGGCTGGATGAGTCGGGATATTGATCTTTACATGATGGTGCGAAGTGCTGCAGCGGATGGCATGGATGCCATATCAGCATAATATATTGTGTGTTTTCTGGATTAAAAAGGAGTTTCACCATGTTTGGTAAAGCCTGTGATTTTAACGAGCTGCGACAAGGAAAATATGAAGTGGCGGTGGTTAACCGGATATTGCTCGTGATTGTGTGGCCCACCCGGGGTGAACCCCGGGCTTTTCATGGGATGTGTCCCCACGCCAATGAACCACTGGCCGATGCCCGCTTCGATGGGGAGACCCTGACTTGTGCACACCATGACTGGGCGTTCAGCAGTGAAACGGGCGCGTGCATCAAAGGCCAGCCCTGCACCCTCAGAGAGTTTCCGCTGAAGATTGAAAATGACGAAGTGCTAGTGGATACCGGTGATTTTGCACCCAATGGACCCCGCTAAAGCCATTGGCAAATTCTGAACTAAAACCCGTCTCTCTTGCTTCCCCAGGGATGAGAGCCGGGAACCACTTCCGCTTTGATTCCGGCTTTTTCAACATCGGTGAGGGTTTTGTAGAGGGTCGCTTCATGGGCTAATATGCTGCCCTGCATTACTGCGACATAGCGTGCCGGCAGGTCGACATCGCAAACGTAACCGCCTCCCGGGTCCTCAACGCTTCGTAAATTGCCATCCCAATCCATGAAAAAGCCACTCATGACAAGTCCTCGCTGGTGTTGTTCCAAAAGTCGGTGGGGGTGAAACGATGTCTGCCGCGAGTCAGCGTGATTTGCGCTCGGCGTGCGAAAAATTGCTCAAGTGCCCCTCTTTCGCCGCTTGCGCACGACCACGCGCAATCAGTCCAGCACTGCGACCAGGTGCGGCCACCCGCGAAAGCTGCTTTTCCAGGTGTTGGCTGCCACATTGCGGGCAGTTTGGGATGGTTGAGCCCATGACCAGTAATTCAAAGTCGGCGTCGCAATCGCAACAATGGTAATCGAAGATAGGCATTAATTGTTCCTTTGTCAGCTTATGGCCAAAACGGCATCTGTTATACGGTGCAGCAATAATGATGCCTGTTCAGGTGGCGGCTTTTACCCGCCTCGGTGTTTCGCGCAGCAAATTCAGACATTCCAGATTGGCGACCATATCCAGTGCAGTGAAATCATCGAGCGAAAGGAGGCTCCGGTCTGCACCGAATGCCAGCAAACGCTCCACTACCGCCGTCTTGCCAGCGGATGCGGCATACATCAGGCAAGTGGCGCCGTTGTCATTCTGGTGGTTGAGGTTGGCGCCAACCGCGACCAGCAGGTCCAGTGTGTCCAGATTCTCACTGACACAAGCGAACCAGAGGGCCTGATTGCCATCGTTGTTGCGCTGGTGCGGGTCGGCACCGGCGGCGAGTAGTTCAGCCACCCGTTCAGGATGGCCCTCGCCGGCGGCGCGCATCAAGGGCGTCACCCCGTCGCGGGTGCGCGCGTGGATGTCTGCGGCGGGAAACTCCTGCGCCGTCAGCCAGCATTGCAGCGCCTCGGTGAGCTGCGGATTTGCGGGCGTATGCACCTTGCGCCAGGCTTCGTAACCGCCATCCAGACTATATACCTCCGCAAAACCAAAATCGGCAAAGAGTTGGGCACGCATCTGGCTGGCGTTGCCATGGTAGCAATAGATCAGCACGGGACGATGTTTGGCCATGTTCAGCACATAGTCATCGGCGTTGTAATCGCCCAGGGGAGAAGCTCCGGCAATATGTCCGGCCCGGAAGTCGCTGGGATGGCGGCAATCCAGTAACACGGTGTCCTGCCTTTGCAGGAGTTCGCGGGCCTTATGCACATCAATACGCTGAAAGGAGCGGGTATTCATGAGTTTTCTCCGGTGTGAGTGTTCAGTTCCCGGTGGGCATAGGGCGGGAGGGTGCTGATCCGCGTATCCGTCAGGGCATGACCCACGGTGAAGTGGTAGAGGGATTGCAGGCTGTTATCCTTGATCCCCAATATTTCCTGCACGGCATCATCAAAAAAACAGCCGATGCCGGTGCCGTTCAGACCCAGGGATTCGGCTTCCAGATACAATATCTGGCCCAGCAGTCCGGCTTCCTGGTAGAGCAAACGATAATGCCAGGCACCGCTCTTCAGGGGGTCGGCATACTCCGCCAGAAAGGCCACGGCAAAGCAGCTATCGGCGGCAATGGCCTGATGACAGGACAGGGTCCTGGCGATACTGCGCACGTCCCCGCTATAGAGTCGCCGCAGGGGCAGATGGGTGGGCGCAGTAGCCACTGCTTCCCAGGAGAAATCGGGATTGAGGGCCATGCGTAACACCGGTCCGCCCTCTGCTGTGCGGGGCAGGGCATAGAGGCCACTACTCAGGCCACTAACGCGATGCACAAAAAGTATCGGATGGATGCGTGGGGTGAAGGGCCAGACATCCCAGGGCAGGGCGGAACGGGGCAGCAACGCATCCAGGAGCGTAAAAAAATCGTCAGCCGCCATGACCGTCTTCGGGTCGAAGCGCTGGGCGCTGCGCCGACGGCGGATCAGGGCGCTGGCGGCGGTCTGCCCCGATTTTTTGCGTGCCGGCCATGGATCAGGCGGAAGCGGGTCGGGAGTGAGTACCGGCATCCTGCTGGCGGTTGTCGTTTCGGCGATGACCGGCCACTGATACAGGGGGTGGGGATCCAGGCAGTTGGCCTGACCCCGCCATTGCCCCGGCAGCGCAGCAGGACTACCGATGGCGGAGGACATTGTATCAGCTGGGAGGATTTCCAGCAGCAGCTCCGCATCCTCGCCTTCGGCATGCGCGAAATCGCTGGAACGATCCAGGCCGAGGAGACTGCGCAGTCGGGTGTCGTCCACATCCCCGCGCAGGCGAAGGTGCCAACCCAGGGTACCCGCAGCGTAGCGCAGGGCACCCAGCGCATGGCCAATATCCAGTTGGCAATAACGCAGTGCCCGTTCGCCATATTTCCACGCTTCGCGCCACGCTATGGAAGTCAGCGCGATATATACCCCTGAGCCGTGCTGTCCGGCATCGGGATACCAGCGTTGTTCTAACAAATGATCCCGACTCAAATAGTGGTAGAGTCCATCACTGATGCCCTGCACCCCGAAGGCGAGAAGATAGGCCTCGGTGGGATGCAGGTTGCCGCTGGACGGGTTGCAGCGCAACGCCCAGCGATCCGGGCCGTATTCCTTCCATGCCGCCAGCCCGAGGGAAAGCTCCAAAAACTGAGCGCCCGCCTGGA
>NZ_DAHVHY010000011.1 GCF_027322205.1 Acidithiobacillus sp.
TCGCCACGGAAGCCCATGGTGTGAATCGCCTGCAGATCCTCCCAGGTGGCCACTTTACTGGTCGCGTGGCGCTCCAAGGCCAGCGCCAGGTCTTCCGGGAGGATGCCAACGCCGTCATCTTCCACGCTGAGCAGATCCATCCCGCCGCCTTCCAGATGGATGGTAATCCGCGTCGCTCCGGCATCCAGACTGTTTTCCAGAAGTTCTTTCAGGATGGAGGCAGGGCGTTCCACCACCTCGCCAGCCGCAATCTGGTTGGCGAGGGTACTATCCAGACGATGAACGCGGGGCGCCAGCTCATTCTCCATGGCAGATTTTCCGGGTGGACGCGGGTGTTAAGAAAGAGGTCCAGTCCTGAACACGGGGCTGATGCCCCGGCCATTCCAGACGGTGACTGCCGTTGTCCAGAATACGGAGGGTGAGTGACAAATCGGCAAGGGGCAGGAAACCCGCGCCCCGCTCCGGCCACTCCACCAGCCACAGGGCCGGTTCTGTCAGATAATCGCGGATACCGATAAATTCCAGCTCTTCCGGCTCTTGCAGACGATACAAATCAAGATGCAGAGCGGGTCCGATGCGGGTCGGATACTGTTCCATCAGGGTATAGGTCGGGCTTTTAATGTTCTGGGTAACGCCCAGCGCCTTTAAGATAGCCTGGGCCAAGGTGGTTTTACCGACCCCCAGGTCACCCTCAAGATAAATAACCGCAGGGATATGAATGCGCTGGGCAAACTGTCGTCCCCAGTCCCGGCAGGCTTCAGCATCTGCGAAATCCCAGTGCATCAGATACCCGGTTCAGGGCTTCAGCAGATGCTGGAGAATGTCCGAACGGCTGATGATACCCAAGAGCTGGCCCTGGCTGTCGACCACCGGCACCGCATGCACGTCTTTCCGCAAGAGTTTTTCGGCGACCGCGTCCGTATCCTCATCGGGGGCTGCGGTAATGACGTGGGAGCTGGCCAACTGACTGGCGGTCACCGCCGTGACTTTGCGCAGTTCTTCCTCGTATTCATGCATACCGCCCAGAGGAATCAGACCATCAAGAATAGTGAGCATGGTCGGCAGATGCACCTTGCGGTGGGCGTCAATCAGATCCCGTTCACCGATCATCCCGACCAGATGACCATCACCATTTACCACCGGCAGGCTATGATGCCCGGAACTGAGGAGCACATCCCCCACTTTATCGACCGGATCGTCGGCCAGCACGGTGATAACCTCCCGGGTCATGATATCTTGGGCCGTTTTCATCAGGATCGTCCTTCCGCCATGGCGTCATATAATACGTTGAGGATAGTGTCTATTTCCGCTGCTGTCACCGACAGCGGCGGGACTATGGTGAGGAGATCGCCGAGAGGGCGGCTGTAAACGCCCATCTCCCGAGCCCGCCGGCACACCGCGTATTCGACGCGATCTCCGTAGGGATAGGGCGCATTCGTCCTGGGGTCGCGCAAAGCGATGGCGGCCATCAAACCGAACTGGCGGACCTCCCCGACCCACGACTGGCCGTGAAAACGCTGCAGCCCAGCCCGTAACTGGGCGATTTTACCGGGCAAAGCAGCCAGCACACCGCCTTCCGCAAAGAGGGCCAGGTTCTCCAGCGCAACTGCACAGGCCAGAGGATTGGCGGTATAGGTATGCCCGTAGTAAAACTGCCGGGCCTCCCCGAAAGGCGCAAGGAAGGCGGCATAAACGTGTTCTGCGGTGAGGGTCGCGGCCACCGGCAAGTAACCACCGCTCAGCCCCTTACCCAAGGCCAGCAGATCTGGCTCCACAGACTCCCACTCACAGGAAAAAAGCTTGCCGCTGCGGCCAAAGCCGGTCGCCACTTCGTCAATGATGAGCAAAACCTCATAAGCCCGACACAGGCGTTGCGCTCCTGCCAGAATGCCAGGAGGAAAAGGCAATATACCCGCAGCACCCTGCACTCCACCTTCCAGAATCAGTGCCGCGATCTCTCCGCCCTGTTTCTGGAGGGTCGTTTCGAGCGCCGCAAGCCATGCGGACGTGGCCCGTCCGGAGTCTCCGGTACAGTGCTCCCATTGCAATACATAGGGGCTGGGCAGGCGCAGCGTTGGGAACAGGAGATTGCCATAGACCTCATGGAATAATGGGAACCCACCTACCGAAACTGCCCCGATGGTATCCCCATGATAGGCATTATCCAGGGTCAGAAAGAGATGCTTTTCGGGACGACCCAGATTAGACCAGTATTGCGCCGCCATTTTGATCGCGACCTCAACCGCTTCGGACCCGTCCTCGGAAAAAAAGCAATGCTGCAAAGAGGTCGGAGTGATGTCGACGAGCGCCTTGGCAAGACGAATAGCGGGAGGATTGCTCGCTCCGAGTACGGTACTGTGCGCGACCTTGCCCACCTGTGCGAGCAAAGCCGCGTCTAAGCGCGGGTGACGATGACCGTGGATATTGCACCACAGGCTGGCAATGGCGTCCAGACAGCGATGGCCTTCCGTGTCGTACACGTAATTGCCTTCGGCACGCTCAATGATCCACGGATCATCGTCCCCATAACACTGCATCTGGGTGAAGGGATGCCAGAAATAACGGCGATCCCACTCCCGCAACACTTCAGTTTCCGTCATGATTTTGCGTCAACTCCTGTAATGCGTGGGGCACTGCCGCCAGGATATCCCCGGCCAGCAGGCTGGCCTCGCCCATCTGCGCGGCAGCGAGGTCGCCCGCGCGGGCGTGCAGGCACACGCCGAGGGACAAGGCCTTGTCTGCTTCCAAATCTTGGGCGAGCAGACCCGCGAGGATACCGGTGAGGACATCCCCGCTGCCGCCCGTTGCCATACCGGGATTGCCCAGTGGGCAAAGCCAATGACCGCCACTACCCAGTAACAGACTATGGTGGCCCTTGAGCACCCAATGCCCGCCATAGCGGGTCTGCAATCGGCAGATGGCCGCGGCACGATCGGCCTGGACGGCGGCGGCCGTCACCCCTAACAGGCGCGCCGCCTCCCCCGGATGGGGGGTAAACAGACGAACTGCATCGGCGGCCAACAGTTCCGGACCAAAACGCGCCAGAATGTTCAGGGCATCGGCGTCCCAGACCTGGGGACAGGACAGCGCACCGATCTCCAGCAAAAGATCATGGGCGGCCAGACCCTGACCCAAGCCCGGGCCAACGGCCAGGACAGCTTGATCCGGCAAATCCCCGAAACTCGCAGGCCAGTCCCGCCAGGTAGCTTCAGGCAGATGTGCCGCCAGATAAGGGATGGCCGAGGGATGCCCGACGGCCGTCACCAGTCCGGCACCCACCCGGTAGGCGGCGGCACAGGCCAGCGCCAGTGCCCCGCCCATGCCCGGCCCTCCGCCCACCGCGAAAACGTGCCCGAAGCTCCCTTTGTGCGCCTGCGGGCTGCGTGCCGGCAAGGCCGGGACTGTCCGCCAGTTCAGGGCAACAAAGGCTTCATTCATGGTCACGCCCTCTCAATATCCTCTTCAGGATACGCGCTGACATGGTGCAAGCTCAAATCCGCCCCCGCATATTCCGCCTCGGGATCCAGACGAATCCCGATGAAGTACTTGATGCTGCCGTAGACGATGGCACTGCCCGCCAGGGCGATCAGCACGCCCAGCGAGGTGCCCAGCAACTGGGACCAGAAACTGACTCCACCGGCGCCACCGAGGAACTGATGTCCGAAAATACCGACGGCCAATCCACCCCACACACCGCAAACACCATGGAGCGGCCATACGCCAAGCACGTCATCCAGACGCAGGCGATGCTGCACAAAGGTGAAGAGGTAGACAAAAATAATGCCGGCAATAGCGCCAATGGCCAAAGCCCCAATGGGTTGCACCACATCGGAACCGGCGCAAATCGCGACCAGACCCGCGAGAGCGCCATTGTGTACGAAGCCCGGATCGCCCTTCCCTACCGCCAGTGCCGCCAGCATGCCGCCCACCAGCGCCATAAGCGAATTGAGCGCCACCAGACCCTGCACAGCCGCAAGTTGCTGCGCACTCATCACGTTAAAGCCAAACCAGCCGATAATCAGAATCCAGGAACCCAGCGCCAGAAAGGGAATGTTGGACGGCGGCATGGCATGCACTGCACCATCTTTCCCGTAACGCCCCTTGCGTGAACCCAGCAGCCAGACCGCCATCAGCGCCATCCATCCACCCATGGCGTGCACCACCACCGAGCCCGCGAAATCGTGAAAAGGCGCGCCGAAAGTGCTGGCAAACCAGGCCTGAATGCCATAATGGTTATTCCAGACGATGCCTTCATAAAAGGGATAAACCAGCCCCACCAGAAAGGCCGTTGCCAGCAATTGAGGATAAAACCGCGCCCGCTCGGCGATACCACCGGAAATAATAGCCGGTACCGCGGCGGCGAAGGTGAGCAGGAAAAAAAAGCGCACCATCTCAAAACCGTGATTACCCGTAGTCAGGGTCTTCACATCACCGAAAAAGCTGATGCCATAGGCGATGTGATAACCCACAAAAAAATAAACGATGGTGGATATACCAAAATCACTGAGAATTTTGACCAGTGCATTCACCTGGCTGCGACGGCGTACCGTACCCAGTTCCAGAAAGGCGAATCCGCCGTGCATGGCAAACACCAGAATGGCGCCCATCAGCAAAAAAAACACATTCCCGCCTGGAGGCGTGACTCCTGTGGCTGTCATGATCGCTGCTTCCTCTCAAAATTTAATTGCTTTTATCTTTACAAATAATGGGTAAGTGCTCAGTCATCAAGCAAGCGGCGACCATGCAACGCACGCCCGAGGGTGCTACGATCAACATATTCCAACTCGCCACCCACCGGTACGCCGCGTGCAATACGGCTGATTGTGATACCGCCAGGAACCAGCCCCGCGAGAAACTGTGCCGTGGCCTCCCCTTCCAGGGTGGGATTGGTCGCAAAAATAACTTCCCGCAAGTCTGCTTCACCCAAACGCGCGCTGAAGCGATCAATATGCAGGGCTTCGGGGCCGATGCCGTCCAAGGGCGACAAATGCCCCATCAACACAAAGAACTCGCCGACGAAGGCACCCGTATCTTCGATAGCGCGCAGATCAGCAGGCGATTCCACGACACACAAAATGGAACGGTCCCGGTGTTCAGAACGACAGACGGCACACAATGGCGCTTCGCTCAGATTATTGCAGCGCTTACAAAAACGGACCACGGCATGGGCCTGCTGCAAGGCCGCGGCCAGTTGCGGCATGAGATCGCGCTTACGCACCAGCAACTCATAGCTGATCCGTTGCGCCGAACGCGGGCCAATACCCGGCAGGCGACGGAGCAGCGCCACCAAGGCATCCATACTCGGAACGTCCGCCATAAGTGCCTAGAAAGGCAGGCTCATGCCCGGAATATTCATGCCACCCGTCACTTCCGACATCCGCTCCGCGCTGACCTTCTCGGCATTGCGCACGGCATCGTTCATGGCAGCAGCCAAGAGATCCTCGAGCATTTCCTGATCGCCATCGGCAAGCAGAGAGGGATCAATGCGAACCCGCCGTACGTCATGTCGGCAGGTCATAGTGACTTCCACCAGACTACCGCCCGCATGGCCCTGCACCTCTACCTGTGCAAGCTCCTCCTGCGTCTTTTGCAAACGCTCCTGGAGCTGCTGCGCCTGCTTCATGATATTTCCCAGTCCACCCTTCATCTTCCATTACCTCCCTGTTTACCCTTCACTGTGAGCTGACGGCACCGCCCTTTGCGGCGGGTGCCATAATTTCAATGGATTCCACACGGGCATCCAAAACTTCCAGGAATGCGCCTATGCGCGGATCCGCGGCGACGCGTGCCTCGGCCTCGGCCTGCCGGGATGCCGCGCGCGCTTTCTCTTCCTGCACCAGGCTCCCCACTCCGACTTCTCTGGTAAGGGGTACAATGCTCAGCCGCGGCTCCCGGCCAAAATACGCAGTAAGCGCGTGATGTAACGCCCTGCGGGCCTCGGCCTTGACGAGGAATGGCAAATAATTGGGCTCCACGGCCAATTCCACAGCTTCTGAATCACAGCGCAAGGCCTGTCCATAGCGCAGGTACTCGGCAAGCATGGGAGAAACCGCCAGCGACTCCACCACACAACGCCAGTCCGTCGAGGGCGCCGTCTCAGCCACCCTATCCGGCTTTGCTATCGGCGGTGCTTCCCGAACTGCATCCCGTGAATGGTAGGAAAGCGATAGTGCCGACAGAGGCGACGCCGGTGCAGTCACCTCCGCTGCCGGCGCCGATGATTCAATAAAATGCGGAGTGCCAGGACCTGGGAGCACAGCAGGCGGCAAGTCTGGCGATACTGCTCCGGAAAAACTCAACACCCGCAGAACAGCCATTTCCAGTGCCATGCGACTTTCTGGATAAAGCGCAAAGTCACGGCGTGCCGAGAGGAGCAAAAAATACCAGGACTGCAAGGTAAGCGGGCTGATTCGCCCACGCAGGCGCGCGATCACATTTGCATCATCGCGCTCCGAATCAACTGGAAGAAATTGCGCCAAGCTGAGACGATGCACGCCCTCTATGACTAAATCGAGCAGTCCGGCACCATCCATACCCCGCGCCAGATGATCATCCAGTATGGCGAATACCTGCGTAGCATCCCGGTCCACCAACGCTTCGACCAGACCCAGCACTGCATCGTCACTGCTGCGCCCAAGCATCGCGAGCACGCTGTCACGCTGGACCGCACCCCCACCATGAACAATGGCCTGATCCAGCAAACTCAGGGCGTCGCGCAGGCTCCCGTCCGCAGCGCGGGACAATACCTGTAATGCGGCATCCTCGGCAGGTAGCTGCTCGGCCGCCATGATCTGCTGCAATCGTCCCTGAATTTGCGGAATATCCAGCCTCCGCAAATTAAACTGCAGACAGCGGGAGAGTACGGTTACCGGCAGTTTCTGCGGATCCGTGGTCGCCAACAGAAACTTGACATGCTCCGGCGGTTCTTCAAGGGTTTTCAGCAGTGCGTTGAAGCTGTGCGTGGATAACATGTGTACCTCGTCGATAAGGTACACTTTGTATCGACCCACCGTAGGCGCGTACTGCACGTTGTCCAGCAGGTCACGGGTTTCATCCACCCGGGTGCGGCTCGCCGCATCCACCTCCAGCAGATCAACAAAATTTCCCGCGGCAATACCGCGACAGGCACTGCACTCTCCGCAAGGATTACTGCTAACACCATGCTCACAATTCAGGCACTTGGCCAGTAACCGCGCCAGAGTCGTTTTGCCGACGCCCCGCGTCCCGGTGAACAGGAAAGCATGATGAATGCGACCGGAATCCAGGGCATGGCGCAAGGCAGCGACCACAGCCCCCTGCCCTACAAAATCGTCAAAGTGTTGTGGCCGCCAGCGGCGGGCAAGTGCGAGGTAGGCGCTCATGCGGGCCTGAAATATAGGGTGGCGACGCCAATCAGCCGCACCCCGGCACCTGGATCACCGGTTGCCGCTGCTCCCTTCCGGGCCTGACGGAGTTCACCAGCTACCACTGCGAGGGGACCGATCTTTGTCGCCATAGAAAAACCTGAGACTGTCCGCTGATGGACGGTGATTGGCGGAGAGGGTGGGATTCGAACCCACGGTACCCTTTTGGAGTACACAGCATTTCCAGTGCTGCACCTTCGGCCGCTCGGTCACCTCTCCTGAGGGGACGAAGTGTAACCCAGACGCCAGCGATAGAGCAATGACCCTATATGGAAACAGCGCAAAACGGCGTATATCAAAAACTCAGCACCTCGCCATCGTTCCTGGGCAGGCCCGACAGGGCGTTTTGAATACGAATCAGGACACCAGAGCGATCATTTACGAATTGAACACCAATGGCTGGCGGTCGACCGTCACGATTATCCGGTGGTGTCACCCACACCACCTTCCCCATAACAGGCGCACGCGGCTGGCTGTCGGGAAGGCTGATCATAAGTAGCACTTCCGTGCCTATGGGCAGGAGATTCGGTGTCTCCACCAATACCCCCCCTCCCCTAATGTTTGGCATGTAGTAACGCTGCACCGCATTAGCATCCCGCAGCACTACGGACAGCGCTTTGGCCGCACCTCCTGTCTCAGCTTGTAATCCCATGCGCCTTCTCCCTGGACCAAATGCTTACCCAGCTCAACAGTAACGTTTCCAGCATCATGCCCACATTGCGATTCTGCACGAGAGACTCAGGCAGTCGGATCCAATCCTCCAGCGTCTCCCAGAGGGAGATCGCCTGAGCCGACTGCGCCATGGCCTCTAGCAACTGCAAATAGTCTAAATGCACGATGTTGTCCAGGCGATGATTACGGAGACGAAGCAAATCCGCCAACAAGCTCAACATCAACTCGCGCAGCAGCAGCAAGTCAGTGTCTTTAGCCCAGTGATCGGCCAAACGCAAAGCAGCAACAGGACCCTGCTGAGGGAGGTTCAATAACGCGTCGATCCAGGTTTGGCGTAGCGTCACCCAACCGGATTCCCAGAGCTGCCAGGCACGCAACGGCCGATTCTCAAACTGTCGGCTTAACCAAAGCGCCTCCGCAGGAGGTATGCCGAGTCCTTCCAGCCAGACCATACACTGTCCTGGTCGCATCACTGGAAAAGGCAATCTTTGCAAACGTGACCGGATGGTAGCCAGAAGCTGCGACGGGCGTTCACTGAGCAAAAGAATGTGCGCACGCGCGGCAGGCTCCTCCAGGGTTTTGAGAAGGGCATTAGCGGCTGCCGCAGTCATCGCTTCGGCCGGTTCAACACGTAGCCAGCGACGCGCGCTGACCTGAGGGGTGAAAGTGAGGAACTCGTTGGCATGGCGCACCAACTCAATCGCAATACGCTTTCCCGTTTCTGCTGTAATAACGAGCAGATCCGGATGACTACCCTCTGCCAACAAACGGCAGGAACGACAGCTCCCACAGGGCAGCCCCTGCGTTGATGGCGCGAAACACAAGGCCACCTGCTGCAAATCATCGCAGTACTGCCCGACCAGCGTCCCCGATTCGCCGACAGCGAGCATCGCCTGGGGCAACCCGGCTTGCAGCAAGCTTTGTATCGGCTGCCATTCGGCGGGCGGCGGGCGGTGCGCACTCATGAACAATGGGCCGTCAGGCGCAGCGCAAGCTGTACCCGCAAAATGTCATGCACCACCGGCAGAGTTTGGGTCGCATCCACGCGCAAGATTCTTTCTGGTTCAGCCGCGCAGCGTTCTGCAAAAACCGCTCTCACCCGCCTAAAGAAGGCTTGATCTTCTTGCTCCAGACGATCCAGTCGACGTGCGCGAATGCGTGCCGCGCCCAATTCCGGCGGCACATCAAACCACAAGGTCAGGTCTGGACGACGCGCAATTCCCGCCCAACGTGCCAATTCTGCAATATGTTCGGGGGGGACACCCCGCCCGCCGCTCTGATAGGCATAGGTGGAATCCTCATAGCGGTCACTGATGACCACTTTCCCGGCAGCCAGCGCAGGGGCAATACGGGTCTGCCAATGATCCCGACGCCCGGCGTAGAGCAGAAGCAGTTCCTCGTCCGCATCCAGGTGCAGGCGGTCATCCAGAAAAATCGCACGCAAAGCCTCACCGAGAGGCCCTCCGCCAGGTTCTCGGGTGAGTTCCACCGCGTAACCCTGCTGACGACAATATTCCGCCAGCACCGGCACCGCTGAACTCTTTCCTGCACCCTCAATACCCTCTAAGGTGAGGAAAAATCCATTCTTCAGTGACGCCGCCTTCGCGTTCACAAACCTGCTCCTCCGGTATGCTGGAGATAACGCTGTATCTGCTCAAGATGTTGCGTGTAACCCTCTGAATAATGGTATTCATCGCCTTGAGCGATAAAATAGAGGTCGGCACTGTCCGCAGGATGCAGTACGGCCATCAGACTACTGAGTCCCGGCATCGCAATGGGGGTAGGCGGCAATCCGGTGTGCAAGTAGGTGTTATAGGGGCTCTCCACATGCATCTCCTGAGGCGTCAACAGCCCAGTATAGCGCTCGCCCAAAGCGTAAATCACGGTAGGATCAGACTGCAAAGGCATCCCCTGCCGCAAGCGATTGAGAAACACGGCGGCAATATGCGCTTGCTCTGCGGGCGGCGCGCCCTCCTTTTGTACGATGGAAGCCAGAATCAGGGCCTGGTAGGGATTACCCAGCGGCAATCCAGGAGCACGTCCGGCCCACAAGGACTGTAATTCCCGCTGCATGCGCACATAGGCACGCCGCAACACACTCAGCGCGGTGGTACCCGGAACGTAACGGTAACTATCGGGAAAAAGCCAGCCCTCCGCACTTCCCTGCGCGCCGACACCCTGCTGTGCGAGTCGACGTGCCGCTGTCTCACCCTGTGGCAAGTTCTGCAGACCCAGATAAGGAGCCTTATCGTGTATTTCCCGATAAATATGCTGCAAACGCCAGCCGGGCACAATCAGCAGATTAAGTGGCGTGGATTGCCCGGCAATTAACCGGTGGAGTACCTGCGCCTGGTTAATACGTCCCTGAAACTCATACAGCCCGGCCTGTATGGGCGGATGCCCGGCCAAAGCCCAAGCCAAACGAAACAATCGCGGATGCTGCAACACCCCGGAACGCGCCAGACTAGCGATACTTTGCGCGTCACTGGCGCCCAAAGGAATGGGGACCGTCACCCCCTTCGCCGGCAAAGTTTCCGGCCAATACATGCTGATGCCGTAAAATCCAAAAGGGAATAACGCAATCAAAATAATTAACAGGACTGCACCGCGTTGGCGGGTCATGGCTGCAGCCCCAGTCCCATGCCCCTGCACCATGCGAGCAAAGCGGATGCTATCGGTCCGTCATGTCCGGGTAGCGAGCGCTCCACAAAGTGACGCACTGGCCAGATGCCAATCAGGCTATTGCTGAAAAATATTTCATCAGCCTCCTGAAGTGCCACGGCCCGATAGCGACCCAGCATAGTCGGCACGCCACGCGCGCGCAGCCATTCCAGAATAGCGCCCCGCTGAATGCCGGCGATGCCCCCATCTTCCAGTTCTGGGGTGTAGACAATACCGGCTTTTACCCAAAACAGATTGGACATGATTCCCTCGCGCAGCACCCCTGACTGGTCCAACATGACCCCCTCCGCATATTCCGAAGCCAGGGCATCGCGGGCTATGACCTGATTCAGACGATTCAGCGACTTAACGCCGAGATACGGGGCGCCGGTTAACAAAACAACCGGACAGATCGTGGCGGCGACACCAGGTTCCCAATAGCGAGGATCACGCTCCGGCCATTGGGATAACCATAGATAGCGTCGCGCGGGACCGGCACCGGAACTGCCATAACCCCAACCCGCGCCCCGACTGAGGAGCAGCTTGACGAAGAGGCGTGGGTATGCCGGGACGCCATTCAATAAATGCCGTAAATCATCGTACCAGAGGCTTGGGGGAGGCATCGGGATATTCAGAATGGTCGCGCCACGCTTGAGACGCGCCAGATGGGCATCCCAAAACAGGGGGACGCCCTTTATTACCGCGATGGTTTCAAAAAGCCCATCCCCGTAATGTAATGCGCGGTCTAAGGCAGCATCGCACTCCCCTGCCACGAAGTGATTTCCATCCACCGTGGCGGTAATCATCCCCACCGAGCGAATCAGTCGCTAAAGCGGCGGAAGACCAGAGAACTGTTGGTACCGCCAAATCCGAAGGAATTGCTTAACGCAACTTCTACAACGGCTTCCCGCGCTTCAAGAGACACATAATCCAGGTCACATCCCTCATCGGCCTGATCCAGATTGATGGTGGGTGGCAGAATGCCATGATAGAGCGCCAACGCCGTAAAAATTGCTTCGATCCCCCCTGCGGCACCCAGAAGATGGCCCGTCATGGACTTGGTGGAGCTCATGGCCAACCGCCGTGCATGATCGCCGAAGACCACATGCACGGCGTCGGTTTCTGAACGGTCTCCAAGCGGGGTCGACGTCCCATGCGCGTTGATGTACCCCACCATTTCCGGAGCCACTGCAGCGTTACGCAACGCAGCTTGCATACAGCGGGCGGCACCCTCCCCTGCAGGCGCCGGTTGTGTCATATGGTAGGCATCAGAACTCATGCCATAACCGGACAACTCCGCATAGATACGCGCGCCACGACGCCGCGCAAATTCATATTCCTCCAGCACGAGAACACCCGCACCTTCGCCCAGCACGAAACCATCCCGGTCTTTATCCCAGGGACGACTGGCCTTCTCAGGATCATCATTACGCGTTGAAAGCGCCCGCGCCGCGCAGAATCCACCCAGTCCCAAGGGACTGATAGCCGCCTCGGCACCACCGGCAATCATGACATCGGCGTCACCATACTCAATGAGTCGCGCCGCATCACCGATGGAGTGCGTACCTGTAGAACAGGCCGTCGCCATGGCAATGCTCGGTCCTTTAGCGCCATACATGATGGAAACATGGCCAGACACCATATTGACGATACAACGCGGAATAAAAAAAGGTGAGATACGGCGCGGGCCGCTCTCGGTAACAATCTGATGCTCGGATTCAATACCGGGCAAGCCACCAATGCCACTGCCGATAGAAACTCCCACCCGATCCGCAATGTCTGCACTGATCTGCAATCCGGAATCCGCAATCGCTTCCATCGCCGCAACAAGGCCATAATGGATGAATAAATCCATCTTGCGGGCTTCCTTGGCCGGGATGTACTGACCAATATCAAAGCCACGCACCTCTCCCGCAATCTGGGAGCTATAGGGGGCAGGGTCAATGCGGGTTACCCGGCCAATACCACTACGTCCCTGGATTATGGAATCCCACGCCGCCGGAAGACCCACACCGACGGGTGACACAATTCCCAGCCCGGTAATCACTACACGTCTCTTCAAACGCCTGTTCTCCTCATCACCTTGTTGGGGAATACTCAGGCATCCTTGGCTGGCATATGCGCAGACACATAGTCAATGGCCTGTTGCACAGTCGCAATCTTCTCCGCTTCTTCGTCGGGGATTTCGCAATCAAATTCTTCTTCCAACGCCATCACCAGTTCCACGGTATCCAGCGAGTCAGCACCCAGATCATCGACAAAAGAGGCTTCATTGGTCACTTCATCTTCGTTGACACCCAACTGCTCTACTACGACCTTCTTTACACGTTCTGCCACATTATCCATTAGGAGAAGCTCCTCTGTTGGTAAAAAATTATTGTCGGCGAGATTGGACCACAGGGCGTACAGTCCTGTAAAGCCACGAATGCATTACCCCATCCACATGCCGCCATTGACATGCAGAACCTGTCCAGTTACATAACCCGCATCCGGACTCGCTAAATAAGCAACTGCAGCAGCCACATCGGCCACCACACCCAACCTTCCCGCAGGAATCTGCTGCAGGAGCGTGCCGCGCTGCGCTTCATTAAGCCCTTCGGTCATATCCGTGCTGATAAAGCCAGGAGCCACACAATTGACGGTTACCTGCCGCGCCGCCACCTCCCTCGCCATAGCCCGGGTAAAACCAGCCACCCCCGCCTTGGCGGCCGCATAATTGGTCTGTCCAGCATTACCCATCGCACCGACCACCGACGTGATGCTGATAATACGTCCAAAACGGGCTTTAAGCATATCGCGCACGCATAGCTTGCTCAAACGATATACCGCACGCAAATTGGTTGCCATAACGACATCCCAGTCATCATCTTTCATCCGCAACAGCAATTGATCACGGGTGATCCCCGCATTGTTCACCAGAATAGTCGGCGCACCATGGGATACCTGTATCTGCGCGAGCACAGCGGACATGGCCACGTCATCGGTCACATCCAGTGCCACCCCGGCGCCACGAATACCATGTGCCGCCAGATCTGCACTAATTCGTTCCGCACCGGCAGGTGTGGTTGCCGTGGCGACGACCGATGCACCCCGCCTGCCCAGTACGCGGGCGATCTCCTGTCCGATGCCGCGACTGCCGCCGGTGATCAGGGCTAACTGACCCTCCAAAGATCCCGTCATCAGATCACCTCCAGAGTAGCTTTGAGGCTTTTGCCATCTTCAATATGAAGCATGGTCAGACCAGGCTCAATACGCTTCCCCAACCCCGACAGCACACGACCAGGACCCATTTCCACAAAGGTCATAGCCCCCTGTCGGGCGAGATGACGCATCGTATCGGTCCAGCGTACCGGCGAGTACAACTGCTTAGCAAGGGCGGCACGAATGGAATCAGGGGTGTTATGGCTTTGCACATCGGCATTATGTACCACCATCGCCTTAGGGCTGCGGAACTGCACAGATTCCAGGGTAGTCTGAAAATGTTCGGCAGCCGGTATCATCAAGCTGCAATGACTGGGCACACTGACCGGGAGCACTACAACGCGCTTCGCGCCTGCTGCACGAGCCGACTCTACCAAGCGCCCAATGGCGGCCTGATTACCTGCGGCCACCACCTGTCCGGGCGCGTTAAAATTGGCCGCTGCGAGCACTTCACCACGTGCTTCCTGAGCACAAAGTTGTTTTACTTCATCATCGCCGAGACCAATGATGGCCGCCATGGCACCCACACCTTCCGGCACCGCCAACTGCATCAGACGGCCACGTTCAGCGACCAGACGTACTGCATCCGGGAAATCCACCGCATCCGCAACCACCAAAGCCGTATATTCACCCAGCGAGTGACCGGCGACAAAGTCGGGGAAGACACCGCCCTCCTCTTCCCAGACCCGGTAAACAGCGTATCCGGCAGCCAGCATCACCGGTTGCGTCCAGCGCGTCTGATGGAGTTTTTCGACAGGTCCATCCTGAGTAAGCGCCCACAGGTCCTCGCCCAACTGGGCAGAAGCTTCTGCGAAAATCTCCTTGACCAACGGATGACTGGTGGCCAAGTCAGCCAGCATGTTCAAAGACTGCGAACCCTGACCGGGGAAAACAAAGGCGATAGAGCCGTGCAAACGAACCTCCTCTCAGTACAAATTGGTGTGCAGGGCGTTCAGCCCCAACGCAGGAGCGCTGATCCCCAGGTGAAGCCACCCCCAAACGCCTCCAGCAGGAGACGCTGCCCCGGCTGAAAACAACGATGCCGGGCTGCGTCATCCAAAGCTAAAGGTACCGAAGCTGCGGAAGTATTACCATGATGCTCTACCGTCGTCACCACCCGCTTCATAGGCAGGCCTAACTTATCGGCCGTCGCCTGAATAATACGGATGTTGGCCTGGTGTGGCACCAGCCAGTCGATGTCCTCTGGTGTCAGGGCATTTGCTGCAAGCGTTTCCTGCACAATCTCACCCAAGGTACGCACAGCCATGCGAAACACTGCATTGCCCTGCATGGTCATCCGGGTCTCGCCACCAGGCACCTGCAGTAAGTCGGCATAGGCACCATCCGCATGTAGGTGGGTGGAGATAATGCCAGGTTCGTCACTGGCACTAAGGATTGCGGCACCGGCACCATCACCAAAAAGAATACAGGTGCTGCGATCCGTCCAATCGACAATACGGGACATGCTCTCTGCGCCGACGACCAGCGCATGCCGCGCCCCGCCGCTGCGGATGAAACGATCAGCGGTCGCCAGCGCATAGATAAAACCGGTGCAAACCGCTTGAATATCAAAGGCCGGCGCACCATGGTTCCCCAAACGGGCTTGCAGCAGACAGGCGGTACTAGGGAATATCTGGTCCGGGGTCGTCGTCGCAACAATAATGAGGTCTAAATCCTCCGCCTGGAGACCAGCATCTGCCAGCGCCTGGCGCGCTGCTGCTGCCGCCATATCTACGGTTTTTTCGTCGGGAGCGGCGATATGGCGGGAGCGGATCCCCGTGCGCGCGAAAATCCAGGCATCGCTAGTCTCCACCATCCGTTCCAGTTCGTGGTTGCTGAGAACACGCTCCGGCAAATAGCCACCAGTGGCGACAATACGGCTAAACATGAGTTTCACGCGCTGCTTCGCACCGCAGGATCAAGACTTTTCTGAATTACTTCGGCAATACGCAAGGTCAGGCGATGCTTGGCTTCGGCGATAGCCACCTCCACGGCACAGGCAAAGGCAAAGCGGTCAGCGTTTCCGTGACTCTTGATGACGATGCCATTCAGTCCCAACAGGGTGGCGCCATTGTACTGGCGAGAGTCGAGGCGGCGCCGCAGACGCTGCAAGATGGGACGATTGACCAAATACGCAATACGCCCATACCAGCCGTTGGTATAGCTGGCACGCAGTTCCTGACTGATCATCCACGCCAGTCCTTCAGACGTCTTCAGCGCTACATTACCCACGAAGCCGTCACACACCACCACATCAGCGATGCCCCGATAAAGATCGGAACCTTCCACATTGCCAATAAAATTCAGCTTGGCAGCACGCAGGAGTAGCGCGGCCTCTTTGACCTGCTCATTGCCCTTGATGTCTTCAGAGCCAATATTGAGCAGGCCGACCCGCGGCTTGGCGAGACCCATGACACGCTCGGCAAGTATCGAACCCATTACCGCGAACTGCAGGAGATGTTCCGGATGACAATCGACATTGGCACCCAAATCCAGCGCGAGGAAACGCCCTGCCGTCGTCGGCAGAAACGCCGCAATAGCCGGTCGGTCTATGCCGGGAATGGTGCGAAGAAACACTTTGCCGAGCGCCATCAGCGCACCCGTGTTGCCCGCACTGACCACCGCATCAGCATGCCCTTCCCGCAACAGGCCGATGGCGACATGCATGGACGAGTCCCGTTTGCCGCGTAAGGCCTGTGACGGTGCCTCATCCATCGCCACTACCTGACTGGCGTGATGTACAACGATCTGCATTGAACCTTGCAAGCGTGATCGTGCAAGCTCCGCCTGGAGGGTATTCGCATCGCCGACCATGTGAAAAATCACATCGGGGTAATCCTTGAGCAGATCACGGATGGCGAGCACCACCGTCGACGGCCCGGCATCACCACTCATGGCATCTACCGCAATATGCGGCATCGCAAAGCCCTCAGGATGCTCTGGTGCGATAGCGCGGTCAGGCTTCGACCGCCTTCTTCACGATCTCGCGGCCTTTATAGAAACCACATTCCGGGCACACATGATGAGGCAACTTTGCCGCCCCACAATTGGCGCATACGGAACGATTTATGGTCACTAGAAAATCGTGGGCACGTCGCATGTTACGACGAGAATGGGAAGTTTTACTTTGTGGAACGGCCATGACTCAATTTCTCCCGATTTGTATCAAAATGTACTGCACTTCATTTAACAACGGTTAACGGATCAAGCCCGGAAACCGGGCAAATGCCTGACTTCCACTCCGCACAGCGTGGAATCATCGGCAAGGCCAGTAGTACTTCATCTTCCAGCCAGGCTTGCTGAGCAACCACGCCATTTTCAGCAATAACCGCCTCTAAAGTAGAATCCAGAGCGAGCACTGCCGACTCCTGTTCTGCCAATCCGCTATGCACGGTTACAGAAAGCCGTAATGGCATAGCACCCATACAGCGTTCGCAGCGAACCTCACCAAGTACCTCTATATGTCCATCAGCGGCAATTACCTGCCCCCTGCGGATCAGATCAAGGTCCACACTCACTGTCACTGTCTGCACACTGATCAGTGCCTCAGCCAAGCGCAACCATCCACAAGGATCAATAATGCCCTCCAGCCTGTCACCATGGACAGACACCCGGGCGATCAGCAAGCTGGATGCTTTGGCGGAGAACATAAGCGCGGCATAGTAGCGATCACGGCGCTGCAAGTAAAGAGTTTGCCAGCGACTTTTCCTCTCCATTCGGCATACTAATGCGCCGAGTGAAATATCCCTAATGATTATCACGGACAATCGCCGCCGCTGCTATCTCCGCGCCGAACAAGACAATCACCCAGGCCATATATAGCCAGAGGAGAAAAACAGGAAAGGCACCCAAAGCACCATATATGGTTTCGAAGGCTGAAAATCGCAGATAACCCGCCAGCACAATCTTGGCGGCTTCGAACAGGATGGCGGCGGATACGCCGCCAACAAAGACATCCCGCCAGCGCGTAACCGCCGAGGGCAGTATTTTGTAGAGCACTGCCATCACCACTGTGACCACCAGCAGGGTAAACGCATAACTCAGGAAGGGGGGCAAGACCGGGATATATGCCAGGTAGGCCAGCAGCGGTTGCAGGGGACCAAGCAGCGGCAGGAGGATGAGCACAAAGCTGAACGGGCCGAACACCAGCATAGCCACGTAGCGTAAAACGCGACACCACAGGCAAGTCGGAGTGACACCCCAGATGGCGTTGAAATGTCGCTCTACTTCATGAAGCAGAAAAATCGCGGTGATGCTCAACCCTAATATGCCAAACAAACCCAATTGGGCACCGCGCGCTGCGAGGTTGTTTACCTGACGCAGAATCGCACCCCCCGTCTGCGGGACAAAGCTGCGTAAAATCAAATGATCAATCTGGGCACGATGGACCACGCTGAACCCCACCAGATTCCATAGACTGAAGACCAATACCACCACCGGTATTAAACCAAAGAGGGTGGTATAAGCGAGCAAGCCCGCACGGTCGATACATTCGTCAAGCCAAAAACCATGCCATGCACAGTATATTCGGTGGGCCATCCGCTGCCAACGATTGGCATTTTCCTTGAGAACGGGTGTTAGTGCCTTGTCCTTCTCGCGAAAGCATTGGCGCGGCGGTGTTTTTTCCGTCATCACAAGCTCTCCGCAGCCAGACAAAGGCGTATGAAAGGGATGGTTACTTCTCGTTGCTGCTCCCAGCTCTTGGTATCCAGAACGCTCAGCATGCGATCCAGCGCACCAAGATCGCGCGGATAATGCCGTAACAGATAATGAGTGGCGTCCATACCAATCTGCAGGCCTCGGCGCTGCGCCATTTCCTGTAAAATAACACTCCTCTCCGCATCACTGGGAAAACGCAGGGCGTATTGCAAACCCGCACTCACCCGGCTTGCCCAGTCCGGGAGCACCCATTCAGTAAGCTGAGGTGGTTGTCGACCAGCAAGAAGTATCGGGTGCCCGCAACCCATACGTTCATTATAGATATCAAAGAAAAAAGTTTCCTTATCGTGCTGACCTGCCCAGGTTTCGACATTATCCAGACACAACAGAGGAGCCTCTGCCAGACTGGAGAACATTTCCGGATCCGTTATCATATTGAACGGATTTGTGATATCGCTGCAGTCTAGATAAGGTATCCATCCAGCAACTGCGGATGCTGCCCCCAGCAGTAAATGACTTTTACCCACTCCACCCGGCCCATAAAGGTAAAGACAATGGCTCTGCCGTTCCGCTACCAAGTTCAACACCGCTCGCAGCGCCTCGGCATTCGGATGGGGATAAAAGTCTTCCAGGCTTGTTTGTGACTTCACCCCCAAGGGGAGAACAAGTTGTTGCATCTCACTCATGATTCGCTGGAGGCTCCCTCCTGAGCAATTGCCTTGCGGCTCCAGACCCAGACATACTGCCCCCCGGACACAACGGCCATCAGGAACACTAACGCAAAGATTGGCAGCAGCGGGACATGCCAATGGCATGCCGCCAATAACAGCACCAGCACTATGACGACAAGCTGCAACGCAGTATTCCATTTCGACAGCAGCGTTGGGCAGACACTAAATCTTCCAATCAATAGCAGGTAGAGCAGGCTGCCACCGACGATCAGCAGGTCCCGGGAGATAATGGCAACAGTCACCCACAAAGGAATACGCTGCAACCAGGTCAGCGTGATGACCGTCGTCACTACGAGTAACTTATCAGCCAGCGGATCGAGGACAGCCCCCAAGCGGGTCTGGAGACAAAAATGACGAGCTATCCAACCATCCAGTGCGTCAGTAATCGCCGCCGCCAAAAAAATGATCAGAGCCACGACGAAAAGCCCCTTCGCCAGCGCGTAGAAAATCACTGGTACCAGAAAGATTCGCAACAAGGTCAATAGATTCGGCAAGTTCATCGCAGTGAAGCTAGGCAAGGGTGCCGCAACTGTCAAGTAGAATTACGGGCAGCACCGGCTCAGACGACCGGGAGGTCGTTTGCAGATCGCCCAACCACTGACTACAATCCGAAGAGCGTTGGTTCAGT
This sequence comes from Acidithiobacillus sp., assembly GCF_027322205.1. Classification (GTDB taxonomy): domain Bacteria; phylum Pseudomonadota; class Gammaproteobacteria; order Acidithiobacillales; family Acidithiobacillaceae; genus Acidithiobacillus. The sequence continues at coordinate 19,956 of NZ_DAHVHY010000011.1, forward strand.
TCCAAACTTGAAATCAGGAGAATAGCGAATGTCCGAATATAGCGTGCGCGAAGAATTAAAGCCCAGCGGCCTGGATGGCATCTCGGATGCCCAAATCAATGATCACTGGGGACTTTATGTTGGTTATATCAATCAAAGCAATGCGTTGCACAAAGAGCTTGCGGAAATGCGTGCCGCTGGCAAAACCGGGTCACTCACCTATGCAGATCGTCGCCGGCGCTTTGGCTTCGAATATAACGGCATGGTTTTGCATGAGTACTACTTTGCCCAGTTGAAGCCCGGCAGCAGCATCGATCAGGCACCCGGCTTCAAAACAGCGGTCACTGAGCAGTTTGGCAGTACTGAGGCATGGCATGAAGATCTTATGTCTGCCGCTAAAAGCCGGAGCGTAGGTTGGGCTATCGCCTACTACGACGGCACCACCGGTCAGATTAACAACCACTTTGTCCAGCTTCATGAAGACGGTAATGTGGGCGGTTTTGTGCCGCTGGTTATCGTTGATGTCTTCGAGCATGCCTACATGGTGGACTGGAAGGCCCTCGGTCGCGCCGATTACCTGGCTGCCATTCACAAGAACATGAACTGGGGTGTGGTAGAAGCACGCTTCCAGGCGGCCAAAAGTGGCCAGATTTTCAAGCGGTTCTGATCCGTTGTAGGGACTAATGTATAACAGAGCGGTTCGCCGCTCTTTTTTATTGGACGCGGTTCACCCCACGACCCCGCTGGTTACCCCCTTTGACAGGCGCCATACGCCTCCATACCATGACCAAAACTCCATTGAGGAAATCACCGTGGATACCCCAAAACCTTTGACCTATCGCAACGCCGGGGTGAACATTGACGCTGGCAATGCGCTGGTGGACCGTATCAAACCCCTTGCCCAAAGTACCCACCGCCCAGGCGTGCTCGGCGGTATTGGCGGTTTCGGCGGACTGTTCGCCCTACCCGGCGGGTATCGCGAACCGGTACTGGTGTCAGGCACCGATGGGGTAGGCACCAAGCTGTTGCTCGCCCTGGAAGCCAATCAACATGACAGCATCGGCATTGATCTGGTCGCTATGTGTGTCAACGATATTCTCGTTTCTGGCGCAGAGCCCCTCTGGTTCCTCGACTACTATGCCTGCGGGCAGTTGGATAATGCCGTAGCCGAAGTGGTTATCACCGGGGTGGCCGAGGGTTGTCGGCAGGCTGGCTGTGCTTTGCTGGGAGGGGAAACTGCAGAAATGCCTGGTATGTACGCGGCTGGGCATTATGATCTTGCGGGCTTTGCGGTGGGTATCGTCGAGAAGTCCGATATCCTGACGGGGGCGGCCTGCCGGGAAGGAGATGCGGTGATTGGCATTGCCTCGTCCGGGCCGCACAGTAACGGCTACTCTCTGATTCGGGAAATTCTCGTACGCAGCGGTGCCCACGCCCATGTCCAGATCAACGGTGAGCCGCTGGTGGATCTGCTGCTGCAACCGACCCGGATTTATGTGAATGCCATTCAGGCCCTGCGCAAGGCGGTTATGGTACACGCGCTCTCTCACATTACCGGCGGTGGATTGGTAGAAAACTTGCCCCGTTCACTGCCCGCAGCGCTTGCCGCTCGCATTGATCCCCAAAGCTGGCAAATGCCGGCCATTTTCCAATGGTTACAGGAGCAGGGAGAGGTCTCCGTGGAGGAAATGCGGCGGGTTTTCAACATGGGTATCGGTATGGTCGCCGTGGTTCCCTGGGAATCCAGGAAGGCCGCCGTGCAATCTATAACAGAGCACGGTGAGCAGGCCTTCGTTGTCGGGCAGTTGGTGCCACGTCAAGACGGTGAGGGAGTACGTTTTCTTGACTAAAAGGCTGGTGATTCTGGTTTCCGGCCGGGGAAGCAACCTGCAAAGCATCCTTGCCGCTTGCCGTAGCGGGCAGATACCGGACACGCAAGTCGTTGCAGTCATCAGTAACCGCCCCGCCGCCAGAGCGCTGGAACTGGCGATGACGGCAGGCATTCCTGCCCTTGCTGTCGATCATCGGGACTACAGGACCAGGACAGACTTCGATGCCGCCCTGCAGAAGCAGATTGATGACTACGCCCCGGATGTCGTGGTGCTGGCAGGGTTCATGCGTCAACTCACTCCCGCTTTCGTCCAGCACTATGAGGGCAGAATGCTGAACGTCCACCCTTCCCTGCTTCCCGCCTTTCCCGGCTTGCATACCCATGCCCAGGCGCTGGAGCAGGGTGTGTGCTGGCATGGTGCCAGCGTCCATTTTGTTACGGCGGAGTTGGATGCCGGCCCCATTATCATCCAGGCGGCCGTGGCAGTCCTGCCAGCAGATGATGAACAGTCTCTTGCCGCGCGCGTGCTCGACGCAGAACATCGTATTTATCCGCAGGCGCTGGCATGGCTGCTGGGTGGCCGGGTGGCTCTCGCCGCCGGACGCGCCCAGTGGCGAGAGCCACCACAGATGGCCACGCGCGAGGCCATTGCCCCTTCTCTGGAGAGTTCCCCATGAGCAAAGATGTTGGCCTGGTGATCATCGGCACCGAGATACTCTCCGGCAAACGGGAAGACCGCCATTTTCTCCGCGGCCGCCAGCAACTGGCGCGACGCGGTTATAGCGTCGCCTGGTGCCTGATCGTGCCCGATACCCGGGATATTCTGCTGACCCAGTTGCGCTGGGCCATGGCGCAATCTGTGCCGTTTTTCTCCTTTGGCGGTTTAGGCGCAACCCCCGACGACTTGACCCGCGATTGCGCCGCAGCGGCTGCCGGCGTTACCTTGTCCCGACACACTGAGGCAGAGGCATTGATTCGCCAACAGTTCGGTGACGAGGCGGAACCGGTGCGGGTACGGATGGCCAATCTGCCCGCCGGGGCAAGACTGATCCCTAACCCGGTCAATAATGTGCCGGGATTTTCCATAGGTAATGGATACTTCTTCCCAGGATTTCCGCAAATGGCGGAGCCCATGAGTGACTGGGTGCTGGAGCAGCATTTTCCTCCCTTGGTGGCTGACATAGAGGCACGGGTTCTTTTACCCAGTGCGCGGGAAGGCAACCTGGTCCCTCTCATGGAAAGCTTTTGTGCTGCCCATCCAGACATACGCTTTTCCAGCCTGCCCAGCTTCACGGCGACTGGTCCGCAAATCGAGTTGGGTGTGGCGGGGCAAGAGGCGCCCGTTCAGGTCGCCATCCGCGACCTGAAGGCCCGCCTGAACCTGATGGGGCTCGAAGTTCAGGATCTGAGCCTCCCCGAATCGTAATCAGGCCAGCGACGACCTTCAGGCGAGTTTGCCCGGCAAGTAACCGCAAGCCGGGAACATTTGCTGCCACAATGAACCAGACTTTCCCACACGGAGGTGTGCAATGGCCATCCAACACGTTGACTCGTTAACCATCGGCGCTGGAGGGGGCGCTTATCCCGCCGCTTTTCGACTGGCTAAAGCGGGACGTTCTGTAGTCATGGTGGACCCTAAAGGGGTGATGAGCGGAAACTGCCTTTATGAGGGTTGCGTACCCTCTAAAGCCATTCGGGAAACTGCCGAAATCTACCAGTCCCAACAGCGCTTTGCCGGGCATGGTCTGCCAGGCACCATCAATATCGATTTCACGAAAATCACGGTACACAAAGATGCCATCCAGGCACGCCGCTATGAACAACACGCCGCCGAACTGGCCGCCGCACGAAATATTAAACTTATTCAGGGAACGGCGCGACTGCTCAGTCCCCACGAAGTGGCTGTCAGCACGCCTGGCGGCGAGCAACGGTTCCATTGTGCACAGATTATTATTGCCAGCGGCTCTGATGTATTCATTCCCCCGATTCCCGGGGCCGAACTCTGCCTTACCAGCCATGATCTGTATAAACCAGACCCCACCCTCAAAACCCTCCCGGAGCGGATGATTGTCATCGGTGGCGGTTATATCGGTCTGGAAACCGCCACCTTCTTCGCTGCCTTTGGTACCAGGGTCACCCTACTCCAGAAAGGTGAGCAACCCCTCAACGGCATGGATCCAGGTATGGTGGAACTGCTAACGCCGTTGCTGGATCCAAGCATTCGCATTCTCACGAGTGTAGACGTGACGGCAGTGACAGCAACCCATGAGGGAGGACGGCGGGTACATTATACCCGCGCGGAACTGTCCGATACTCTGGAGGGCGACGTTGTTCTGATGGCCGTGGGCAGACGCCCCATTATTCCCGCAGGTACCACAGAGATTGGCATTGCAGTGACGAGAAAAGGCATAGACGTGGGGCCGAGTTTACAAACGGTCCATCCGCATATTTATGCCTGTGGTGATGTGAATGGCCGCGTGCCGTTGTTCCACGCCGCCGTGCGTCAGTCGATGGTGGCGGCACACAATATTCTCGGCGGCAATATTCCCCTGGATTATGCGGATTTCAGTCACGTCCCTACCACCATCTTTAGCCTGCCTGCCGCCGCCTACGTAGGTCTTACCCCGACCCTGGCAGAAGCACAGGGTATAAAGCTTCTGACTGGTCGCTACGACTTCACCGAAGACTCCCGGGCGCAGATCCTGGAACGCATGGAAGGTGGAATTCAACTGTTCTTCGCCGCAAACAGCCTGCGTTTATTAGGTGGCTGGGTGGTAGGGATTGATGCTGGCCAACTTATCGGCCAGATCGGCACCGCTGCCGCCCATGGCCTTACCGCCTATGATCTGGCCCGTTTTGCGGATCAGCACCCCATGAGCGCCGAGGGCATCGGTAAGGCGGCACGCAGCCTGTTTTAAGCACCACCTTATCCGTCATTAAAAAGGATGCATCATGACCAAGCATGAAGAAGACAAAATTACGGGAAAACAGCATTATAAAGAAGAGTTACATCAGCTCCAGATTGAGCTGGTCAAACTGCAACGCCACATTATCCGCAAGAATGACAAAATTCTGGTCATTCTGGAAGGACGTGATGCCGCTGGTAAGGACGGCAGCATCAAACGCATCATCCAGCACCTCAGTCCCCGCGAAACACGGGTCGTGGCTTTAGGTAAGCCCTCAGATCGCGAAGAAAGTCAGTGGTATTTCCAGCGCTATACTCCTTATTTGCCCGCCGCCGCAGAAATCGTCTTTTTTAACCGGAGCTGGTATAACCGTGCTGGCGTGGAAAAAGTCATGGGTTTTTGCACTGATGCGCAATATGAAGAATTTTTTGCCGAGGTCACAGATTTTGAAGGCATGCTGGTCCGTTCGGGTATCCATTTCATTAAGGTGTATCTGGATATTTCCAAAAGTGAGCAAAAAAACCGACTGGAAGCACGCAAAGAAGACCCACTCAAACAATGGAAAACCAGCCCCATTGATGACCAGGCAGTCAAATATTGGAAGGACTACAGTAGCGCGCGCAACGTCATGTTTGCGCGTACCCACACCAGTTTTACACCCTGGACCATTGTCGATGCAGACGACAAAAAAATCGCCCGCATCCAACTCATCAAGGGGCTATTGAGTCGTTTGGATTATGCCAACAAAGATACCAGCCTGATATTATCCGATCAGACCATTATCTTCGACTATGATCCGCTTTATCTGGAAAATGGTATGATCAAGGCATGAGTACAGAACCGGCGACGCCCCTCCGCGGAGCGGTGCCGGTAGCTCTTCTCTAGTCTTTCCTGCTCCGCCGACTCCTGCGAGTTTTCGCGGCGCCACCACCCTGCCCCTCTGGCATTACCCGCTCGAAATCCATCTTCCGCTCGTCCAAATTGACGTTCATCACCCTGATTTCGATTTCATCACCGAGCTGAAAGGTCTCCTTGCTGCGATCACCGATAATCCGGTAGTGCTGTGCATCAAAATGAAAATAGTCTTCACCGAGGGTGCTGATATGGATAAGACCCTCCACATAAATTTCCCGCAACGCCACAAAGAGACCAAATCCGGTGACGCCGGTAATGATGCCCATATAGGTCTCCCCGACTTTATCCATCATAAATTCACACTTGAGCCAATTTACCGCTTCACGACTGGCTTCATCGGCGCGACGCTCGGTCATGGAACAATGCTGGCCCAGTTCCTGCAATGCCTTTGGGGGGAACCACTTGGGCTCCGCACCAGCAGCGTCCAGCAAGGCCTGAATACCGCGGTGCACCACGAGATCCGGATAGCGGCGGATGGGCGAGGTAAAGTGGGTATAAGCCGGGAAGGCCAGACCGAAATGCATGCCGGTATCCACGGTATAGTACGCCTGTGAAAGACTGCGCAGAATAACAGTCTGAACCAGACTGGAATCACTGCGCTCACGGGTATCTTCGATGATTTTCGCCAGATCAGCACTGCGCGGATGGGCAGGCAAACGCACCGGCACGCCGAGTTCACCCAGGAAACGGCGCAAATCTTCGAGCTTTTCACTCGTGGGCTCTGGATGGACCCGATAAAGCATGGGCAATTCGTGAATTCTGAAGAATTGCGCTGCACAAACATTGGCCGCAAGCATGCATTCTTCGATGATCCGATGCGCGACATTGCGGGTAACCGCCACGATTTTTTCAATGCGCAACTGATCATTGTAAACAATGCGGCTTTCCTGTGAGTCAAACTCAATAGTGCCCCGCCGCTCACGGGCCTTGGCAAAGCTTTCGTAGAGGCGGTGCAGGGCCTCCAAGTGCGGGACCATGGCCGCGTCCTGCGCCCTTAAGTCCCCATCACCCGCCAATATGGCCGCCACCTCATCGTAGGTAAAACGGCGTTGAGAGCGCATGACGCCCCGGTCAAAGCGGAAGCGCCGCACCTCGCCCGTCGCATCCATCTCCATTTCACAGAGCATGCAGAGACGATCCACGTGAGGGTTGAGGGAGCAGAGTCCGTTGGACAGTATCTCGGGCAGCATGGGAATCACCCGCCGCGGGAAATAGACAGAATTACCGCGGGTCACCGCCTCCTTGTCCAGTGCAGAGTCCGGGCGCACATAAGTGGCTACGTCAGCGATGGCGACAATCAGGCGAAAACCATTTTCGATTTCCTCGGCGTAAACCGCGTCGTCAAAGTCCTTGGCGTCGGCGCCATCAATGGTGACCAGCGGCAGGTCTCTCAGATCGCGGCGACCTTCCTTCATCGCCTCCGGTACCATCTCCGAGAAGTGCATGATTTCGGCAAGCACTTCTCCTGGCCACTGATGGGGCAGACCATAGTTACGAACGGCAATTTCGACTTCCATACCCGGAGCCATGTGTTCACCGAGAATCTCCACGACGTGTCCTTGGGGCATATTACGACCGTCGGGGTATTGGGTAATCTCCAAGGTCACAATCTGACCATGGACCGGTGCTAGTTCACCCCCCTCCACCACGGCGAACTCTTGGGGAATACGGCGGTCCTCCGGCACCACATAATGCACACTGCCATCGGCGAAGTAACGGCCTACAATGTGCTTGAGTGCTCGCTCCAGAATGCGCACGACTGCCCCTTCGATGCGTCCGCGCCGATCCTCTCCTACCGCCCGCCCCAGAATGGTATCGCCGTGGAACACCTTACGCATTTCCCGCGGGGAGAGGAAGAGATCCTTTCCGCCTCCCTCGGGAATCAGGAAACCAAAGCCATCGGGATGGGCGCTCACCGTGCCGCGCACCAGTTCCATGGCTTCTACGATGCCATAGGCACCACGCCGGTTGCGCACCAGTTGACCATCCCGCTCCATAGCCCGCAGACGACGCCTTAAGGCTTCCTGATCATCTTCGGCGACTTCCAGTTCAGCGATCATGTCTTCTAAGGTGAGTGGCTGACCGGCACCCTCTAGAAAGCTGAGAATATACTCCCGGCTGACGATCGGCCGTTCATATTTTTCTTTTTCCCGCTCAAACATAGGATCACGCTCACTAAGCGATGCAGGTTCTTGTGTTTCCGGCATTGACAAATGCTCCTCAATAAATGATTATTCCGTCCACGCCGAGGTGGCGGAATTGGTAGACGCGCTAGGTTCAGGTCCTAGTGAGCGAAAGCTTGTGCTGGTTCGAATCCAGTCCCCGGTACCACAAACAGAGCAAGCAAGGAATCTACCAGATTTCTTGCTTGCTTTTTTTATACCCATGCAGCGTCCCTCAACGCTGTTGCCGCATTGTTTAATCATGTGTTGCAATCCAAAGTACCCTCCAAAAGCAGCCGCCGGGCACCAACCCGCATATTGGGCGTATCTTGCGGGATGATCCTTTACTTGTCCAACAAGGGCAGGTCTCAGCCCTATTTGATATGATCCTGGAGATTCGCGGCCCCATCCTGTTCTATGCGGTAAACCCATGCCAAAATCTCCGCAACCGCCTGATAGAGTTGTGGCGGAATCTGCTGATCGAGATCAATCTGCATTAACAGGCTGACTAGCTCCTTTGACTCATGCACGAAAACCCCTGCTTCACGGGCTTTCGCAATGATTTGCTCAGCAACCAGCCCCCGCCCCTTCGCGACCACCATAGGGGCCGAATCCTTGCCAGGATAGCGCAAGGCCACGGCATTGCGTGAGTTTTCCGGTTTATCCCCCATCGCCTGTATGGATCTTGTGCTGCGTTACGCGCAAACCCAGTGCCTGCAAAGCCGCCTCCAAATCCCCCCAGCGACTTCTTAGGGCGTCCGCCCGATCCGCCATGATAGCCAAACTCAGTGTATTGCGATGCAAGCGCAGCTTCGCCTGAATACTCCCCAAATGAGGCAGATGCAATGTCAATGTGCTGTCCCAATGCTGGGTGGCCTCCCGATCCGCAGTCGCTGCCTGTCCATGATCGCCCGTATGCTCATCGCGTCGACTGATCATCCATTGCACGAACTGCCCCGGCCATACTGGGCCGATCCAGTTGATTTGCTGCTGGTTCAGCACCTGAATCTGCTGGCCCACAAGGCCGGTGAGAGCTCCGGGCAACGCGGCAGACGTAAAACTGACCGGCGGTCTTCCGAGGTTTGCAATCTGCGCGTATGTCATCGCCCCTGCGACACGACCTGGCAAGACCGGCCCCGAGGCTTGACTGACCGACAGAGCAGAGATTACCCTCCGAGCGCCCTGACTCACGGGTGTCGGCACCGGGGATAACGGCCCATTTTGTGGCTCTGCGCGCAGATTTTGCAGCGGCAGTTGACCCTGCACCCAAGCTGCCAGGTGACTTTCATAAAAGAGTCCGCTCTGATTTATGGACTGTTGCAGCATTTGCGCCAGCGACGCACTTTCTATGGGAGGTTGGGGCAGCAGGGGCTGGATTCCGCGGAGCGCGCTGCCACCCTCTGCTGGAGGCCAATCGAGAAGAGATTGCACAGTATTCGACAAACCTACACGGTCTGGTAACCGCACTGCTGCCGAAGTCGCAAGCAGAAAGGTGGGGCGGGCGCCACCACCCAAGTAGAGCAACTGCAAGCGCTCTCCCGTTGCCCACTGGCCGGGCAAGTGAAAAGCCAGCGTTTTACCTGCGACCTCTATGAGCGTCTGCATCTGAGAGCTTCGCAAAACCCGCCCCTCCAGGGTGGTGCCAGGTGTTATACTTTTCGCCAGTGCCGTAGCCACATGGGAATTAAGTACCGCATCAACAATGCGCATGGGCACCAAGGCATTAGCGGAGGGTGTCATCAGGGTGATGGCCGACTTTTAAGGCGGATCAGGAGCTCTGCCTCTTCCTCCCCGATCTGGCAGGTGCTGGCAATGTAGTGCGCGTTGCGCCCGGAATCGGCCAGCATATGGGCGCGCTGATAGCGGTTTACCTCGTCACCCTCCTCCGGCAAGGACCAAGCATCAATTGCTCTGTCAGGCGCGTTGCGCGCGCGCTGGGGTGCTTCAGCTTCTTTTTGCGACTGACCGCCAATGATACGCTGCACCGCCTCCTCCAACGCGCGCGTGCGTTCTTGAGAAATTTGCAAAGCAGCCAACAGGTGACGCTGCAAACGCCACAGCATCGCTTGAGCAGCAATGATAATCAACGCGATAACCAGCAAAATAAACCACATCAGCTTGCATCCTTTGTGATCATGTTTCCCACCAGCGCTTGATCCTGCCTTTCCAGGACGCGGGTTCTGCCTTGGCAGAACTGCGTAACCCAATGTTCAACAAACGTAAGATTTCCCGGTCACGGGTCTGCACATATTGCGCGACTTTCCCCTGATCTGCAGCGGGTGGATCCTGAAACGCAACTCCCAGAATAACACCAGAGACATCCGTCGCATAAGTATCCACAAAACGTACGATGGCTGGCATATGCAGTGGCGCACTGTCACGAATACCGAAAATGATTTGCGGTATCTGTTCCCCCGGCAAAAAAGGGAAATCTTTTGGACGACGGCTAAGAATGCGCAAGCCACCTGCACTGATGTCCTGCATCCGTCCTGTAATCATCTGCGCGCCCTGCCGATACACCTCTACCTGATCCGGATCCTGCACGGTCGGCGGGACCCGGTATAACTGCCGACGCTGCAGTTGATAAAGGGCATCTGGGTGGCGGATCACGACCACCTCTTTTTCCATCCGAACTATGCTGCTACGGAATCCGCTAAGCAGACCATCAAGACGGGCAATAATCGTAACAAACGATTCCGGGCGCATGTTCTGCGGAAAATTGAGCGGGACATCCACCCAGAGAAACTTCTCCTGCATATCGAGCAGTAGCGTATTGAAACTCTCGGTGTGATCGTCCAGCCACAAGGTACAAAAAGTATGATCCCGAATGAGGCTACTCAGGATGTTAGTCGCATGCAACCAAGAACTGACCCGATAGCGTTCAGCAAAGAGGTGCTGGCGGGCCTCATGAATCTGTTCCGTCATCGTTATTGTTTTCCTCTCTGTCTCCCGGCCGGGATTCCAACCGGCCCTGCCTGTCACACCAGACCCCTGCTTTTCTATCATCTTAGCAGCACTCGGTCGACCTGTCCCGTCAGTCTGGCAATCTTGCCGATCTCGTCTAATCTCCACCAGACTGGGGTAGAACATCAGTGAGACAGACGGGGGGAGAGTGTATGGATTTTTTAGACATCGTGAACAAAGATCAGAACCTGGCGATTTTTGTGCAGATGGCAGGGCTGAAAGAGACAGATGTGCATCTCATTCAGTCTGCTGCACCCCAGGCACTGGCGCTGCTGCCGGAAGTCGTTGCCCTCTTCCTGCAGCACCTGAAGACTGTCCCCGAAGTAGAGCAGAGGCTCGCTGCTGCACATCAGGATTTTCCGCGACATCTGACGCATTGGTTAGGCAACCTGTTCACGGGTCCCCACGATCAGCAGTTCCTGGAAGCCCAGCATCAGGAGGGCAGCAACAATGTGCAGAAACGCATTCCACCGCTCTATACCGCTTTTGCCATGAGCTTTTTGCGAGCCGCTTTACCGCAATTATTAGGTACCCACGGCGTTTCTCAACAATACAGCGAAGGCGCTTTAACAGCGGCCATCCTGCGCATGCTGGATCTCTGTCAGTATCTCACGGACCGCGCTTATACGGCACGCCTGCTGGAAGTAACCGGCATCTCAAAAACCTTGTTAGATCGCCTCATGACGGTATGAAATGAACTCGGAATTTGCGAACACGCCCACGCTCGATGCTACCCAAGAACTCGTTGCCCGCCAAGCCATTCTGGGTCACCATGGCGAGGTGATAGGCTATGAACTGTTTGCGCGAGAAGAAGCCAGCGGACCACTGGAAGATCCGTTCCTTTGCTCGGCCCGAGTACTGATAAAAACATTCAGCGTATTCAATATCGAACAGTTACTCGGTGGAAAACCAGCTTTTATTAATTTTACCAATAGCAATTTTGATGAAAAAAGCTTAGAACTTTTTCCAGCCACACAAGTGATTCCGGAATTTACCATTACCGAAGCGCCAACACGTGAGTTTATTGATAATATTATAAATTTACGCAAATGCGGCTTTCGCCTCGCTTTGGACCGTTTTGAAGCGGCGCCATGGCAGGTCGGTTTACTCAAGGTCGTGGATTTCGTCAAAATAGATACCTATCTCAATGAACCCAGCGAATGGGAGGCGTGGATAAAACTAGTTCGCAAAGCTGATCTTGCAAATACTCCAGCCATTATCGCTACTCGGGTTGAGACCCAAAACATGGCGCGACACTGCTTTGAGGCGGGGGTAGATTATAGCCAGGGTTACTATTTCATGCGTCCGGAAATCATCACTGGGAGAAGTCTTGCTGCCAATCAGCGCACCATCTTCAATCTGTTAAACCTGCTTGCCGAAGAAAATCCAGTCGGTGATATCGAAGAAACTTTTCGCCGCGATCCTGGCTTATCTTTTCAGTTACTCCGCTATCTGAATTCTGCAGGACTGACCCGTGGCCAGGAAATTGACAGTATTCGCCGGGCGCTCATTTTACTGGGCAGACACCCCTTGCAACGCTGGTTAACGCTGTTGCTTTTTGCCAGCCAAGGTGCGCGTAAAACGCCGTTGCTGACGATGGCCGCGACTCGCGCACGCCTTGCTGAGCTGCTACGTGAGCGTTCTCCTAAACTGGATGCGCAACCACTGGCACTGCATCGCTCATTTTTAGCGGGTATGCTCTCCCTGCTGGATGTCTGCCTCAATCAACCACTGCCTGAACTGCTGGATGAGTTGCGACTATCACGGGAAATGCATGCCGCCATACTGCGGCATGAGGGGGAAGATGGCATGCTGCTCCTTATCGTCGAGGCGGCCGAAAGTGGCAATATCGAGGTCGTGCGGAATGTTGGTCAAGCGCTGGGCTTATCGGTAGCAGACATCACCAACATGTCGCTGGAGTCCATGGCCTGGGCAGCGACTTTAAAATAAGCTAATGGCTGGAGCAACGACACCAGCCTTCAGTGAAACCTTTTGTAAGACCTGCTTTGCTGCGCCGGATGATGCCACATTGCTTTCTGCCTGCTGATTATGAACAATACGTCTGGCCGCCTCCTGACTGAGCACCACAATACTTACCCGGCGATTCAACGGGGAATCCGGTTCATTGGGAACGTATAGTACCGCCGATCCCATACCGACAACCCGCAGGATCTTGCTTTCATCCAGTCCACTTTGTACCAGGGTCTGCCGCACCGCGTTTGCCCGACCTGCGGATAAATTGTAGTTACTGTAGCCTTTCCCACCATTGAGATAACGCAATGCGTCTGTATGGCCCGTTATACTGATCGCGTTAGGTAATTCATTTAGGGTCGGCGCTATAGCCTGAAAAATGGCGCGGGCATACGGTTCCAGTATGGTGCTCCCGCTGGGAAACATGGATTTTTTCGTGCTATCCACAACCTGAATACGCAATCCTTCCGGGGTGATATTGATAAGCAGATGTTTACGGAATGCCCCCAGCGCCGGATTGCTGGCAATTTGCGCATCCAGTACTTTTTTAAGATGTTCGAGGTTATGCTGATCGACATGTTCCGAGCCATTGGCTGGTGTCTCATTGCTCGCAATCACCTGATGTTTCTGACCACGTTGCACTTCACCGGCAGTTTTATTCAGATTGCTACCGCCGCCTGATAAAATGGAACTGGCAGACCCGCTACCCGGACCACCCATAAGAGAAACCTGTTCAGGATTTTTAAACCATTGTGCAATACCTTGCAACTGCGCTTTTGTGGTTGATCCCAAGAGCCACATCAGCAAAAAAAAGGCCATCATGGCCGTAATAAAATCCGCATAGGCGATTTTCCAGGCACCACCGTGGCCACCACCATTCACTTTCTTTATGCGCTTGATGATTATCGGTCGGTTTTTATCATTACCCGCCATGAGACACTACTTCCCTTTCAGCTCACGTAAATGGGTATCCAACTCCTGAAAGCTGGGGCGCTCTGTCGAATAAAGCACCTTGCGCCCAAACTCGACGGCGACTTGGGGCGGATAGGCATTCATCGTCGCCAGCAAGGCGACCTTAATACACTCGAACATTTTACTCCCTTCAGCAGCGCGATCCTCCAGCCGTGCAGCCAACGGCGATACCACGGCATAACCCAAAAGAATCCCCAAAAATGTTCCCACCAATGCGGCTGCAATCAATTCACCCAATACCGAGGGTGGTTTGTCTACGGACCCCATAGTGTTCACTACGCCCATCACCGCTGCCACAATACCAAATGCAGGCATACCGTCTGCGGTACGTGTCAGCGCATGAATGGGGATTTCCAGTTCCCGGTGATGGGTATCGATATCGACGTCCATGAGATTCTCCATCTCAAATGCACCCAGATTTCCGCCCACCATAAGGCGTAAATAATCCGTCAGAAACTCCAGCACGTGATGATCAGCGATGATGCGAGGATATTTTTTGAACAGCTCACTGGACTGCGGATCATCCACATCACCCTCAATAGACATCAGGCCACCCTGACGAATTTTTGCGAACAACTCATTGAGCAGGCTTAGGAGCTCCATATAAGCTGCCTTGCTATACTTGGAGCCCTTGAACGCCATGGGTAGCGATTTGAGCACGGATTTAAAGGTTCTTGGGAAAGTGGCTGCAAAAAAGGCACCGAAAGCCCCACCACCAATCATCAACAGTTCATAGGGTTGAATCAGCGCACCGATTTTTCCACCCTCCAATACGAATCCACCAAAAATGGCGCCGAGGGCGATTACATAGCCAATGATCAAGAACATAATGCCACCATCCGCTTACTGGACAACGAAACTGGCAAAGTAGACCGCGGCGATGGGCGGGTTCGCTTCCGTCACTGGCATTTTTAAGGTGCCACCATCCGTCTCCAGGATTTTGTTCACCTGCTGCCTGATCTGCTGCAGCAACTGATCACGTACCGCTGGCTCACTAACCTTGTTGGCACTCTGGGCGCTGAGGAGCATCAGAATGCTGTTGCGGATTTCCGGCATAAATGATTTTACGGAGCTTTCGACGGCGGGATCATAGGTCTTCAACTGGATCTGCACCTGAATGTAGTGGGTGCTCCCATCACTGCTCTGCAGGTTGGTCACCATAGAACCCAGATTAATAAATTTCGTGTCTTGCAATTTTTCTTTGGCGATTTGTGCAGGCGTTGGTGCAGTCGCCGGACGCATTAAAAACCACCAGACAGAGCCCGCCCCGGTGATGAGCAGCACTACCGCAATGATCAGGAAGATCAACCGTTTGCCTTTACCGGACTTTTTCTCTTCTGCCATGGCTTCCTTGCCTATTGTCATTCCTAATGTATGAATACGTTACCCGGATCTTATATACTCGATCTTTCCCATTCAGCCAAGCAGAAACTGCGCAAAATCGACCTGCTTCAGCCGGTCTCGCTGGTCATTGGTAAAGGGATAGAGAATCGCCGCCCATTCTAAACGTAAATCACTCAGGATGGGCTTACATTCGGCAATCCCCTGCAGATCACTGAACAAATTCACATGCGCCAGTTTGAGCAGAAGGTATCGATAGAGGCTATCCAGACGCTGTAAATGCGCCACTGGGAGATTTTCATCCAGCATGACCAGCAGATGCTGCACGACCTGCTGGACACGATCCATCGCACGCTGTTTTGCGGCGAAATCCTGCTGCTCTATGGCCCGCCGAATCTGGCGAATATATTTCTCAACACCGTCCAGACCCAGCAAAATGAGTCCGTCTGTATTAAATCGTACCACATCCGGATTCAAGGCCGCCGATGTAGCAATGGGTATCTGCTGCATAACACGTTCTCCCTCCTCCCCTGATGAGAAGTAACGGCACATCGCAGGAAAAACTGAAGGTGACAAAGCAGGAAAAGTGGCGCTCTATTGCCGCTGAAGCGGTGATTGTCTGTATGGAATGGAAAGGAGTCTCACATAATCAATGGCATGATTTTTGCTTTTTGGTACCGACAGGAGGTGATCCCATGACAGCCCAATTACAGAATACTTCTCTCTCTGGCAGAGCAAACCCCTCTCTTGCTGAAGAAAGCATGTATTTAGATGACTTGATTCACTTTTATAATGTCTGGAAGGAGTTTTGGCAGACTTGGCTGCGTGCATACCTGCAGGGCAAAATGTTGCCACGCCACACAGAACAGCCGGTTTTACAGGCATTACATGGTCCTGAGGCTCGTATACCATCCTCCCAAAAAGTATATTGGCATGCCTTAGAAGCCTCCTATCACGATATTTTGCATCGATTGCAGAGTTCATCTGAAGACACGTCAAAAAATTGTCCTTGTTCCGCGCTAGTGCCCATCATGGATGCTGCCAACCTTCTGGAACAACAGTGCTTTGAGGAAATTGTCACCTTTAGTAAAAAGTTGGGAGAGATGGACCTCCTCACCAATTTACCTAACCGTCGGCGTATGGAGCAAGATCTGGCACGAGAACAGGCATTGATAGATCGCGGGGCTACTGGCTTCATTGCCATGATAGATGTAGACCACTTCAAATCGCTCAATGACACCTATGGCCATGCGGTCGGCGATATCGTGCTGCGCGAAATCGCACGCCGCCTGCGCTTTGCTTTACGTCATTATGATGGCCTGTACCGCTATGGCGGCGAGGAGTTTTTAGCTATTTTTCCAGGACTTAGAAAAGATTGTGCGTTACTCACTGTGCAGCGGCTCTGCCAGAAAATCGCGATGGATCCTTTTCAGGCGACAGATGGCCATCCCATCTCTATCACCATCTCCATAGGAATCGCCCCCCTCGCCAGCCATATGTCTCCCGAAGGGATAGTGCATATCGCCGACGCGGCGCTGTATCAGGCCAAGCAGGAGGGCAGGAATCAGGCACGCCTGATACCATAACCCAGAGCGCTATTCCATTGTTTTTAAGTTCCGCTATTATATCGGCTTACCCATGCAGCTCCCTGACCGAGATCAATCGCGCGTGACCATCGAAAAATCTTCCGAAATCGCGCGAAAAGCCCTGCAGCGCATAGCCGAAGCCCAACTCTCCCCTACCCCAGAACATTTCGAACGTTTTTATCGGGAGATTCAGGGAATGCCCATAGGCGTGCGCGCCTCCTGCACTGCCGCGCCTCGCGCACCCGTACCTGCCGATTGGCCGGAACTTTGTCGCCGCCTGATCCGTGAATGGGATCGCCCCCAAACCGGCCTTTCTTACCTGCAAAAGCTGATGGCGAGAGACCGCGCCCTGGAAGGCCAAAGCCTCGACACTGTGGCGCATAATCTGACCGGATTACTCACCCAATGGGAGCGTATGCCCACACAGTGCGCAGAATCCGGGCCGCCCTCCGGGATCAGCTCCGCTGCACCTGGCGACTGTCAGCCCTGGCGGCAACTTTGGATAAAAAGTGTTCGTCAGACCTTAGCCCCCAGTATGCTGAATGATCCCAGGATTACCGACACATTAAAACATCTTGACGACCTGTTGGCGGAACCGGATATTGATCCCGGAATGCTATTGCCCCATGCCCGACGCCTCTGGGATTACGCCGATCAGATGGAAACTGACGAACGAAGCTTGCGTGAAGGGTTACAACAACTTTTGCGCCTGTTATTGGATAATGTGTCTGATCTCGTCGAAGAAAATCAATGGCTTTCCGGTCAAATTCACGTTATTCAGGAGCTTGCCCGCGACCCTCAGGACATGTCCGCAATGAATCGGGCCATAGCGGGAGTAAAAGAAGTTCTTTATCAGCAAGGCAAGCTCAGAACCGGCGTAAAAGAGGCAAGACAGGCGATTCGTGACCTCGTCAATCTGGTGTTAATCACTATTGATAGTCTGGCCGGGCAGAGCGGAAATGCGCACCAGCAATTGGAACGCCTGGCCGATGAGCTGAATCAGGCCGACGACTGGAAACATATTCAGCAAATCGTGGCAGCGGTCATTGACACCAGCAAAACCATTAAAACCCAGTCGACTGAGATGCGAGAGGCGCTCCTTGCGGCAAAAAATCGCCTGCGATCTGCCCAGACCAGAATTCACGACCTGGAAGAAGAAATGACCGCGGTAAGCCAGCTCGTGCATATTGATCCACTCACCGGGAGCCTCAACCGGCGAGGCCTGGAGGCCGCATTTGCCCGTGAAATGGCGCGGGCGCAACGGCTGGGACAGCCACTGGCAACGGCCATTATTGATCTGGATCACTTCAAGTGTGTCAACGATACCTATGGCCACGATCTGGGGGATCAGGTGCTCCGGGGAATCGCCCAAATTCTACGCGAAACCCTGCGCGGCAGCGACACCATAGCGCGTTTTGGTGGAGAGGAGTTCGTCATCCTCATGCCGGACACCTTATCCGCAGCGGCCTACCGCATTTTACAACGAGTACAGGAGCGATTGCGTACCCACCATTTCGTAACCCGGGATCACCCTCTGCGGGTGAGCTTTAGCGGTGGTATCAGTGCATGGCAACAGGGGCTCAGTCAGGAACAAAGCATTGCTATAGCCGATGAAGCCCTCTATCGCGCCAAGCATGAGGGCAGATGCCGAATTTATATGGCTGCTCAGGCAAACTCATCAATCTGATGTCCAGGATCCGGTGCTTTTTCTTCACGCTGACGAGAAGGTTTGGAGCGGGAGCTATCCTTACGTCCTTTATTGAAAACCGGACGCAGGGGCGGCTGTACCGGCTGTATACCATCACCTGTGGGTTTGAGCGGAAAATCGACCATGAATGCGATACTCCAGACATCGTGCCGAACACGTACGCCTTTAGGCTATCGCAACATCTGATTGATTTCTATACCCGAGAAGCTCAGCGTGTGTAAAAACTCTGCAACCGTCCTTCAATAATCTTGGGATTTTCACCCTCAGCAATACCGACCAAACCCTCAATGACCATCTCGCGCAAGTAGTTTTGCTGATGGACGACGCCTTTGAGCTTGTTAGATATGGGGAGGAAGAGCAGATTGGCAGATCCGACACCATAAATAGTAGCAACGAATGCTGTTGCAATACCCGCCCCCAGTTTTGCCGGGTCGGCGAGATTTTCCATGACATGAATCAAGCCCAGAACTGCACCAAGAATACCAATAGTGGGCGAGTATCCACCCGCCGATTCAAACACCTTAGCTGCCTGCCGCCCCATTTCGGAACGGGAATCCAGGTCGACTTCCAGAGTGGCACGGATTTTACCGGGCTCTGCGCCGTCAACCAGCATCTGCAAGCCCTTTTGTAAAAAGGGGTCGCTGACACCATCGATCAAACTCTCCAATGCCAGTAAGCCGTTCTTCCGTGCGGTGTTGCTCCATTCCAGAAGCTGCGCGATAACCGGCTGCGGATCTGTTTTAGGGGGCAGTACCATCCAGGGCAGCATTTTTAGCGAGCGTATAAATACAGGCAGGGTATACTGCACCATCACCGCGCCAGTGGTACCACCGATCACGATGATAAAGGCGGTCAACTGAAGAATAGAGCTGAGCTTCCCTCCCTCCAGCAGTTGACCAACAAAAATCCCCCCGAAGGCCACCACCAGACCAATCACGGTCAAAAAATCCACAACGGGCCTCTCTTCTTCGGTTGCCTCAGCCAAAAACCCTTAATCATCGCCATCGCACCAGTCTCCCAGACTCGACCGCAACCGCAACACCGCCTGGCGCATGATCTGGCTGACACGGGATTCACTGACTTCCAGCACGCTGCCGATTTCTTTCAGCGTCAGTTCGTCCTGATAATACAAGGCGAGAACCAACTGCTCCCGCTCTGGCAACGTGCTGATTCCACTCTGCAGATCTCGGGCGAACTCCGTCGAAGCAAGGACGCTCTGAATATCCGCCGACGCATCCCGCAAATAGCGACCAACGAAAGCCTCGTTGTCGGTGGCCAGGTCTTCGAGATAAAGCATCTGACCGCCACCCTCCCGGACGGCTGTCTGGTAAGCCCCCAAGGTCCAGCCGAGCTCCTCGGCTATTTCTTCTTCTTCGGGAGCCCGGCCAAGACGCTGCTCCAGTCGGCTCATGGCCTTACGAATGGATTGCTCCTTGGCGCGCGCTCTGCGCGGCAACCAGTCCTGGGCGCGTAATTCGTCGAGTATGCTGCCGCGAATCCGCGTGCTGGCATAAGCGATGAAAGCCTCGCTATCATCTCCAGACTGGCTTTCAAGGGCGTCCATCAAGCCGAGTAACCCTGTCTGCAGGAGATCTGCCAGCTCAATGTTGGCCGGCAACCGGGCACAGATACGCTGGGCGATACGCTGTACCAGAGGCGTGTAGCGTGCGACCTGCGCACTCAATTCGGCAATCCGGTCCATCGCTATGCCCGCGCTCATAAACTTTGCTGCGCCCTCTCGGCGGAGAGCAGACGTTCCATGAAAAACGTCATGTGTCCCGCCGACCCACTGGGCAGTGGCCAACTGCGCACGGTGCTCGCCAGTTCTCGTATCGCGCACGCCGCTGGGCTATCCGGATAGAGATCCACGATAGCCCGTTGTGAACGCACAGCGCTCCGCAGCGCCATATCCATGGGGACCGTGCCAACCAGATCAAGCGTAACGTCCAAATAACGATCCGCCACCGCCGCCACCCGCTGAAAAAGCAACTGGCCTTCGTGCTGATCGCGTACCATGTTGGGTAATACCCGGAAACGCTTAACGCCATGATCGCGGCTGAGCACCTTGATCAGCGCGTAGGCATCGGTAATAGAAGCCGGCTCGTTGGAAACGATCACAATCACATCTTGCGCGGCACGACTAAACGTCAGTACATCCCCGGCGATACCGGCGGCAAGATCAATGAGCAGATAATCCACCTCTATATCAAGTTGGCTGACCGCATGAATCAGGCTCGCCTGAGCCTGATTGTCAAGAACGGCCATGCGCGCAATACCGCTGGCGGCAGGTAATATTCGAATTCCCCGCGGACCAGTCACCAGTACATCCTGAATGCTCTTTTCACCGGAAATGACATGGGAAAGATTATAGCGGGGACTCAACCCGAGCAGAATGTCTATATTCCCCAGCCCCAGATCCGCATCGAACAACAATGGCTTCGCACCCTTTTGTGCGAGTGCTATCGCCAGATTAGCCGCAATGTTGGTCTTGCCTACCCCCCCCTTACCGCTGGCCACAGCGATTACCTTAACCGCCTTTTGCACTCGCATCCTGCGCAACCCCTCCG
Organism: Acidithiobacillus sp.; assembly: GCF_027322205.1. Classification (GTDB taxonomy): domain Bacteria; phylum Pseudomonadota; class Gammaproteobacteria; order Acidithiobacillales; family Acidithiobacillaceae; genus Acidithiobacillus. Next base: position 40,858 of record NZ_DAHVHY010000011.1, read on the forward strand.
CCTGATCCAAGAGGATATCTGCACCTGCCGATTTTTGCATTTCATGCACCATGATGGGAGTGATTCTGGGCCTTGCTGCCCGGCGCGGTGCTCTCCGAAGACGTTTGCAACAAGCGCATCAAGCTCTCCCACTGCGCCTCATGCAGATCCTCCGGAACCTTCTGCCCGTCACTGTAATATGCGACGGGTAAATGTTGTTGCGCCAACCACTCCAGTACGCCACCAAAAGCAGGGGTTTCATCCACTTTAGAAAGAATGGCTCCGGCCAAAGGAATGCCTGCATAAGGGGCCAGTACGGTAGGCAAACTCTTGCCACTTAACCCGGCAGGAATCATCAAAAAACGATGTGCCCCCGTCCCCAAAGCTGCCAGCCACTGCAGTTGCTCGCCGAGACGGGGATCACGCGGACTCATGCCGATGGTATCAATAAAAATCCAGGGGCGCTGATTGTGCTTATTTAATGCCTGCAGAAGATCTTCAGGACTCCTGATCACTTCCAGTGGCACACCCAAAATCCGCGCATAGATCTCCAGTTGTTCGACTCCCGCAATACGATAGGTATCCGTGGTCAGCAGCGCAACAGAATGGGGACCATGGCGGAGAACCTGGGCAGCGGCAAGTTTGGCAATACTTGTGGTTTTCCCCGAGCCCGTCGGACCCAGCAAAACAAAAATCCCGCCTTTCTCCAGAGAAACACTGCTCAGGCCAATCTGATCTTCCAGGGTCGACTTTAACGTCTTTTCCCAGTCTGCCTCCGGGCACTGCTGAACCAGATGGGCAGCCCAGTCAACAGAAAACCCCATATCCGTCAGGCTGTCTTTGGCGGGTTTGCCAGACAGGGAATGTCCCCAGCGCTTCTCTACCAATTGCCGTAATGCCTGGAGCTCACTACGCAGGGGCGACGTCGGCGCCACCGAACTGACTACCGGGACGCTGGTTTCGGGGATAGCCACAGTCCGCTGCAGGCTGGAGACTTGTGGCTCCGGGGTGGGTGACAAGTCTCCAACCTGTAGCGGCCCTGGCCAGGTCGGAGTTGCATGCGCCTCTGTACATTGCTGCTCATCAAAGTCGATGGCCGCCACAATTTCCACCTCGCCATTCACGTCACGATTAGACAGAATAACGGCGTCAGGACCCAAAGACATACGAATCTGCTGTAACACATCTCGGGTACTCGACCCGCTGAATCGCTTGATCTTCACTGGTTTGTTTCTCCCTACGGATTGCGGTCCCACCCTTTAAGCTCCAAGTGTTGCCACCACCCTGATTCGTTTGTTTTCGGGAATCTCCGCATAAGAGAGCACCCGCATTCGCGGTGCCGTCCGCGCCAGGAAACGCGCGAGAAAGGCGCGCATGGGGGCCATCGCCAACAACACCGGCTGCATACCGCCAGCCTCCATCTGCTGCATTAACTCCCCTGCCCGCTCCAGTACCCGCTGCGCCAGCCCTGGCTCCAAAACCTCGCCATTACTGTTGCGCAGGCTCTCTTGCAATAAGTGTTCCAACTGTCCATCCAGCACCGCGACCGGCAGTTCGCCCAGTCCAGGGAAGAGCCCCTGCACAATGTAAGGTCCCAACGCGGTACGCACCGCAGCGGTAAGCTCGTCAACATCCTGGCTCTGTGGCGCATGCTCCGCCAAAATCTCGACGATGGTGCGCATGTCGCGAATTGGCACGCCCTCATTCAGCAGATTCTGCAGAACCTTCTTGAGCTTGTCGGGGGAGAGCATCTTCGGGATAACATCTTCTACCAGCTTGGGGGATCGGCTAGCAAGATGGGACAGCAATCCCTCCACCTCTTCGCGACCGAGCAATTCCGCGCCGTGAGACTGTAGCACCTGATGCAGATGGGTGGCGATCACCGTGGCCGGATCAACAGCGGTGTAACCAAGGGCAACGGCCTTGTCGCGCTGCTCTTTGTTGATCCACAGTGCCGGCAAACCGAAGGACGGATCAGTGGTCGGAGTGCCATCCAGCTTGCCGAGGACGTTGCCCGGGTCGATAGCGAGCAGCAAATCGGGAAAAATATCCCCCCCGGCTACTTCAACGCCTTTGACCGTGATCCGGTACGCCGTCGGGCGCAATTCGAGGTTGTCACGAACATGCACTGCCGGCACCAGAAAGCCGAAGTCCTGGGCAAATTTTTTGCGTACCCCGCGAATTCGCGCCAGCAGTTCACCGCCCTGCCCTTTGTCCACCAGCGGAATCAACCGATAGCCGACCTCCAGGCCGAGGGGATCGAGTGGTTCGACACTGGCCCAGGTCACCTCCTCGGACTCTGCCACTGGCAACGACGCATCAGCGGCTTCAGCCTTGGGCTGCTGGCGTTTGCGGTACCAGATAATGCCCCACAGCACCGCCGCCGCCCCCAGGAAGGGCAGATGCGGCATTCCCGGAATCAGGCCGAGAATGCCGAGAATCACCGCGACGATCACCAGCACATCCCGATTCTGAAAAATCTGACTGATTAATTGCCTGCCCAAATCCTGACCGATATTGACTGAAGTCACCACAATGCCCGCAGCAATGGAGATGACCAATGCGGGAATCTGGGCTACCAGCGCATCGCCGATGCTGAGCAGGGTATAGTCATGAGCTGCGGTGCTCAGACTGAGGCCATGCTGCCAAATGCCAATAATCAGGCCACCAATCAAGTTAATGAACAAAATCATAATCGCGGCAATGGCGTCGCCACGCACGAACTTGCTGGCACCATCCATGGAGCCGAAAAAGTCTGCCTCTTGGGCAATTTCGCTACGCCGCTTATGGGCCTCTTCCTGATTGATGATGCCAGCATTGAGATCGGCATCAATAGCCATCTGCTTGCCCGGCATGGCATCCAGGGTGAAGCGGGCGCTGACTTCGGCGATGCGCCCGGCGCCCTTGGTGATAACCACGAAATTGATGATTACCAAAATCGCAAAAACAATAATGCCTACGACATAATCCCCGCCAACTACAAATTCACCAAATGATTCAATTACCTGACCTGCAGCACCAGGGCCATTCTGGCCATGGAGTAAAATAATTCGCGACGCCGCCACGTTCAGGGAGAGGCGCAACAATGTGGTCAGCAGCAAGGCGGTAGGAAATGCCGCAAACTCCAAGGGGCGCACCATGTAGAGGCTCACCAGAAGAATGATCAGGCCTAGGGTGATATTGAAGGTGAAGAAAATATCGAGGAGAAAAGTCGGCAGCGGAACAATCAGCATGGCGAGAACCATGACCACCAGGATCGGCGCCGCCAGGGTGTGCCAGTTCAGGCGTTGAAAAATCCGGTTCAGGACATTCACCATTTATCCCCGTTCATCCATTTCCGGCGGCACCGACCAGCTTGCGGGCACG
>NZ_DAHVHY010000120.1 GCF_027322205.1 Acidithiobacillus sp.
CCTCAAAACCATGCCCGAAGGGAAAGAGATGGACCAGTACGCCCGGAGCATGTTTGCCTACTCTATCTCTTACCTCTTCCTGCTCTTTACCGCCCTGATTTTGGGTAAGCTGGTGATGGGCTATGGTTTTTTCTGATTAATACGGCAAAATCATTCAGAGGGTTATCATGATGCTCAGCAAAGCCACGGAATATGCCCTTCGAGGGCTCATTTATCTTGCCGCACAGACACCCGGAGAGCCGGTGCTGAGCCGCGACGTCGCCAAATATTTAGGTACTCCAAATCAGTGCGTGACGAAGATATTTCGCACCCTGGCCAAGCGGGGGCTGCTGGAGTCGGTAAAGGGCCGCGGCGGTGGCTTTATGCTGATGCCCGGAGCGGAGAAGCTCAATATACTGGATGTCGTGGAGGCCGTAGAAGGTCATTCTTCTGCGCTACACTGTATTTTAGGGCTGAAAGTCTGCGCCGATGAAACCGCCTGTCCGGTGCACTGCCAGTGGGCACACTTGCGTCTTCAAGAGATGGATATGTTGCGCAAACACACTATTGGCGCCATGGCGCATGCGCTTTTCGCGGTTTCTGCGTGTGCATGACCGGATCGGAAAACCAATAGGAAAATGAACCTGGCAGCGCGCGCAGGATCCTGACCTGCGCCAGCGGCGATCGTGCTGCAACCGGCCCCGCCCAGGGGGAGTATATTGCCATGCGGGGTATGTGCCGACCTGATTTGGGTGTCGTCTGCTTGCGCATCGCCCTCCAGCATACAGATTTTCTCGCGCTCGAACATGGACTGCATCCTCCAGGCCCCCCATAAGACTCAAGCGAGTGCGCGATAGGCTTTCAGGCCGCCAGCGATGAACTTGGCATTTTTGTAGCCCATGCTGCGCAGCGTATCTGCCGATAGCGCCCCACGGTTATAGGCATTGCAATAGCAAAGAATCGTGGTATTCAGGTCGGGGATCGCGCCCTCGATGTTCATCTCCAGTTTGCCGCGACTGACGTGTAGCGAGCCTTCGATATGATCTGCATCGTGCTCTTCTTTATCACGGATATCCAGGGCAATGGCGCCAGAGGCCAACAAAGCGTCCACTTGTTCTGGCGGCACTTCCTCCACCCGCGAACGGGCGGTATCGGCAAGTTTCTGGAATTTTTCGCTGTAGGCCATGTTCAATTTCCTCATAAATAACAGAGTATAGTGCATCTGTGCAGCGATTAATTATAGCCTTCCAATCGGTTATGCGCAAGTATTATTTTCAATGACTGTTTTGACAAAATTCATAAATTATAATATATAATTATAGGACCGCACCATGGCTGAATTTCCCCTGTTTATATGTGCAATATATACCAAGGTTAACAAAATCGCATCTATATATAGTGTCTATATATTTATAGGGAATGCTGATAACAGTGCTTTCCAACCGATAATGGGCAGGTGTTATATCTCAGGATTTTATTATCCGGACAAACGCGCAATGAATCTCCAAGCGGCGCTGTTATTGCTAGGTGCTTTCTGAAGGCGCGGGTGGCGCCTTGGCTGCTGCGTTGTCCAGCATGATCCGCACCACCTGACCCAGCCCTTCTTGAAACCGATGGCTGTATATATGCAACTGACCGAGCAGCCGATGGAGTTCCTCGCGATTTCCGCTTTGCCGTACCTGAAAGATTTTTCGCCCCAGAGCATGCACTGCTTCATGCTCGGCCAGCAAGGCCTCCACCCCTGGCAGTTCTGGCGCGTGGGCGTGCAGCCAGGTGGTGATCGGGCAGGCAGCCAGGTCCGCATGCTCGTAACCCCCATGATTCATCGCGGCCTCTTCTGCCATATGCACCCATCCCAGATGCCGATACAGGGCCAGCAGCGGGGTGTCGGTATCCCCGGAGCCGAGGACAAAGGTGCGCACAAAATCCGCCACCACTGCTGCTTCCAATGGTTTGGCAATGGCATACCCCTGGAGGTAATGCACCTCCATATCGCGCAGGAGGGCGATATGCGCTTCGGTTTCCACCCCTTCCACGGCGATGGTGACGTCCATGCCCAAACCCAGACTGACGAGACTCTCTACGAATACCAGGTCCTGGGGCTTGTTCGACAACTCGCGGATAAAACCCTGATCAATCTTGATTTCGTCGATGGGCAGATTTTTGAGCCGCAAGAGTGAGGCATACGCACTCCCCACGTCATCCAGCGCGATCTTCACTCCCGCACCGCGCAGTTGCTGGAGATGTCTCAAAGCGACGTCCTGTTCGAGGATTTCTCCGATCTCCAGTACTTCCAGAATCAGGGATTCCGGGGGGATGCCTGGATGCGTAGCCAGGACGCCAAAGACCATGTCGGCAAATCCGGGGCTATCGAGTTCTTCCGGCGTCACATTGACGCTGAGAAAGAGGTCCAGTCCGGTTTCCCGCCATTGTGTCAGTTGCCGTAGCCCCGTCTGCAGCACGAAACGCCCCAGTGCCTGACGTTCCAGCGCACCCAGAGCGGGGAGAAATTGATCCGGGGAAATCTCCCGACCTTCCCGGTGCCAGCGGGTCAAGGCCTCGAGGCCCGCCACCCGGCCCGTCGCCAGGGCCACCAGCGGCTGGTAACGCAGTGTCACCGCGCCAGTGGCCAAAGCCTGCAGAAAACCTTGACGCAACAGTTCTTCGTCTGCGTTGATGTTGCCCAGCTCCGGGGAATAGATCTGCGCCCAGCCTTCGTACCCGCGGTGCGGACGGGCCTTGGCGGCGTACATGGCCTGATCGGCGTGACGCATGAGCAGATCCGCGTCGCCCTCGTCGAAAGGATAGATGCTGAGTCCCAGGCTGGCCTGAATGCTGATCGCTTCTCCATGGATCGGGAAAGGCTGCGCAATTGCCGCCCGGAGACGGACCAGGACCTGATCGAGTTCCTCCATGCCGCGCAGGCCTTCCAGTAACAGTACAAACTCATCACCACCCAGGCGCGCCACCGTATCTGTCCGGCGCACGGCCTCTTGCAGGCGGCGGGCCATCTCTTTCAGCAACTCGTCGCCGATGGCATGGCCATAAGTATCATTGACCGGCTTGAAGGCATCCAGGTCCAGAAACCCCACGGCCAGCAAGTGCTCCTGCCGTTCAGTACGGGCTAACGCCTGATCAAATATCAGTCGCAGACCATCGCGGTTGGGCAGGCCGGTCAGCACGTCGTGGGTGGCTTGTGCGGTCAGGGTCTGCTCGAAGGTCTGGCGTTGCACATCCCATCGGCGATCCAGGAAGAGGATGCGTCGATAAGCCGCTAGGCTGAACCCCAAAGCGATGATCAGAAAGACC
>NZ_DAHVHY010000121.1 GCF_027322205.1 Acidithiobacillus sp.
CCGCCTTTGCCCGGTATGAATCCCATAAAATTCAGTTGGAGCGCATTGATCGGCAACTGCTGCCCACCGCACGGAATGCCTTTTCCGCAACGCTCGCCGCCTACTCGGCGGGACGCGCCGGGCTGAACGCGGTGCTGCGCACCCAGAAGGAAGTGTTGGGCTATGCCCTGGCCCGCCTGCAACACCGCCGCGATTTGGGTCTCTACGCCGCAGAGCTGGATTTCCTCACCACCCAAGGAGAGATGCAACCATGAAGCCACGCAACTGGATTATCGGTATCGGCCTGCTCATCATCGGTGTGGGTTTTGGGGCCGGCGCGGCTTGGTGGCTGCAGACCCTTGCTGCTGCGCCGAGTGCCCACTCCGCCGCTGCTCCGGCAAGTACGCCCAAGGGACGGCACATCCTCTACTGGGCCGCCCCCATGAACCCCAAGATCCATTCGAATCACCCGATGAAGGACAGCATGGGGATGGCCTATATCCCGGTCTATGCCTCCAGTCCGAACGCAAAAAAGGGGGCCGGTCTCAGCATCGATCCGCGCCTGGCGCAAAACCTGGGGGTGCGCCTCGTGGCGGTGCAGCACCGTCAGATGGGGCATGCCATCCATACCCTGGGCACCGTGGCAGTGGACGAGAACCGGGTCTATTCCGTCAATCCGCGTTTTTCTGGCTGGGTGACACGCTTGAACGTCCGGGCCGTGGGTGACCCCGTGCAGCGCGGCCAGGTACTCGCCGAGATTTATTCTCCCGAGCTATACAGTGCCCAGCAGGAGTATCTCATTGCTCACCAGCAGGTCGGGACAGAGGAAGGCACCGCATTGCTCGCGGCAGCCCAGGCGAAGTTGCGACTGCTGGGCATGCCGGAAAACCAGATCGCAGCTCTCACCCGGCGCGGCACAGCGGAACACAATGTGGCGGTCATAGCTCCCGATTCCGGGGTGGTCGAGACCCTCAATGTGCGCCAGGGTGGCTATGTCTCGCCGCAGACGAATGTCTATGAAATCGCCAATCTCGACCGGATCTGGGTCAATGTGGCGCTCTATTCCTATCAGTTGCCGTGGGTACGGATCGGCGACGCCGTGCGTCTGCATCTGCCCGCCTATCCCGGTAAATCCTGGGAGGGACGCCTGAACTTTCTCTACCCAACCCTCGACCCCAAAAACCGAACGGTGACGGCCCGGCTGAGTTTTCCCAATCCCGGTGGGACGCTGCGCCCCGGCACCTATGCCGACGCCACGGTTCTGGCCAGCCCCGAGGAGACTCTGGCGGTACCCAGTAGCGCCGTACTACGTACCACTCAGGGGGATTATGTGATGCTGAATGAAGGCCAAGGACACTTTCTGCCGGTACAGGTCGCTCTGGGGGCAGAGGCCGACGGCTGGGTAGCCATCGACAAGGGACTCAAGGCGGGCGACCGGGTAGTGGAAAGCGCCCAGTTCTTGCTCTATTCCGAATCCCAGTTCCAATCGGTCAAGGCCCGCATGCTGGGTGGCAACACGGCGCCCACCAGGAGTGCCATGCCAGGCAGTGGAAATTCCCGGCCGCAGATCAGTGGGCCGACTCAGGGTCGCAAGTCCCCTGCATCGGACACTTCCGCCGGAGATACAGGCGCTCCACCGACGCCATCGGCCTCATCCGGTCCAAGCGCCATGGCCGGGATGAACATGGGTCAGGGAGGGCAATCCCATGATTAGAGCGATCATGCGTTGGTGTATGGCAAACCGCTTGCTGGTCATGATCGCCGTCCTGGTGTTGATCGTCGGCGGTACGCTGGCGGTGATCAACATTCCCCTGGAGGCCATCCCTGACATCTCGCCCACCCAGGTCATCGTCAAGACCTCCTATCCGGGTCAGGCGCCACAAATCGTTCAGGATCAGGTGACCTATCCCCTGGAGACCACCCTGCAGGAGGTACCCGGTGCCCAGGCCGTGCGCGGCTACTCCATGTTCGGTGATTCATATGTCTATGTCCTGTTCAAGGGGGGCACCAGCATCTATCAGGCCCGTAATCTGGTGCTCCAATATCTGAGCCAGGTGCAGTCCAAGCTGCCGCCGGGGATCACACCGGCCCTGGGTCCGAACAGTTCGGGGGTGGACTGGATCTTCGAATATGCCCTCAGCGACCCCGGCGGAACCTTGAATCTGGCCCAGCTCACCACCTTGCAAAACTGGTTTCTCAAGTACGAACTACAGGCCATCTCCGGCGTCGCGGAGGTGGCCACGGTAGGGGGCATGGTGCAGGAGTACCAAGTGGTGGTGGACCCCCAGAAACTCCTCGCCTACAACCTGGCCCTGCCGGAGGTGGAGGCCGCCATTCGCGCCGCCAACGGGGAGACCAGCGGCTCGGTGGTGGACATGGGAGAAGCGAGTTATATCGTCCGCACCTCGGGTTACATTCGTTCCCTGAAAGACCTGGAGGATGCGTCGCTGGGGGTGCGCGACGGCGTGCCCATTACGTTGCGGGATGTGGCCCGGGTGCAGTTGGGTCCACAATTGCCCAATGGCGTCGCCGAACTCGACGGTAAGGGGCAGGTGGTGGGCGGTATCGTGATGATGAACCAGGGCGGCAACGCCTATGCCCTCATCCGTCAGATCGAGCGCAAGCTCAAGGAACTCCAGCCCTCCCTGCCCAAAGGCGTGAAGGTCGTCACCACGTACAGCCAGGCCCCGCTGATCCAACGCAGCATCCATACCCTGACCGGCAAACTGCTGGAGGAATCCCTGGCGGTGGCACTCATCTCCCTGTTCTTCCTGCTGCGCGCACGTTCGGCGCTGGTGGCCCTCGTCGCCCTGCCGCTGGGGATACTGGCCGCTATCCTCATCATGTGGTCCCTAGACATCCCCGCCAACATCATGTCTCTGGGCGGCATCGCCATCGCCATCGGCGTGATGATGGACGCCCCCGTGGTCATGATCGAAAACATGCACAAGCACTTGGAACACAACCCCGGCGTCGACCCCTGGGTGGCGGCGATGGCGGCGGCGGAGGAGGTCGGTCCGGCCTTATTCTTCTCGCTGATCATCATCGCCGTTTCTTTCCTACCGGTCTTCGCCCTGGGTGGCGAGGAGGGCAAGTTATTTGCGCCGCTCGCCTTCACCAAGACATTTTCCATCACCGCCGCCGCCATCCTTTCGGTAACCCTGGTGCCCATCCTCATGGCCTGGTTCATCCGCGGTCGCATCAGCCCT
>NZ_DAHVHY010000122.1 GCF_027322205.1 Acidithiobacillus sp.
TTGGTGTTAGTAGCACCCGCGTGGTTTCCGCTCAATGCACGACATGTGTATTTCGATTCAGCCGCAGTCGTTATCGCAGCCGTACTCGCTGGCAAGTACTTGGAGGGGTTAGCCAAGGGCCGCACCTCATCGGCCATTCGCAAGTTGGTCGGTTTGCAGGCAAAGACCGCGCATAGGTTGGATGCAAACAGTATCGAGCACGAGGTACCGGTATCGCGACTGCGCACTGGCGAGCGCATCGTAGTGCGCCCTGGTGAACGCATTCCAGTGGACGGACGCGTAGTCGAAGGGCGCGCGCATGTAGACGAGGCTATGCTGACCGGCGAACCACTGCCTTCGGTCAAGACCATGGATGACAACGTAGTGGGTGGCACCATCTGCCATGATGGGCGATTGGTCGTAGAGGCCACCTCCGTCGGGCATGATACGGTTCTGGCCCATATCATCCATCTGGTTGAGAGCGCCCAGACTGGCAAACTTCCAATTCAGGGGCTGACCGATCGTGCGGTACGGGTATTCACCCCAGTCGTACTGGTCATCGCGTTGACAACCTTCGGCGTCTGGATTGCCTTGACGGGCAATGTCAGCATCGCACTGGTCGCGGCAGTCGCCGTGCTGGTGGTAGCTTGCCCCTGTGCCATGGGATTGGCAACACCAGCGGCGATCATGGTGGGCACCGGACGTGCGGCGGAGCTCGGCGTGCTGTTTCGCAAAGGCGAGGCACTGGAGACGCTATCGCATGTCGACACCGTGCTATTCGACAAGACCGGCACATTGACTGAAGGCCGTCCTGCCCTTGTTGATCAGGGCGGCCCCGATCCCGCTGAAGCACTACGTCTGGCTGCAGCGTTGGAATCGGCTTCCGAACATCCGCTCGAGCGGGCCATTGTCTCCGCAGCAGATGAGCGCGATATGCACTTGCCTATGGTCAAAAATTTCCACTCTATTGCCGGCTATGGGATCGAAGGCGAAGTGAAAGGTCGTATGGTGCGTGTTGGTGCCCGACGTTTGATGGAGCGCGAAAATATACCTTAGGGAGATAGCGTCAAGACTACGGCACAAATAGAGAGTGACGGGCGCACCGTGGTGTTCGTCGCGGTCGACGCAACGCTGATCGGATGGCTCGCCATAGCCGATCGCATCAAACCGGAGGCGTACGCGGTTGTACAGGCTTTACGCGCGCGTGGACTGCAGGTGGGCATGGTCACTGGCGATGGACGGGCTACCGCCGAATCGGTTGCCAGGCAATTACATATTGAGCAGGTGCATGCCGAGGTCCTGCCCCAGGATAAGGCGAAAGTAGTCACCCAGTTGCAGGCGCAGGGCCGCCGGGTCGCCTTCGTCGGCGATGGTATCAACGACGCTCCAGCGCTTGCACAGGCCCATGTTGGTATTGCACTGGCTTCAGGCACGGACATCGCCATCGAAGCCGCAGACGTGACCCTCACGCGCGGGCAACTCGGCGAAGTGGTCACGGCGCTGACGGCCGCACGACGCACCCTGAGTAATATCCGTGGCAATCTGTTCTGGGCCTTTTTCTATAATATTCTACTGATCCCTGTTGCGGCTGGCGTGGCCGTGCCGATCGGCATCCATCTGAATCCGATGGTGGCTGGGGTAGCCATGGGGCTGTCCTCCGTCTTCGTGCTCAGCAACAGCTTGCGTCTTAAACGGCTCAAGGCTTATGTACCAACGTTAACGCCGGGTGCTGTACAGAATACCGCACTCAAACCTGCTCATTCCTGAGCGATTGTTCAAACGAGGAGAATCCATATGAGCCAGTTCGTTTTCAGCGTATCCGCCAAGGGCGATTTTGATGCCACTGTAGGGCAGGTCACCGAGGCCCTCAAGGTGGAAGGATTTGGTGTGCTTACCACGATTGATGTGGCCGCGACACTCAAGGCCAAACTGGGCATTGAAGGGCGACCTTATGTCATTCTCGGTGCTTGCAATCCGTCCTACGCTCATCAGGCGTTGGAGACCGATCCTGACATTGGTGCCTTGCTGCCCTGCAACGTGGTGGTACGCACCGAAGCCGATGGCAGCGTGAGTGTGGTATTCATGGATCCCGCCGCCGTGCTTGGCATGGTGGACAAGCCGCAAATTACCACGCTCGGCATTGAGGTGCGCGATAAACTCCAGAGGGTGGCTGACGCCATGCGCGGTTGAATAATATTTATACGAGCTTATTAAATAGCCCTTTTACTACATTCGCAACAGGAGTGAACCCATGAGTGAGATCCATCTGAAGATTACTGGCATGACTTGTGAGCATTGCGTTCGTGCCGTGACGAAGGCACTGGAAAGCCTGCCCGGCGTGGAACATACGGATGTCACGCTGGAACCTGGAGAAGCCGTAGTGCGCGGTAAGGCCGAGATTTCCGCATTGATCGCGGCGGTCAAGGAAGAAGGTTATGAGGCGGAGGTGCGGGGCTGAAGCCCTGCACGCCGATCCGCTATGTATGATCCTGTACTGCTTTACACGAGTCCCGGCTGCCCCGACTGCGCTGCCGTGCGCCGTTACCTTGAAAAACACCATATCGCATATGAGGAACGTGACGTAACAGCTCCCGGCGTGGCTGAGGAGGCTAAATCACGCTATGGGGTACGGGTCGCGCCGATCACTGTGATCGCTGGCGAAGCGTTATGGGGAACGCTTGCCCATCAAAAGCCACGGCTTGATGAACTGCTGGCCAGGGCTCAAGGAGATGGGTGCGAGAGTTGAAAATAAGTAGGGTTTGAAGGGGATTGGCGTAAGTGCGTATCGATCGGGATATCGTACAAAACCGTCTGCGCCGGGTTGCTGCCCCGTTAAGAGATAAAGTAGGAGGCATATCCCCACAATGAGGATGCATTCTGTCCATTATGTTCAGCGGATCGCCTCGTTCTGATCTTGGAGGCGATTCTGCATTTGTTGATACTGTAATTGTTGCTGTAACTGTTCATTCTGAATCTGCTCCTGATTTTCCTGCATCTGTGCTCTTTCTTTTTCTTGTTGTAATTGATCTTGTTCCTGTTGCTGATTAAGACGAAGCTGATTTTGTTGTAGCTGTTCAGCATTCTGATCATTTTGAAGGAGTTGATTTTGTTGTGACTGCTCAGTATTCCGATTATTTTGAAGTTGTTGCTGAATTTCTGTTTCATCGTTTTTCTGAATGCTTTGCTCA
>NZ_DAHVHY010000123.1 GCF_027322205.1 Acidithiobacillus sp.
GACGCATAAAAATTACACCCTATGGACCGAAGACGCCGACACCGCGTTCCTGAACGGCCTCTCCGCGCGGCGCTTTTCCCACATGGCGAGCACCCTTGACCGTAAATTACAACTCCAGAAAGGCTGGCATGCCAATTACGTGACGCATCTGCAGGATGGCGCCTATAGCAGCTACGTCTGGCGCGTCACGCTTTATAATGGTCGGCAACTACTCATGCAAATGACGAAAAGTAACGGGAAGGTGGTGGGCTTTCATCTCGCCTGAACACTTGTCTCAGGAGTATTTCGCCGGACAGAGGGGAGAATCGGTGCTGGATGCCTTGGCCTGACGGGGAGAGTCATATCTCTCTTAACGCTTTATTTGAGATAATGATTTGGGAGGGATTATGCATCAGATAACCAGGGTATCCGGACAGCTTACCGCTGCGATGGGTCTCTATATCAGTGTGTGCACATGCTCGGCTACCGGGTTTGTGATCGTGAGTGAAAATCCGCTTTTAAATCCACCGGCAAATAGTATTGAGCAAAGTATTCAGCAAAACAATACACCAGAAATACAGCAACAACTTCAAAACGAGCAGAATGCTGAGCAGTTGCAACAAAGTCAACTCAATCTTAACCTGCAGCAGGAGCAAGAGCAATTACAACAGGAAAAAGAAAAAACACGTCTGCAGGAAAACCAGCAGCAGATTCAGAATGAACAGTTACAACAGCAATTACAATCTCAACAAATGCAGGATCGCCTCCAAGATCAGAACGAGGCGATCCGCTGAACGCAGCTGGCGCCGTGCGTGAACGGGCCAGATGCCATTGATAATCCACCGCCAGCCGAGCGGCTGGGCTGGTTTGATATTTCAGGCCTATAGGTCGGTCTTCCTGAGCACCGACGCCGCCCTGGTAATCTATGGACATGACCTTGTTGAGATAGATGATGTTACCTTCGCCGATGATTTCTGCCAAGTGGTAACAATACCCGTCAAATTGATTGCGGTCATAACGGATGTCGGCGAAAATCGCAGCAGTCCGCCACCCTGCAGTTCGGCATGTCCGAAGGTGGCCAGCAAACGCCAATCCATATCGTGGCACATACGGGTGCCAATTTCGGTCATCCGCGCGTGACGCTTTGCGGCCACAGGTAATCCGTGGGCACCCAGCCCGGGCGCTGGTAGTAAGGCCGCTGCGGAACAATAGAGGCCCACGCGGAAATCACTGACGAATATCCCAGCGAGCAACAACCCGGCCACCTGACCACCACCGTAAATCCCTGATGAGTTTTTCGTACAAGGGATTGGGGGGTGTCCGCACACCAACACTGCGTTTGCGCGGGCCAACAAGACGGCGTGGCACATCTTTGGCAACCAGCAGAATTAAAGTCCGTGGAAGCCTGCGAGGTTTAACCACACTCAATCCGGTTGGGTCCCAAAAACCCCAAATATAGGGTAGCTACATTATCTAACAGTTCCCCTTTCCTTTATGTGTAACAGAATTTTTAGCAACTGGATGAACACGGTTTCCACTATTATGGTGTTAGGTCCTCATTTGTAGTAATCTACATTTCGTGGCAGGTGCCGTTCGACGGACCAGTAACAAGGTCCACCGTCATACCTGAGTGACAAACCATATCTTTGTCAAGGAGTTAGCCATGAAACGGAAGAATTTTGCCTGGTCTCTGACGCTTGGTTCGGCATTTGCCGTAACGCTCGGCGCTCTGCCTTTGACCGCCGTGGCAGCTGATGCATCAGCACCACAGGTATTGGCCACTGCACGACCGGTGACCATGACGGTCTCTGCCAAAGGCGAAGGGAATTGTTCCCAGCGCATGAAATCCAAAGAAGGACTTTGCGTAAGTGCCGCAATGGTCAAGACCCATGATGGCAAATGTGGCAAGGCATATATGGTGCAGCATAAGAACATGCCCATGTAACAGTGACCTTGTGCTGCTGTGAAGACTGCCGGGTCAATATCATGGCGGCAAAAGTCGCGCAAACACCCTAAATGACACCGGGAATAAGCAGGCATGTGTAATAAGCAGACCCGAATGCATCTACTACCCGGATAGGTGGAAAATGATAAGTCGACTAGCGTCCTTTCATCTGACTGTTCGTATTATTCTGGTTGTTATCGGAATTTCAATGCTCTCCGGATGCGTGATTGCTCCACGCGGAGGATATTATGTCCATCCATGGGGAGGCTGGCATCGTGGTTGGCGGCGATAAACAAGCGTCGTCCTTCCTTCGCCAATAGCGTAATGTGGGGTCCATATCATGCTGATAAGACACCAATCTAAAAGAGAGCAAGCGACGATAGCCATCGCCGCAGCCTGCATGCTCTGCGTCTTGTGGTTCTACGCGGCACCGCGCGCCTCTGCACAAGTGGATTTCGCCTTCTCTGTCGGAGATGGGGTCAATGCTTACTATCTGCCCACGCGCTCAGATTTCATCTATGCGTATGATGGTTATTATTATGATTGGGCGGGCAATGGCTGGCTGTATAGTGCGGATGACTATGGACCATGGGCATCTCTGCCCATAACAGTTGCCGTGCCATTACCGCTCGAGTATGGACCCCCGCCGCCGGTTTTTCCCTACCAGCCCTACTTCGTCTGGTGGCGGGCACGAATTGCCCCTTGGTACCGCATGCATCACCCTGGCTGGTGGGTACGGCATCATGTGGATCTGATGCATTACCGGACATGGCGAGCCAGGGTGATCCCTCGGTACCGGGGTCGCCCCTTCTACCGTGGGGCTATCCGTCCGGTGTTCCATCCGCTACGCCCTGGTATCCGTCCATTGCGGCGCCGTCCCGTAGCTCGTATGGCAATTCATCCACGATATCATCCTTATGTTCGGCACCCCGTCGTCCATGCGCGGGTTATGGTCCGGCCACAGAGGATCGTGCGGCCACGACACCCTGTCCGTCGCCTGCGACATAGGCCGGCCAATCAGAAATAGTTCACATCTACCAAACGGTTGGTGTCATTATGGGACAAAAGGGTCACGGTTATTCCTTTTATCTTCTTGCAACCGGATCTCCAATGGGTCATCCATCCCGGCGGCCGCTACCCCAACGCCCTGATGGCTGGCCTGAGCTTGCATGTGCAGCTTTTTTGATAATGTGCCCTTCCAGGAAGGATCGT
>NZ_DAHVHY010000124.1 GCF_027322205.1 Acidithiobacillus sp.
CGGTACCGCTGCCGCCGACGATGGCAAGTATCTCGCCGCAACGTATGGTCAGATCAAGATGCCGCTGAATCCAACGGGTTCCGAACCGGGTGGCGATATCGGTCAGGATAATGGCGTTGGGGTGGGCCATCAGCCGCCGCCTCCCGTATTGGCAAAGACCATGGCAAGGGCTGCGTCGATGAGGATCACCAGGGTGATGGACACGACTACCGAGCTGGTCGTTTCCCGGCTCAGGCTAGTGGTGTTGGGCTTCACCTTAAGACCATGAAAGCCCGCGATCCACGCAATCAAAATGCCGAAGATCGCCCCTTTGGCAATGCCCAGCCACAGGTTAAAACTGGGGACCACGATAGGCATTTGTTCGATAAAGAAGATGGTGCTGATGCCGAGCTCCATTTTGGCCACGAGCATGGCCCCGAAGAGTCCCACCATGTCGGTCCAGAGGACGAGCAGCGGCATGACCAGCGCGAGGGCGATGACCTTGGGCAGAATCAGGCGGCGGATCGGGGGAATGCCGAAAGTGCGCAGGGCATCCAGTTCTTCGGTGACACACATGGCGCCGATTTGCGCGGTGAACGCGGAGCCGGAACGCCCTGAAAGAATGATTGCGGTAATCAACGGGCCGAACTCACGCAGGATGCTCAGGCCGGCAATGTTGATGATGTAGATATTGGCGCCGTATTGGGCGAGGGTTGAGGCCGACTGAAAAGAAATCACCACGCCGATGAGAAAGCCGATCAGGGTGAGGATGGGTAGTGAGTTCGGTCCGGTATTGACGATGGTGGCGGAGATTTCGCGCCACGGAAAGCTGCGCGGGTGGCGTAGGCCGTGCCCGAACTCCAGCAAAAGGGCGCCCATGAGCAGAAAAAGTCCCCAGAGGTCGCATCCCGTTTCGACCAGGAACGCGCCAAGCTGATCAAGAAACTGCCAGGAGCGCCGGGGTGGGGTGGTAATCGGCGGAATCTGCGCCAGGCGGGCGAAGATGTTGCGATGCTGATCCTCCATCCGGATATTTTCCGGCAACTGGCTGCCCCAGGCCTGCCAGAGCAGGAGGCCCCCGGCGCTGTCGAGCGCCTCGATGGCGGAGAGATCCCACAGTATTTCCGGGGTTATGTTCCGCAGCGCCGCCTCTTGCGCCGCAAAATTGCCACCGAGACGCCGCAGGGTCCAGCGCCCGCTGAGGCGCAAAGTCTGGCCGTCGCGTTCCCAGTTCGGTTGGTGTGCGTTACTTTCCATCATGCGCGGGTCCGGGCTTTTCTCGGTCATTCCTTGGGTTATACTCGGCGACTGATGTTTGCAGGAGTACACGGATGGCTATTGTTGCACGAAGTTCCGGCTTCACCCAATGGTTTCAGCGCTGGCCCGCGCTGCTGCTGGTCGCGCTGCCGCTCAGCGCCTGCAGCGCATTTCCGGCGCACCATCCGGAGGTGCAATTACTGAGCATCCAGCCGGAGTCGGTGGGACTGGCCTCGCAGACGTTTTTGCTGTCGCTCAAGGTCAGCAACCCCAACGACAATGCGCTCCACGCCAAGGCGGGGGAGGCGCGTCTGTATGTGCAGAATCGGCAGGTGGCTTATGGGTTGCTGGATAAGCCGGTCGATGTGCCTGCCTACGGCAGCGCCACGGTGAATATCCCGGTGACGGGCAATTTTCTGACATTGCTGGGGGAACTCGGCAGTGTCAGCGCCAGGGCTGGGCTCCCTTATGCAGTCAAAGGTTATCTGGTGACTGGCATGCTTGATATGCGGATACCTTTTACCGTCACTGGGGCTTTGCATCTGCCGCTGTCGCCGAGCCCCAGCGTAGTTTTGCCTTGAGTGCGAGGTGATCGGAGAGCGGCTCAGTGATGGTTTCAATCGCCGTAAATTCCAGGTCTGGGCTGCAGAGGATGTGATCGAAGGAAAATCGTGGTGACCAACTGGGAAAGGTGGGCGGGCTCCAGGGCGGCGCCTGCAGGCCACTTTCGTTGAGGAGCATGCGCATTTCCGGGGAACGTGCCGTGCAGTTCAGGTCGCCCATGAGAATGAGATTCGGGCGTCCGCGCAGGCGTTGGGCGAGATCGCGTATCTGACTGAGGCGCGCGTGACGGCTGAGGCCGAGGTGGGTGATGATCACGGTCAGGGCGCTTCCACCAACATTGAGCCGGTTTTCCAGCATGCCGCGCCCTTTCATAAAGCTGGGCAGGGAATGCGCTATGGTTTCTTCAATGGGCCAGCGGGAGAGAATGCCGTTGCTGTGCTGGGCGAAGTCGCCAAAGTTACGGGTACGTTGTTGCGCCCAGTAAGGGAAATGGGCGCGGTCAGCGAGAAAACCCGCCTGATTGACATACTGGCTGCGAAAAGAGCCCGCATCGACCTCGTTGAGCCCGGCGATATCGGTTTCCTCCAAAATCAGGGCGATTCGCTCCAGGTTGCGCAGACTCTGGCCATGGGGCATCACATATTTCCAGCCATGCAGGAGCATGTGCCGGGCACGATAGGAACCGATGCCCACCTGGATATTGAAAGAGGTGACAGTAAACTCTGAGGGGTCAGTCATGGTCGAGTTCGATATCGAGTCCCTGCCAGGAAGTGCCATCCCCAGCGACTACAAAGGCGCGCAGGACGATCACCCCTTTGATGTCTGCAGCCAGTAATATTTGATAGGGCGTGTTGGTGGGGACGCTGTCCGCGATGGGCGTGGCGGCATGGGCATAACGCGCGAAAGGCGTTTCGCCGCGGGACCGGATCACCGCGAGTACCGCGGCAAAGTCTGCTGGCGGGCAGGGATAGACGGAGACGGGCACGTCGGCGGTAGCGCCGATAAGTCCTTCGCCAACACCGGATTGCAGGTCTGCAAGCAGGGCGTTGGCCAGGGTGCGTGGCAGTTTCAGGCGCTTCACGCGCAGACGCCACAGGCCGGGTCGCGGCGCAGGGCGATCTG
>NZ_DAHVHY010000125.1:0-1691 GCF_027322205.1 Acidithiobacillus sp.
CCCCTTAGCGTTCTGATGTAGCCGATCGCTCGAGTGGGTGGGGCGACACTGGCTGGCAATTCGGCTGAGGATTCAAGATCGCGCAGCTAGCCCATGTTTGACACTTTTTCGGCCGAATTCCGGATTTCTAAAAAATAATTCCTGCAAAAACAATGTGAATTTTTCTGACGCAAATGTAGTGCCATAACGCTTCTTCTGTTGACCCCGCACCTTCCACGAAGTACCTTAAGCGCATGCATTACGAATGCCGTGATCAAGACCGCCTGTTCATGCCAGCGCCCGCCTACCGCTTGGTTCAGATGATCCGTGCGAATTTGCGCGGTCAGGGCGCCCACCATGACAGGACCTTTGCTCGAGATCCCCAGCGTGCAGCAGCGGGTTAAGGCCACCTTCCGTCAACTCGACGGACGCACTCTGCATGTACGCAAGGCAACTCCCAGATCCCGAATCATGAGAAATTCACACCATGCTCAGCCTATTCGGCAACCCTGGAGGCGTTGAAAAGAGATCACTTGATCCATGACAACGTGCTTGTAGTGCCACTCGCCGATTTTTATCGTCGTAACTATCGGTAATAAATAAGTAAATTTTGTTGAGTGTCAAACATGGCTAGGCGATAGGCTGTACAAAAATACAATATCGCAAGGACGCGGATCATGCCCCACACGGTGGCGGGCCAGGACAGCCACCCGGGAGAGGGATGCGGGTCATTACCAGCGTCACCGGCCCGAGCGATTGCTCGGGCCTTCCATTACCTATCGCGTTGCGGTGGGGCCGCAGGCGCGGCGTGTGGTATTCACCCAGCAAAACTTGCCTGTCTGCGACGAGCCATGCTGGACCCAGTTAAAATGGCCGCTTATTTTTATAGTACCCCTCGCTGTCATTAGATTCTCGCCAACAATACGATCCCGATGAGAATCGGGACGGCGAGCAGTACCGCGCGCCACAGCGGCACGAAATACGGAGTTTCACCGGATGATCGGTGCGACTTGTAGCCATGAATCATGGCCGACACCAGGTTCTCTCCGCGAACCAGGCGGTAGAATACGATCGCGGTGAGATGCAGACCAATGAGGAGCAAAAGGAGATTGAAATTGTCGGCGTGCCAATGTGCGAAACGCCGTCCGGTCGTGTAAGAGACCCACTGGGACAATGGACCTGAGGAGCCGCCGTCGTTATTGACCGCGAATAGACCGAGAATCGTTTGCAGCAGCAAAAGGCTCAGCATTACGATGATACTGAGTGCACCCAGCGGATTGTGACCGAGTGACTCATAGCGATCGCGATCGCAGAGCTTGCGAGCATAGCGCCAGACGCCCGCGGGTCCGCGAACGAAACTGCTGAACCTGGCAGTCTGTCCGCCGCAAAAACCCCACAAAATCCGAAAAGACACGACACCGAGGACTCCGTAGCCGGCGAACAGGTGCCATCGCATGTGATCGGTGTCCGCGGTCCACCAGCAGGTCGCGAACAGAATCAGGATGCTCCAGTGCCAGATCCTCGTCGGCAGATCCCAGACTCGAACGCGCTTTCGAACTGAACCCCCCGTATTGACCATGCATCACCACCAGCTGCTGTGCGTGCGGAAAACCCGATGGCAACTGTCGCAGGACTGACCGAGTCTCCTGGTATCCAATGCGAGCGCGTGAAGGTCGTGGTCTGCGGCGTCCCGCGTCATGTTTTGTGCGCTG
>NZ_DAHVHY010000125.1:1701-2870 GCF_027322205.1 Acidithiobacillus sp.
TGCGAGCGCGTGAAGGTCGTGGTCTGCGGCGTCCCGCGTCATGTTTTGTGCGCTGCTTCGCATTCTCTGTGCGGCCTGGGTGAACGCAGCGGGTTTCGCCCAGATTTCCGGGCTCGCTCGGGTGCCGACCCCATGCCCTTTCCCGCTGCCCGCAGGAAACCATGTGGGCAGGGAATCGGCGAGCACGGCAATTTGCCTCGCGTCCACTAGGATCAGGCGCCAATTCAGGTGCGAGCGATCCATTTGATCCCGCAGAAGCTTGTCGGTCCTGCCGAGTGTCCTGAAGTGCACCTTGCGTGCGTGGATGATTTGCGCGATGCCAGTGGCATTGGCGCCACCCGCAAAACTCATCAGCAGCGCGACGCTTATCCATAAGAGCGGATCGCGGAGGCGGCAGGTTCGAAAGCCGTTAAAATCCATGGTGCTCTATCCTTGATGTGGAGTAGACGAGCGGGCTGCATAGCCACCCGGTGAATGATCTTCGAAATAAACCATTCATAAATTAAATTAATTGACCTGAGCTTGTAAATAAGGGTCGCCAAGGGTCGCCATTGGTCCGGCGCATGCTGAGGGTACCATACGTCGTGGGATCAAGACCAATGGAGCTCACCCACCGATCAACGATCCTGGCATATTGACGGGTGGACAAATTTGGGGATGCCCTTAGCCGGCTGGGAAAAAGATACTGCTCGGGCTTCAAATCAGCCTTGGCGATCCAGGTCGCCAGGGATTCCCGGGTTTGATCAGTAAGTTCGAACTGAACCGGTCTCTGGGTCTTGCGCTGCAAGATGATGGCGCGGCGAGCGATCTGGCCACCATGGGCCACGTCCTTCACCCGTAAAGCGACCAGATCACATCCACGAAGCTTGCTATCAATGGCCAGATTGAATAGGGCGGGCCAACCCCCTCGTATGGTTGTCCAACTGTAGCCGTATATGGATAGCCCAGATCTCCTTGAGCTTCAGAGGGGGCTTCTGCCCCGTCAGCTTTCCCTTGTTCCAGGGTCTACGATGGTAAGATTCCTTGATCTCATTGCTCATGACAGGCTCCTTGCTTGTATCAGGAGCCTTCATTGTCCTCATCTGGCTGAATGGGCGGTTACCGACCCATTGCTGCCGGTCGATCCGTTAGAGGTTCAACGTCAGGTATCCGCCGGAACCAGCAGGGAG
>NZ_DAHVHY010000126.1 GCF_027322205.1 Acidithiobacillus sp.
GGCGCACCGCCGTATCTGCACAGACCCACGCTATTGTTTTGGAGTCTGCTTTCTTTCAGCCTAAGGCTATTCAAGGCCGTGCACGCCGCCTGGGCTTGCAGACGGATGCCGCCATGCGCTTCGAGCGCGGTGTCGATTTTGCGCTGGCGCCCGCGGCGGCCGCTGCCGTCCTGACACGGCTGACCACCCTGGGCAAAGCCAATTTACGGGCAACGCGGTCCCATACGGTGCTAGGCCAGTTACCGGAGCACGCTCCGATTACTTTGCGCCGGGCGCGACTGGCGCGCGTTCTGGGCATGGATTATGAAGATACCGTGGTCGAGACAGTGCTGACTCGTCTGGGGCTGTGCATTAGCGAGACTCCCGATGGCTGGCAGGCGATTTCCCCCAGCCATCGCTTTGATCTGCACATTGAGGCAGACTTGATCGAGGAGGTGGGCCGAATATACGGCTATGAGCGATTGCCCGTGCATCGGCCAGAGGGCACTCTGCAGCCCCTAGCCATCGCGCGATGGCCACAGCAGGCCACGTTACGTGGCATCCTGCAAGCGCGTGATTATCACGAGGTAATCACCTATAGTTTTATTTCCCGTCAGGAGCAGGATGCCTTCACTCCGGACGCTGACGCGCCAGCCCTGCTCAATCCCCTGTCTGCGGATTTGGCCGTCATGCGAGCCAGTCTCTGGCCTGGCCTGATGCAAGCGCTCCAGTTCAATGTGAAGCGGCAGCAGGATCGGGTACGGATTTTTGAACTGGGGCGGGTGTTTTCTGCGAATGACCAGCGCCTTGTCCTGGGTGGTTGTATAGTCGGGACCGCAGATCGGGAAGGTTGGGCGCAGCCACAGCGTGCGGCCGATTTCTACGACTTGAAGGGTGACGTGAGTGCTTTGCTCACGCTTTGGCCAAAGACAGAATTTTCTTTCCGGACGCTGGATGATCATCCGGCGTTGCATCCGGGACAGACCGCAGGAATTTGGGTGGCAGATCAGCAGGTGGGTATGCTCGGTGCGTTACATCCGACGCTTGCGGCGGAGTATGACCTGGACAAATCACCGTTTTTCTTCTATCTGGATGTAGAATGCTTGGAGGGTCTGGCGAATGTCTCCCGGTTCACGCCCTTGTCGCCTTTCCCGGCGTTGCGGCGGGATATGGCTTTAGTGATCCCGGATGACATTCCGGCGGGGACAGTGCTGAATGTCATGCAGATAACCGCATCGGGTATGGTTAAGGAAATTACGATTTTTGATCGTTATCAGGGCGCTACTCTGACGGCGGGAACATACAGTCTGGCCTTTGCGTTGCTCTTGCAGGATGCCGAGCGGACACTGACCGACGCAGATGTACAAGCAGAAATGGATCGGTTGCTGGTTGCCGTGCGGCGACTCGGTTCCATCGAACTCAGGGCATAGGGAGAATAATATGGCGGTTACCAAAGCAGAAATCGTGGATATGCTGTTCGAGAGTATGGGTCTTAATAAACGGGAGGCCAAAGGTATTGTTGAGGCCTTGTTTGATGGCATTCGTGAGAATCTGGCGCAGGGTGAAGAGGTGAAGCTGTCTGGTTTTGGCAACTTTACATTGCGCGACAAAAATCCCCGTCCCGGGCGTAACCCCAAGACGGGCGTGGAGATTACCATTACGGCACGGCGTGTGGTGACTTTCCATCCGAGTCAAAAGCTCAAAGCCTACGTGAATGGTAGCGAACCAGACAACAGCTAAGGGAAAGACGGGCAAAGACCTCGCGCCACTCCCCGAGATACCCGAGAAGCGGTATTTTTCGATTAGCGAGGCTGCCCTGCTCTGCGGGGTGAGGGCGCATGTGCTGCGCTACTGGGAGCAGGAGTTTGCACAGCTTAGTCCGCTGAAAAGAAAAGGTAATCGACGTTATTATCAGCGCCACGATCTGCTGTTGGCAAGGCAGATTCGTGCCCTGCTGTACGGTGAAGGCTATACTATCCACGGCGCGCGTGAGCGGTTGCAAGAGATGATGCGTGCTCCCCGTGGTGAGTTCCGGGAAGAAAGTCATGGGCAACTGAATCTGGAGATGGCGGATTCCTCTGTCAGTGTTATTGAGGGCCGCAAACGTTGGCAATACTTGCGTCGGGAGTTGTCGGCATTATTGGATTTGTGCGGCCACAGACATTGACTTGGGTGGTGTTTTGGCGGTACATTGCGACCTCTTGCGGGGCGTAGCGCAGCCTGGTAGCGCACCTGAATGGGGTTCAGGTGGTCGGAGGTTCAAATCCTCTCGCCCCGACCAATAAATCAAATGGTTACTCCGTAACCATCGGGTTTTTTCTACAAAAATCCACATCTTCTACAAATTCATGCTTTGCTGCTTGCTTGTAGCGGGCGTGTGCCAAATATGTGCGATTCCATATTTGTCGTCGGGTGTAATTCCAATTAGCGTTATAATCAGTGATAATATGCCATGTTTTTCAGGGGGGTCATGGCATGGCACGTCCGGCAGGTGGAGTAGAGCATGTGGTGGCGGCACGAGAGTTGTTGCGCAGCGCGAAGACAGCCGAAGAGCTGAGGCGGGCACAGGCGGTGCTGTTGCCCCTGGATTTGGGATTGAGCCTGGAGCAGACGGCGCGGGCCATCGGACGCTCCGTGAACGCCACTTGTGCGATACGCACGCGTTTTGCCAAGGTTGCCGAAGGGGTTATGAAGCCGCCCCAGGCGAAAACCGCATTGCGCAACCATGCATTGGCTGATCTGGAACGAGAGGCCAGCATTCTCGACGAAGTATTGGCC
>NZ_DAHVHY010000127.1 GCF_027322205.1 Acidithiobacillus sp.
TTACCAATACTATTTTACTTATGGGATCAATAAGATTCTTCTGGTATGTCGATCGTAAGCGTTTAAGCAACCCACCCTTGCGGGTTGGCACCGATCAGGGTAATGCGGTTTTTTTCCAGTTCCACGGCAAGAGTTCGTGGAGCCGTTTGTTGGGCCAGGTAGGTAATTTTTCGAGTACGTCGCAGAGGTACGCGAAGGGCTCGACGCCGTTAAGCTTGCAGGTTTCGATGATGCTGTAGAAGGACGCCGCCCGTTCCCCACCGGCATCATTCCCAACAAATAAAAAATTCTTGCGACCAATCGCAACGCCCCGCAGCGCCCGCTCCACCGGATTATTGTCGATGCTGAGTCGACCTTCTTCGAGATAGAGGGTGAGGGCCTTCCAACGCTTCAGAGCGTAGCCGATGGCTTTGGCGATGCCACTTTTAGGCGCCACCTGCATCTGGGTTTCGCTGAGCCAGGCGCGGAAGGATTCCAGCAGGGGGCCGGCCCGTTGCTGGCGGGCTTCGGCTTTTTGATCGGGCGGGGAGGCTTTGATGTCCGCCTCAATGCCATAGAGTTTGGTGATCCAGGCCAGCGCCTTCTGCGCCACCGGACTCGGGCCTCGCTGTTCCACGTCATAGAAGTGGCGACGCACATGCGCCCAGCACCCGGCTTCAATGATCTGCTCCTTTCGGTAGAGGGCATCATACCCCCATAGTCATCGGTCTGGAGGATGCCTTTCCAGTCGCCCAGGAAGTTTTGCGCGTGGATGCCCTTACGGTCCGGAGCATAATCAAAGGCCACGATGGGATGCGGGGCATCCGCCTGACTGCGATACACCCAGAGATAGGCCTTGTCCGTCTTGCCGCTACCGGGATGGAGCACCGGTAAGGGGGTCTCGTCGGCGTGCAGGATGGTGCCCTCCAGCAAAGCCATTTTGCAGGCCTCAGCGAGCATGCTGATCCAGTACTCCCCCTGACCCAGCCAGCTGCAGAGGGTGGCGCGGGAGATCGGTACGCCCGCCCGCAGGTACTGGGTTTCCTGCCGATATAAAGGCAGATGATCCACATGTTTCGCCGTCATCACATGGGCCATCAGGCGCGCCGTGGGCAAGCCCTTGTCGATCACCTGTGCCGGTAATGCCGGGCTTTCGATGGTGCCACAGGGACGGCAGGCCAGTTTGGGGCGGATATGGCGAATCACCTGGAAGCGTCCGGGGATATAATCCAGCTTTTCGCTGATCTCTTCCCCGACGGTTTCCAGGAGGCCGCCGCACTGCCCGCAGGTGCAGGTCAGAGGATCGTGATGCACTTCCACCCGGGGCAAGGTGTCGGGCAGCTTCATGCGGCCAGGGTGGCGGCGGGGAGGACGTGCAGGTCGTGCGACGGAATCTGTTGCCGCTGGACTGGCGGCGGTCACCACAGCGCTTTCTTCCAGAGCGGCTTCCAGTGTGCTTTCAATGACGGCGATCTCCGTATCCAGGGCTTCCTGCCAGAGGGAGATCTGGTCCTTGGAGAGTTGTTCGGAACGGCGGCCAAATCGCCAGCGCCGCAGCTTGGCCAGGGTGTTCCAGGCGGGCGATGGTCTCGTCGCGGGGATGATCGCCTGCTCCTGTTCGGCGAACCTGGAAGTGAACTCTGCCTCCTTCTCTTGCTGTTTCTGCAGCAGGCTCAGCACCAGATCGCGCAGGGCGTCCGGGCTGGTGGGAAGGGGCATTGGAGTCGTTGAAACCATGGGAAAATAGTACCAGAAATTGGGTATTTATACAAGCAATTTCAGTCACTTACAGCAGTGTAGGCGTGCATTTTTCAAGGGTCGGCAACGGGGTCCACGGCCGCCCCTCCACCAGCATCGCCCACTGCGCGGCCGACAGCTCTACGGCACCCGTATCGGCTTTGGGCCAATGCAGTCGCCCCTGATCCAGGCGGCGGTACAAGAGCCAAAAGCCCAGACCATCCCAGAGCAACAGTTTCAGTCGATCGCCGCGGCGGTTGCGAAAAACAAAAGCATGACCGCAAAAAGGATCTGCAGCCAGTACCCCCTGCACCTTGGCCGCCAGACCATCAAAGCCCAGCCGCATATCCACGGGTGCTGCCGCCAGCCAGATGCGGCTGCCCGGACTCAACCACATGGGCTTTCGAGGACGCGCACCAAGGTGTGCAACCAGCCGGTATCCATCGGCCCCGTCAGTTTCAGGCGGCGACCCGACAACAGCATAATCTCTACCGGCGAAACAGACGGCCGGATCGGTGCCAGAGTGACTGGCAAAAACCCTTCGGTTCCATGGACCATCGGCCGCGGTTCTACCGCATCGGCAAAGCGCTTGCGCCAGTAATGCAGCGTAGCTACGGCGATCCCTTCCTGCGCACAGTAATTCTTGACGGAAAGACCGCTCGCCTGAAATCCGTCTACTTGTTGCCGCCAATAAGCGGTCTTCTCGTTCTTCGTCATATCCACCCCTCCTCGCTGTATGCGGGTCAGGATCGGTCAGGTCATAAAGTTTGGGAAGGTGGGTTGCCTAAGCGCTTACTTCCAAAAAACAACTATAATATTATCATGTGGTTATGTTTTAACATCACGTAATAGACTGAACATCTTGTACGCTTTGTTACCTACTTACATATCCGTATCTCATCAAACCAGCGGTGCCAGACAAACTTTGTCGCAAATCTGACCAGACTCCACTAAAAGGGTATCTGACGACAACCTCGTCTGATCACACCCACATCCGAGAGAACTGCACAGAT
>NZ_DAHVHY010000128.1 GCF_027322205.1 Acidithiobacillus sp.
CCATCACCGGGACTTATGCCACGGCACCCCAGCGCGGGCGTTGCGGATACTCGCCATCATCGTGCTCATAAGTATAGCGGTGGTTACCCTGTGGAAAATCCCCATATTATCGGTGGTCGGCACCTTTGGCACCTTTACCGGGCTGGCCTTTCTGCTGATTTATGGCCTGGCCAACATCGCCACACCCTGGTTCCTGTTCCGCCAGCGTCATGCCTGGCGCTGGATCAGTCTGATCGTCTCCGGCATCAGCCTGCCCCTCCTGATCAAAGTGATGGCGGTGAGCCTCTGGCCTTTACCGGGCGGAGGTGAAGGGATCGCCACCCTGCTTTTTGTCGCGCTGGTGATGGTTATTTTTTTCTGGGGACTCTACTGGGCGGCGTTTCGGCCGGAGCGTTTGCGGCATATCCTTGTTGCCGTGGATGAATCATAAACCTGGCCCCGCCAGTTACCCATCCCGAAATCTGGAGAAGTCTCCCGGCGCCCGCTAGGAAACATACCGACCACATGGTATCTTACTCAGGTAATCGTCCAGCCAGTCCGCACTGGCAAGCTGACAACGCATAAGGAAATCGCCAATGTCCCAAACCAGCAAAGATCTGTTTTCCCCTCTCAAAATGGGGTGCTACACCCTGAAAAACCGCATCGGGCTGGCACCGATGACCCGCATGTCCTCGGAAAAAGATAGTATTCCCCGTCAGGACGTATTGGATTTCCTGATCCGGCGCGCCGAAAACGATGTCGCACTCATCACCACAGAAGCCATCGTCAGCGATTATGAGAGCGCCCAAGGCTATCCCGGCCAGGCGCGGTTAACCACGCAGCGGCAAATTGATGCCTGGGCGCAGGTCAACGCAAAAATCCGTGCTGCGGGCAGCGTATCGGTGCTGCAAATCTTTCATTGCGGCAGAATAGCCTGGAATGAGGTTAATCCCGCCGAACGCACTATCGCACCCAGCGCATTGATCCCCAAACAGAACAACCCACTGACCAGCGTGCCTTACCCCATGCCCGACATGATGTCGTCCTTTGACATTGCGCATGTCATTCAGGGTTTCGTCGAAACGGTTAAAGGCGGCATTGCGGCCGGATTCGATGGTATAGAAATTCACGGCGCACACGGTTACCTGATCAATGCGTTTCTGTCCGCCTACAGCAATCAGCGTGCAGATAACTATGGTGGCAGCGTCGAAAACCGCTTCCGCTTTGCCCGTGAAATCGTAGAGGCCGTACGTCCGCATGTGCCTGCCGACAAATTGCTCTTTTTCCGGATATCCAACTGGGGGGTTGCGGATATGGAAGTTTCCCTGTTCGCCAATGCCGACGAATGGACAGAGGTGATTCGACTCCTGGATCAACTCCCCATCGACGCCATTTCGGTATCCACCTATCGCTTTGGCGACGAGGCCTTCGGGACCGGCAAAAATATGGCACAGTTAACCCGCAGCGCCACCCGGAAACCATTGTTGATCTGCGGCAATATTCATGATCGGGACACCGCCGAGGCAGCGCTGGCGGATGCCGATATGATCCTCTCGGGCAAATCCCTGTTACTCAATCCCTACTGGGTAAATGATCTGCGCGCCAACAAAAAGATGGATGCCTACTCCTCCGAGCAGGCCAATATCGCCTATACCAAAGAGCCCTTACCCTGATCCGCTTTCAAGCCTTCGGTAGGGTTACACCACTCTGGCCCTGATACTTGCCGCCGCGGTCGGCATAAGACACTTCGCAGACCTCGTCCGACTCCAAAAACAGCACCTGCGCCACGCCCTCATTCGCATAGATTTTCGCGGGTAAGGGCGTCGTGTTGGAGAATTCCAGGGTCACATAGCCTTCCCACTCCGGCTCGAAAGGAGTGACATTGACGATGATGCCGCAACGGGCATAGGTGGATTTACCCAGACAAATGGTCAGCACATTACGCGGGATACGGAAGTATTCCAGCGTGCGCGCCAGGGCGAAAGAATTCGGCGGGATAATGCAGGTATCCCCGGTAAAATCGACAAAAGAATCTTCACTGAAATTCTTCGGATCGACAATTACACTGCGGACATTGGTAAAGACTTTGAACTCCCCGGCGCAACGAATATCGTAACCATAGGAAGATAAGCCGTAGGAGATAATGGGGTTTCCCTCGACGTGCCGCACCTGGCGCGGTGAAAAGGGCTCGATCATCCCGTGTTCTTCCGCCATGTGACGGATCCAGCGATCGGATTTGATGCTCATGGCGGAGACTTCCTGTAAGCGGCTGGGAATCAGCGGTTCTGGACGACGATATTGGGGAACTTGTGGCTGTGATCGACCGCCTGGATCGCCACCCGTCCGGCCACATGGCGCGCCAGTTCCAGGTAGATTTTGGCGAGACGGGAATCCGGCTGCGCCACTACCGTCGGCGCGCCGTTATCGGCTTCGTTGCGAATGCTGCGGTCGAGCGGTATCGCCCCCAGAAATTCCACCCCGTCCTGCTCGGCCATGGCCGCGCCACCGCCATGTCCGAAAATATCGTCCTCATTGCCGCACTTCGGGCAGATATAAAAACTCATGTTCTCGATGATACCGAGAATAGGCACGCCCACTTTCTCAAACATCTTCAGACCTTTACGGGCATCCAGCAAGGCAATGTCCTGCGGCGTCGTGACGATCACCGCCCCGGAGACCGGC
>NZ_DAHVHY010000129.1 GCF_027322205.1 Acidithiobacillus sp.
TCTGGCCAAAGACAGTCACAATTCCAGCAAGCCGCCGTCCTCAGATGGCCTGCGCAAACCCGCACCTAAATCTCTGCGTCAGGTGGGACAGCGCCCCAAGGGCGGGCAAAAAGGCCACAAAGGCTCAGCGCTGGAGCGCGTCGCCGAACCAGATCATGTGATCAGCCATCTCTTGCCAGCAACCTGCGATGCCTGTGGCAGCACTCTGGACGAGGCCCATATATCGGAAGCCCGCCAGGTCTTCGATATACCGCCTCAGCAGGTTGAAGTCACCGAACATCGCGTTCTGGAAGCACGCTGCACCTGCGGCAAGGTACATCGGAGCAACTTCCCAGAAGGGGTTACGCCACCACGCAATATGGTCCACGGGTACAAGCCACCGTCGTCTATCTCACCCAGCACCACATGCTGCCGATCCTGCGCACCACCCGAATCATGCGCGATACCTGTGGTGTTGCCCTGTCGCCGGGTGCCGTGGTCAGAATGATCCACATCGCGGCTGGAAACCTGACCCCCACCGTCGCGCGTATTGCGGACGCCGTTCGGGACGCCCGCGTGGCCCATTTCGATGAAACCGGGATGCGGGTCGCGGGCAAGCTCCACTGGCTGCACACGGCCGCCACCCCCAACATGACCTGGGTGGGCATGCACACCCGCCGGGGCCAGGAAGCTTTCGACGCTTTCGGTATTCTGCCCGGATTTCAGGGGACTGCCATTCATGATGGCTGGGCGCCCTACCGGAAATATGACTGCCTCCACGGCCTGTGCAACGCCCACCACCTGCGGGAGTTGACGCTGGTCCACGAACAGTACGGCCAACGCTGGGCGAAGAATATGATCGACCTGCTCGTTGCCGCTAATCGGGATGTGGCCGATGGACCGCTCAGCGATAACCGGATGGTTAAAATCAACGCGGACTACACCGCGATACTGGCCAAAGGCGACACGATCCACCCGATCAAGAAGCGCAAGGATGGCTCCGCGCATCGGAGGCAATCCACTCCGACCAATCTGTTGCGACGCCGGCGTGAATATCGTGAGGATGTCCTGCGTTTTCTTTCGGATCCGGAGGTGCCCTTCACCAACAACATCGCAGAACAGGCGGTGCGAATGCCCAAGGTTAAACAGAAGATCTCCGGCTGTTTCCGGACCTTTGATGGGGCAGCCACTTTCTGCACGATCCGATCCTATCTGGAAACCTTACGCAAGCAGGGCGTCGACCTGCTGCACGCCTTGATCCAGTCTTTTCAGGGGGAAACCCCACAGCCCACCATAGGGTAAATGTACCCCTGGTGAACAGTTACCTTTAAAGATGCTGCGAAATGAAACCAATGATAGAGGAAGTGGGGTATTCAGATATTTACGGTGACGCCGTCCGCCAAGCAGGCGGAAGTATTCTGAGACGTGCTGGGCAACCAGTGATTCAATAGTGCCGTCGGCGATCTGCAAGCGGTTGTCGAACAGACGGTGCAGCAACATCCGCCGCCGATCCTGCTGGATACGCTCAGCATTACCCCCGCCTTGAAGTCGATGGCGACCGGATTGACGCGGTGTACCTGCTGGTAGGCATCGCTGCCACCATTGCGAACGGAGAGCACGAGCACCAGCAGATCAGGTCGCTCTTTGGCAATCTCCGAGAGAATCTGGATAAAGTTGAACGCCCAGTTCTTCCAGGGGTACTGCTTGGTATTGGTCAGGCCGTCGTACCAGGTCTGGAATTCATCCAGCAGCAGCATCGTTGGCGTGTGCTCCAGGAGTTCGACAATGAGCTTGTCGGAGGGAATGTCGGTCTTGGCCGCCCCCATGCCTTCCCACTTGCCCTTGATGAATTCGCCGCGAGGATGGCGCTCGAACAGCAAATCCCACAGGAATTTGTAGCGCTGGCGGTGCAGGCTCTCGCCAATGACCAGCATTCCATCGCGCAAAGCAATCTTGCCGATTTTGCGTCACCGAGCGTGGAGGCCCAAGATTTCAGCCATGCGCCAGTCGATGCGGCATCGTTGACAGCGTGGTACAGCGCAGCCATCAAGTGCGACTTACCCAATCCGCGTTCGCCGATCACGACTACCGGGCGACCCTGATTAGGGCCGACGGCCTCGATGCCCTTCAAAAGGTCATGGGTCGGATACGTGATCTCCAGAAACTGCTGCGCGGCAATCTGTGTTGCGCCGGTGTTGGAGTCGTTGGAGAGCTCAATGGCCGTCCCTTTGAGGCGCTTGCCCCGAAATTCATCCCGTAGAGTCAGTCCAAGCATTACTTACGCTCCCCATCGTTCGATTGACCATCGACCGTGTCATCCCCGTCACCACCGGTGGCAAGCCCTTCCATCGACTGCTGTTTGATCCAGCGGTCGATGTCTGCGCGCGAAAATCGCCATGTCCCGCCGACCTTGAAGGCAGGGATCTTCTTGGCCGCAACCAGCCTGTAGATCGTCCGCTCCGTGACCTTCAGGTAGCCGGCGACCTGCTTAATGGTGAGGATCTCGGCTTCGGTGGTTCTTGTTGGCATAGCAAAGGCTAATCTAGGATAAAGTAAGGCAGGATAGTGCAAAATTTTCAAGGTCTCAATGGTGGTCTGCAAAACAAAGAAATTGCGGATCGCTTAGCCCATGTTTGACACTTTTTCGGCAAAACC
>NZ_DAHVHY010000012.1:0-10994 GCF_027322205.1 Acidithiobacillus sp.
GCGGTCTATTTATCGAAGTCCATGTGGCCACCCCGCTGGAGGTCTGTGCCGAGCGCGATCCCAAAGGCCTTTATGCCAAGGCCATGCGCGGCGAGATCACCGGCTTTACCGGCGTGGATGACCCCTACGAGGCACCGGAGCATGCGGAATGTGTATTGGACGCCAGCCTGCAAAAGCCGCCGACGGCGTTGGCGACACTGATGGGAGTACTGCACAGCTTGGGCGCGGTGACGGATAAGGCGGTCGTGATCGAGGCACGCAAAGAGGCATGAGCACGTTGCCAGTGCGCGCGGCTTAGCTTCGACAAATGGACACCTTACAACTCGCCGCCGCCGCCCAGTGTCTGGACCGCCAGCTCGCGCAGCAGGCCATCCAGGGCATCAGCGACGCGCCGGGCGGGATTTATCTGCACACCGCCAAGGCGCATATTGCGCTGATCGTGCAGCGTGCCCCTCTGGGGCTCTGGCAGGACCCGGCATTCCATAAGCCGGGCGCCCTGACCACCTGGAGCAGCCCGATCAACCAGCGTTTGGCGGGTTTTCGCATTCAGCGCATCCGCGTGCCCTGGGCAGATCGCATCGTGCGTATCGATTGCCGCCGCGTCCATATCAGCAAGCGGGTGGACCAGATCAGCCTGATTGCCGAGTGCTTTGGCGGACGCGGCAATATCGCCCTGCTGGATGAGGCGCAGCATATCCGTTGGGCCTGGCGTTGGGACAGTCTCGACGGCAAAGCCGCGCCGCGCTTTCTGCCCGGCATTATTTATGCGCCTCCGGAAGACAGTCGGCCCTTTGCTCAGCCTTTACCGACCACCGCCTGGCTGCGCCGCGTAGCGCCCCGTTATCGCCCGCAGCACACGGCGGATCAGGAGGCCATGCAGGAGGCCTGGTCGCTGCGGTCAGATCCCTGCGCGTCCTGGTGGCGGCAAGCGGTGGATGCGGATAACCCTGTCGTCTATCCCCTACCCATATTCGACTTGGGACCGATGCAGGAGATTCCAGCGCAGGAAGCACTGCACTTTGTGCAACCCACAGCGCATCCACAACCTTCCGCCCAGGAACGCGCCCGCACTCAGCAACGGCAACGCCTGCACCGCCGCATCCAAAAAATGCGCCAGGATATAACGCGCTGGGAGGACCCGGAGGTCTATCGCACCCAAGCCTTCGCCCTTTTTGCCCTGCCCGACGCGATGCCGTCCGCCACGCAGCTCAGTGCCCCGGACCACACCAGCGCCGCAGGTGCAACACTCACTATTACCGTGACACAGGGTAAGTCGCTGCACCGGCAGGCGCAGTGGTACATGCAGCAGGCACAACGCAGTCAGCGCGCGCAACGCGAAATCGCCACCCGCCTGCAAGAGGTGGAACATCTGCTGCAACATCTTACGACGGCCACGGAGGATGGGCAGATCGAGTCAGCGACAGGATCATCCACACCCACAGGCCCGGCACCCGTAAGATCCGCGAAGAAGGGCACGCCGAACAACACCGGCTTCAACCGCACGGTGATAGGAGGCTTTACGCTCCTCTGGGGGAAAAATGCGAAGGAAAATGATCGCCTGACCTTCCGCACCGCCAAGCCCTGGGACCTGTGGTTTCACATCCAGGACTTGGGGGGCAGCCACGTAGTGCTGTGCCGGGAAAATAGTCAAACCGTCGTGCCCGAAGCGGTGCTGACCGCAGTGGCACGCATTGCCCTGCAACAGAGTCAATCCCGCGCCATCAGCGGGGAGGTGGACTGGACGGAAATCCGCCACGTCCACCGCAAACCGGGCGGCGGCCCCGGACAAGTGATCTACCGCCACTTTCAGAGCATCCGAGTCCGCCGGAACGTAAGCGGCAACTGAGCGGCGCATCTTGCGAGTTATCGGTCATTGATGCACATCATTTCCCAGGATTTCCCTGTTTTCTCCATAGCGGCAGGGCGCATAAGCGTTTCAGGCAACGAGCCACCCATAATGAGCGGCTCGTTTTTGTTTTGGCCGTTAAGGCGCGCCCGGACCTCCGGGGGGTGGGCCGCCAGGTCCGCCTGGTGGATTACCGTAGCCATTGTTGTACTGACCAGGCCCTTGGCCGGGTGGTGGGGGCTGCTGCTGGTTGTACCCCTGATTTCCATATCCGCCGTAAGGGCTAACGGCACAGCCTGATAGAGCCAAAATACCCAAAGTAAGCACAACGATTCTTCCAGTGGAAATAGGCATGGTACATTCCTCCGTGTTTACCATTCATGAATATGCGGCGTCGTGAAGAATTTATCAACGAACGTATCGCGCCGGACCCAAACCATAGGCTGAATTTTCTATACAAAACGTAATACGTCATTTCGTCTGGTGGCTACTGATCCCTGCTGGGCGGGTGTCCTGATTTTGCTTGGTTCGCAGTCTGCTGGTTGGCCGCTATTTACAGACAAAATAGTGAAGGTTATCGAAAGTCCTCCGGGGATAGCCCTGTCTGCTTGGCAAGCCTCATCGTGAAACGCGAGCACGACATCTGGACAATCTGGGCGGCTGAGGGTTCGGTGTGAACCGCTCTGTCGTTTGACGCGCCAACCAATCCGAATGAGTGCGGCCAACACAAGCCGTGCCTTCAAAGACGGCCATTGGCTCGATGGTAATTGGGGAGGCGGGCATTTCCCCTTCGTCCGGGGGATCAGCAATGGCCCTGAGCGCAAGAACTTCAACCTTGGCCGCCGCATCGTTGCGCGATGCTCCATAGCACATGACACCAAGCATTTCTGGTATCTCTGCTATCCAGCGGCCATCCTCTGCCATCTCGTATTCAACATGAAGTTTCTGGTATCAATCTCGCCTATATCGTGTGTTTACTGTGTACCCAGTCTAGCACCTCCGACCAAGCATGGGTGGTTTAAAGGATTACGGAAAGATGAAGCCCATCTTTTTTGTTTTTGAGGGAGGTGCCGTTCTGGCGCCATGGCCTACCTTCCACCGACGTGCTGTGATGAGAAAATCATAGTGCAATTCAGTCGGCCAAGCTACCCGTTACCCGATCGGTGCCAGAATGCTGCTGAACAAACCTCTGAACGATCCAATGACCGCAATCAGTGTGATACAATTTCTATGTCCATATCTCTGCTCAAACCTTAATAATGGTATCGCTATAAAGCGCCACCAGCGAGTCGTGGGTCATTAGCCGCATCGGTTCCACGAGTGCTTGTGCCACAAGAATACGGTCAAACTGGTCTTGGTGGTGCATGGGCAACTCTTCCACTGCAACTACGTGCTCTGCCTCCACCGGAAGAAGTCGATAGTCCGACTCCTGGAAATACCGCAATGCGTCTTGGCTTGATACGGGCATATCTCCTCGCCCTAATGCATGCTTGATCGCAATTTCCCAGACGTTTGCCACGCTGACCCAAACGCTTGTCTTGGGCGACTGAATCAGGTCACGCGCCTTCTGGGACAATTTCGGATTGTCCATTATGGCCCACAGAGCAACCTGTGTATCCAGCAGCAAGTTCAAGCCTTCCCCTCACCCATGAACAAACGGGCCACGTCATCGTTATGCGCATCTATATTGTCGGGCACATCGAACAAGCCTTTGGCCACACCAATCCGTTTCCCGGGTGGATACATATTCACTGGCACGAGCTTAGCTGCAGGACGGCCATTCCTGGCAATCACAATCTCGCGCTCCGCTCCTTGCTCGATGGCCTCTACCAAGCGAGATAGAGAGGATTTGGCTTGTAGCATATTGACAGACTGCATCTGTTCCTCCTATGAATAGTGGGCGTACTCAGTCAATACTGCCAATACTGCCGTCGGCAGGGCAGCGGAAGCTGCCATCGAGGCTGATTGGCCTAGCGGATTGCGCATGGATCATTGGAGGGGCCAGCAGATGTGAAAACGATGAAAATACCATATACTGCCAACTGGCTATGTTGAGGTTCGGAGAGATACTATGCGCCCATCGCTCGCGTTTGAACTTCGTCGCAATGCCGCAACTAAAGCGATGAACATATACCCCGAGTTTGCGGAGGACCACTCAAAAATACCTTGGCGCGGCATGCACAATCGCATCGCCCATGGTTACTTCGACATCCATCTCGATGTGGTTTGGGATACCGTACAGGGCGCTCTAAAAACCGGCGCTCAGAACAAAGAATAATCTGGAAATCAGGATTCAAGCTATTTTACTGCCGTTTTGACACCTTTGACGGTAACGCAGCCATAGCGTTTGTCGAAGTTGCTGCTCAGAGGAAGTTGCGCTTTTTTGAGTTTTAATTAAGGCTATCTGGGTCTAATAGCGTGTGGCCTGCTATACGCTTGCAAGCTCTTACATGGGATCTTATTTTTATCAAAAAATGTAAACTTATGGGAGGGATTGTGAACCGATGGATTACATTGGTGATACTACTGATATGCATCTTCTCAATTGCTCTACCTTTTATTTTCTCCGGACAGGGGCCATACGGAGGCAATTCGGTGACATGGTATAAAAATCATCCAACAAAAACTAAAAAAGAGCTTGATTGGTGCAAAGAAAAGACAGCGCGTGGCAATGATGGGTCTTGTAGATATGCCATCAATGGAAACATGGATCGTATTTTTTGGCAGTAAATAATGTAATCAATAGCCTGTCATAGATTTACGGAGGTTTTATGAAACGATGGATTTTAGGTGCAATACTACTTGGCGAATTTACTACCGCCAACGCAACTATTTATCAATGTGGCAACTCGTTTCAGAATACCCCATGCCAAGGCGCGAAGGTCATCGGCGGTGCTCCTACTACGGCCAATAGTCAGGCAGCCGCTCGCATATCTGCTTTCTCTTCTGGCCAGAAAAAGATCTACGCAGGACTCCAAGCCAATGACGCAGCTCGCGCTCAAATAACCGCTATCAAATTGCAGCAACTACAACAGGAACAAGCACAGAGAAACGCGACCACACAGGAATATCACCGCCACATTCCAAGGGCTCCGTTGAACCCCATTAACGATGGGACGACCGTCGGAGAAGGCAGACCGTAATGCCGGAAACATATCAAGGAATCGGGCGACTGGCTTCTGTAACACCGCCATCTGAGCAGGCATCATTATTGCCCAATTGGACAACAGATGCCATTTTGGCCATAACCTGACAAAGGAACAAAGATGCCTATCTTCGATTGCCATTGCTGCGATTGCGACGCCGACTTTGAATTACTGGTCATGAGCTCAACCCATCCCAAACTGCCCGCAATGTGGCAACCAACACCTGGAAAAGCAGCTTTCACGGATGGCCGCACCTGGCCACAGTGCTGGGTGATGGCGCGTGGTCGTGCGCAGGCGGCGAAAGAGGGGCACTTGAGCCATTTTTCGCCCGCCGAGCGTAAATCACGCTGATTACGACGCAGGTCCAGGTCGCAGTTCGTTAAGATTACAGGCTTTACCAAACATGACCAATATCCCGACTCATCTCGCCAATAGTGGCGTTGTGTCAGGCTGCATAATTGGCTTCTTCCCAGATGGCGCACAATAACGCTTCATCCCTGGTAATTTCCGCATCACTATACTGCTTTTGATTGGCCACTTCGCAAGCCATAGGGTCAGCCCCATGCTGTGCGAAGACCTCCTCAGCCGCCTGTATGGCGAGGGCCATATCGTTTTCGCTCACCAATCCCACATCCTGGCCTGCCAGGGTAATGATTGTACGCATATTCATTTCTCCCTATCGCATTAAGCTCGCCAGATGTGGGAACTCCTGCACCATCGCCTCGACATGCGCCCGCCGTATCCGCAGTTTCAAAAAACCTCTCCTTAGATGTCAATAAGTACACATTATTGTCAGAAAGCGAACAAATAAGTGGGTTATAGGGCCGTGTGAAAGGTGCAGCAAAAAAGATGCCAAATTCATGGCATACCAGGGCATAACAAGCTTGAAAAGTATGTTGACAGCGAAAAATATTTACCGGTATATTCCATCGAATATTTCGCAAACCGCAGGAGTAGGGTCCGTGAAACACCGTCACTATCAAAGTTCCCTTGCACTGATCGTCGCCGCCAGCCTGCTGGGTTTATCGCCCCAGGCCATGGCCAAAGACCTGCATGTCGCTTATGCAGGCTCCATGGGTGCGGTCATGGACCTGCATCTCGGGCCGGCCTTCGCCAAAGCCCATAACGTGCAATATCAGGGAGAGGGCCAAGGCGCTTACGGCCTCGCCCACCTCATCGCCGCCCACAAACTGCGCACCGACGTTTTTGTCTCCATCACCCCCGGCCCCATCGAGGTGCTGATCAAGGCCGGTCTGGTCAAGGAGGCCTACCCGGTCGCCAGTACCGCCATGTGCATCGCTTATAGTCCCAACAGCCCCTACGCCAAAGACTTCAAGGAAGCCGCAGAAGGCAAAGTACCCTGGTATGAAATCCTGCAGAAGCCGGGGGTAGTCTTCGGCCGCACAGATCCCAAAACTGCACCACCAGCCCCACGGTAACAACGACAACCATCGCACTTGTCATAAGCTCCTTCAGGATGTACTGTATATATATACAGCACATCCTGAAGGAGGCATTACATGGCACCCCATCATTCTGCATCACAGCTCTGGCCCAAGACGGCGGGCATTCTGATCTTTGGCGCGCTGGTTGGTCTCTGGCTGGGACATCAGGACAAAGGTTATCAGCCCGGCCCGACGTCCTCTATGGGGTCTGTGATACTTCAGCAGACTCAACAAACGGCCACTCTCCAGCACACCGCACAAGACCAATCCGCCACGGAGCCTTTTATGGTGCGTCCGTGATAAACTGCGTCGGACAAAAATGGCTTTAGGGCCGATCACACACCGCAAATCAGGGAGTTACTTTGGAACTAGATCACAAGGCCCGCGAGGCCATAGAAGACATCATCAATCGTCGGGAGGGCATCAACTCCATACAGGCGCAGATGAAGGAAGACATCAAGGCGATAGCTGAGTACCTTGCGGCAAAACCCGCGCAGGTGGCCCGGATCATCAGCCTGGTGGAGCGGGAACGTGCCAAGGGAGATGTACTGGAGGCCGAGCGTGGGGTGATTGACGCGGCGGAGTCCATGATCCCCGTAACAGCGTCGGCAGAAGTGCAAGATGCTTAACGCGACGATGCGGCTACGGTGTCTGAAGTATGCACTGCATCCACATCCAGAAATTGCAGAAATGCCCGGATGGTATGGGACTGATAGATAGGCTGCGGTCTGGCCATATACAGCGTCCATTGAATGCCGTGCGGTGACGGCAAGCGGCGTACATTGACATGCCAGTCTTTTCGGTAGCGCAAAGCTGCAGCAGTCACAAAACCGATACCCAGTCCGGCGTCTACGGCGGCGCCCACCGCCTCGACACCGGTCACTTCGATGGATTGTTTGGGCGTTAAGTGTGCATCATGAAATACCCGCTCCACAGAGCGGCGAATGCCCGAGGCGCGTTCCCTCCAGATCATGGGGTAGGACATGAGGCTTTCCAGGGTGAGGTCGTCTTGCACCAGCAGCGGGTGGCCCTCCGGGAAAATCGTCATGATTTCATCGTGTAACCATGGCATTACCGTATAGTAGGAAGGCAACCCTTCCAGATCCAGCCCGCCTTCCAGAAAGAACAAATCCCAGTCGGACAACGAGATGTCCGACCAGTCGATGATGCCACCGCGCAGTTGGAGCTCCACATCGGGGAACTGGCGCTGAAAGGCCACCAGACGTTGCGGCAGAAAATAATTGGCCACCGTATTGGTCGCGGCGATGCGCAGCACACCGTTTTGCAGGCGCTGTCGGCGCAACACGATGTCGTCAAATTCGTCGACCACATCGCGCATCCGCTGCGCGGTGGAGAGCAATGCCTCCCCGGCTGGCGTGAGGCGAATACCACGGCCGCTGCGCATAGTGAGCGGCTCTCCCACCTGCTGGGTGAGTTTCTGTAAACGTTCCGTTACTGTCGGCTGGCTGCGGTGCAACATCTTAGCCGCCGCGCTGATGCCTCCGGACCGGGCTACCATCAGAAAAGTCAGTAAAAGCTCCGTATCCACTTATCGCTATTCCCTATAAATTATCTGTATATTTCCAATTTGACCTATATATTTACGAGCCGCATTATCGCGGCATCTTCAGAAAAATAGCAAACGCAATCGCCCGTGACGTATTTCCTCCGTATCGCCGCCCCCATACCAGCACTTAGCGCGTCCATGCTCACGCTCTTCAACCTAGTGATCGGGCTCGGGCATTTTCTCGTACTTTTTAACACCGGGGCCTATCTGCCCATGATTCCCCACGTTGCCGGGAGTCTGGGCGTCAACCCCGCTTATGCAGACTGGACCCAGGCGAATTTTTTCCTGGCTATGGCGCTGGCCTTTCCCACCGCGACGTGGTTTCTGAACCGCTGGGGGGAGATGCTCAGTCTGCTCGGCGCCTTCCTCGCCTTTGCCCTGGCTTCCGCCGTATGCGCCCAGACCCCCAATTACAACTGGTTTTTGGCCGCGCGCGTCGTCCAGGGCTATGCGGGTGGACTGACTATTCCCATTTCTCTTGGTGTCATTCTGCGTCACTACACTCCACAACGGCGCAATATTGGCCTCAGCCTGTGGGGCATCGCCGCCATTACACCGTTCACCTTAGGGCCGACCATCGGGGGCTGGATCACCGACACCCTGGGTTGGCGTTGGCTTTTTTACCTCAACATTCCCATTGCCATTGCGGTAGCCTTGATCAGTGCGATACTTCTGGTCGGGCGCGAAGCGGAACACCGCCATCCACCATTAGACTGGCCGGGTCTGATTTTCCTGCTGATTGCCTTGGCAGCGCTGGAGTCCGCGCTCAATTCCGGAGAAATCATCAGTTGGTGGCGTTCCAACACCATAATTTTTCTGACGATTATCGGCACTGCCGCGCTTATTTTCTTCGCGCTCTGGGAATGGCACAGCACCCATCCCTTGCTGGAACTGCGCTTTCTGCGACGCCGTAATTTCCTGATCGGAGCGATCGGGCTGTTTTTCACTACGCTCTTTTTTCAGGGCACTATGGCTATCTATATTATAGAGTTCCAGTTAACCATGGGATATTCGGCCTGGATGGCCGGCCTCTTATTATTGCCCATGGCTATTTTCTCAAAATTCGGTGCCACGCTCACCCAGCGTTTTTTGAATCACATCGACGCCCGTATACTCGGGATGATTGCCTTGCTGGGGTTTTCGGCAGGCAGTTTCTGGGTTTCTTCCTACGATCGGACCGCTTCGTTTGATGAATTGCTCTGGCCACAAATACTTGTGGGTATTTTTTTAGGCGGTTTATTCCCGCCATTGATTGCCATCGCACTTTCCGGATTGCGCGGCGCCGCTGAAATGCGCGGCACCGCTTTTCTAAATCTGTTGCGGGTGTGTGGACAGGCCATGGGTATTCCTATTATGGCCACCTTATGGGGCAGACGCCTTATTTTCCACGAGCATTTTCTCACCGAGGATAATGCGACGGAAAAGCATGGGATCAGCACATCACTGGGGCATGCGACGTTGGTCAACCACATAGAGTACCATGCCGCACTGCTGACTTTTAATGAAATATTTTACATCGCCGCGTGGGGATTTCTGATCGTGGCCAGTCTGTTATTGTTGGCCAAACGGGTGGTTTTCGCCGAGCCGGATGTCCGGGTGCGCCGGGCACTGGAAGAACTGGCGGAGCCCTGATGAAACGTAGCATCGCCCTTATCCTATCGCTGTTGCTGCTCGGCGCCTGCGCGCGCCTGCCGCAGCATCTCCCCGGCGACAAAATGGCGCATGATACCCAAATCAGAGGGATACTGGCCCAGTTTGACGGTCACGCCGGGGTGACCCCGGGTGCCTGGCCCGCGTCAAACTGGTGGGAAACGGCACAGCTACCGGCCCTGAATAATTTAATCAGCGAGGCGCTGCGCAACAATCCATCGCTACAGGCCGCCAGCGCGCGCATTCTGGAAGCCAAAGCGGCGGCAAAAAAACAGCATGCCACCCTCCTCCCACACTTTTCCGCAGGGGCGGCGGTGACTCAGGAGCACTTTTCCCGGCAAGGCTTGCACGCCCCGTTGAACGGCAAAACCATCACCTATGGTGCCCTCAATCCTCTGGAAATGCGCTATCACCTGGATTTGTGGGGACGTGACAACGATCACTTTCGTGCAGCCCTAGGGGAGGTACGCATCCATCAGGCAGATTACGCCGAGGCAAAATTATTGCTTTCCACCCGGCTGGCATGGCACTACTTTTTGCTGGCCGGTGATGTACAACGTCTCCGGCAGGTGGCACACGCGGAAGCCCTGCACAGATCCTTACTCCACCTGGAACAACAGCGCTGGCATGACGGCCTGAGCAATGCCCGCACCGTTTATCTTCAGGAAGAGGTGCGCGCCAGGGTACGTCAGTCAGCAGCCGAAATACAGGCAGCCATTGCTCAACAGCGCTATATATTGGCGGCACTGGCCGGACACGGACCCGATTGGGGGCGAAATATTCCGGTAGAGCCGTTGCCCACGCTATCCACAATCACCATACCCCGGAATTTGCCTCTACGCCTCATTGCCCACCGTCCGGACATAGTCGCTGCGCGCTGGGAAACAGAAGTCGCGGCGCAACAGGTGGGCGCGGCACATGCGGCTTTTTATCCCGATGTGAATATCGCCTTGTTTGTGGGATGGAACAGCATTCATCTGGGAGATTTGTTCAGCCCCGGTAATCTCGCACATGCCATCGGCCCGGTCATATCCCTGCCTATTTTCGAAGGGGGGACATTACGCGCCAAATTGAAGGAGCAAAACGCATTATATATAGCCACGGAAGACCATTATCGCGCCACCATCCTCGACGCAGTGCGCGAGACTGCCGGTCGTTTGGCCACTTGGCGGCAGATACGCAAAAAACTCCGGGCACAACGGCAGATGATTGTAGCCGCCGAGCATACGACGGTACTGGCTGAATCCGCCTTTCATTCTGGAATTACGGATAAAGCAGAAGCCTATAGCGCGCAGATTCAGGAAACGGAAATAAAAAATCAACTGCTGACCTTAAAGACG
>NZ_DAHVHY010000012.1:11003-33168 GCF_027322205.1 Acidithiobacillus sp.
ATAGCGCGCAGATTCAGGAAACGGAAATAAAAAATCAACTGCTGACCTTAAAGACGAAAAATGCGCAATCCTGGGTATTGCTGCATTCAGCACTGGGCGGCGGATACATCCCGTGGAAAAATCCCGCATGAGCATGCAGAAGCCTGAACATTCGAGTTCTCCCATCCAACCGGAAAAACGCACCCGGATGCTGGTGCTCGTTACCCTCATTTTTGTACTTGCTGGATTGATCTGGACCGCGTGGTGGTTTTGGCGGGGGCAATACTGGATAGAAACCAATGATGCCTATGTCTCCGGCAATATTACGCCGGTGAATGACCAGACGGCGGGCACCATCAGTAGGGTACTGGTAGAAAATACCGAATTCGTCCGCGCCGGACAGGTGATGGCCACCCTGCAGGCCAATCATTCCCAGCTTGCACTGCAACGGGCAGGAGCGCATCTGGCGGCGACGGTCCGAATGGTACGCAAAGATTTCGCCAAGGTCACCACGCTGCAACAGACGGTCAGTGCCAAAAACGCCGAACTCCACAAATTAAACGCCGATTTAATCCGCTATAAACAATCCCTGCCGAGTGGTGCTGTTTCTGCCATCCGTGTTGAAGACACACAAAACGAAATTGCTGCTGCAACAGCACAAGTGGCAGCGGCCCGGGCGGCGTTACAAGGCACGCAAGCCATCACAGCTGGCACCACCCTGCAAACGAATCCCCTCGTGCGCCAGGCCGTGGCGCAGTTCGAACAGGCCGATATTCAATGGCAACGCCGAGTTGTCCGTGCACCGGTATCGGGTTATGTCGCAGAGCGCGCCACCTACCCCGGACTGATGGTGCATCCCGGTCAGCGCCTGTTTTCCGTAGTACCCCTCAATGATTTGTGGGTTGTAGCCAATGTCAAAGAAACCGCCATGCGGCATGTCCACCCCGGACAAAGCGTTCAATTGAC
This sequence comes from Acidithiobacillus sp., assembly GCF_027322205.1. Classification (GTDB taxonomy): domain Bacteria; phylum Pseudomonadota; class Gammaproteobacteria; order Acidithiobacillales; family Acidithiobacillaceae; genus Acidithiobacillus. Next base: position 11,949 of record NZ_DAHVHY010000012.1, read on the forward strand.
CAGTTATTACTATGGCGGCGATGTCCATTATCACGGTATAGTTTTGGGGGTGCTGCCGGGCGCCGGTAGTGCCTTCAGCATCCTGCCGCCGGAGGATGCCAGTGGAAATTACATCCATATCGTCGAACGTGTACCAGTGCGTATCGCGTTACCTGCTGCGGAACTCGCCCAGCATCCACTGCGGCCCGGACTCTCCATGGTTGCGGAGATCCATTGGACGCCCTCACAAAAGCATTCGGTACTCAAAGCGCTCACCACCACACCAGCTCGAGGATACCAAACTGCTATATACGATAAGGAGTTATGGCACGCCCGGCAACGCGCCACCGCCATCATCCGCGATAACGCGTGGGTCGGCGGTGACGCAAGCAAAGCTTGACCGAAGTCAAGGAATGCACACAGGCAACCGGCTAAACTGCAAAACGTGCGGCGTTTTACTGAAGTAAATCCATGGTTCAACCAGAAGGAGCAACAACAGATGGCCATCAATATCCAACTCATCAAATCCAGTGGCGCAGCGGTTAAGGACTTAGGCGTTCCGGTTGCCGCGCATTTTTATAACTATATGTTCACCCATTACCCTGAGGTGCGGAAAATGTTTCCGGGGGACATGACGGAGCAACGGATACGTCTATTCAATTCTGTCATTCTGATCGCCACCAATATTGACACCATGGAAGTGCTGGTCCCCTATCTGAAGGAACTCGGTATCGGGCATATTAAATACGACACCCGTCCGGAGCATTACCCCATCGTCGGCAAAAGCCTGCTCAACACCCTGAAGCATTTCCTGGGCGCGGCCTGGACGCATGAAATGGCGGAGTCCTGGATTGAGGCTTATAACTTGGCCGCCAGCGTTTGCATTGAGGCGGCCTACGAGGCCATGGCCCCTTCCCGCTTCATCCCGGTAACCATCGACGACGTACCTGCCGCCGTCTGATTGACACCTTGCCATTGGCGTACCGGTTGCTCAGGTACGCCATTATTTTGAGGTATGCCTGTTATGGAATATGAAATCTGTCTGGAACCATCCGGCATCCGCTTCATGGCGGATGTCGGCCAAAATATTGTCGAAGCGGCGAAACAGCACGGAATTCCCATTAAACATGGTTGTGCCAGTGGTTCCTGTGGTGATTGCAAAGGCACCATTTTGTCCGGCGACAGCGAACAGGGGCCTTTTATGCCACTGCTGCTCTTACCCACGGAACGCGCCGCTGGCATGGCCATTCTCTGTAAACTGTATCCACGCAGTGACCTGCGTTTGCGTGCCGAGGTGGTTCCGAAAGACACTTGGACGGCCGCGATTACCCGGCTCACACCACTGGCCTGGAATGTACTGGAGTTACAGCTGCAGCCGGAACGGCCCTATCCCTACCGAACCGGGCAATATGCCCGCATTGTGATACCGGGGCATCCTGATCAGTGGCGTTCTTATTCCATGGCAACGCCACCAGATGCCACCGGCACACTGGTCTTTCATATCCGTGAATTACCCGGCGGTATATTTAGTCAATGGCTTTTTCACGAGGCACAAAGCGGCGATCAATTAACGCTAGGTAGCGCACAAGGCGAATTTGCCCTGCATTCCGATAATGACCGAGATATGCTTTGCATTGCCGCCGGAACCGGTCTGGCCCCCATTGAGGCGATTATTCAGGAAAGTATCGCCTTGGGGCGGACCCGACCTATCCATCTTTTTTACGGGGCCAGGAAACAAGCCGACTTTTATCATCAGGAAGAACTGGACAGATGGTCACAACAATATCCACATATCACCATCACCTCGACACTTTCTGATATGCATGACACCTCCTGGGCCGGCGCCCACCGTCTCTTGCCCACTGTTGCCGCCAGCGGCCACTGGAAGGATCATGAAGTCTATCTCTGCGGTAGCCCCGGCATGATAGAAGCCGCCATCGACCTGCTGCTCTCCCATGAAGTGCAGCATGACCATATCCACTTCGATGCTTTTGCGCCCAATGGTTAGGTAAACAGGAGAGCACGGGAAACCCAGTATTTGTACTTTCATACTTCACCTTGTTAACAACACTAGTCTAATATTATGGGCATGCGTTGAAATATTGGCATGGCTCACGCCGCGCAACATCATTTCCCACACAATGGAGAACGTTATGGCCGATATAGACCAGATTATGCAACACGATCATGAACGCCTGGATCAACTATTGGGACAGAGCGCACACGCTGTTTCGACTGGGGCATGGCAGGAGGCTGCCCATTTGTTGGAGGTATTCCGCCACGGGATTGTCGATGGCCATATGATGGTGGAGGAAAGCACGCTTTTCCCAGCCTTCGAGCATAAAGAGGGTGGTGATGATCATCCACTGACCGCGTTGCTACGTAAGGGCCATCGGGATTTGCGGATATTTTTTGAGGAGATGGCTGAAGCCATCCAGGATCAGGACGCAGAAACCTTCGACGATCTGCTGAGCACCGTGCAAACCATTCTCAAACAGCACGACGCCAAGGAAGAGACGGAACTCTACCCCTATCTCGCAGCCGCCTTACCGGATCGTGGCAAAGCGGCTGGCAAACGCATTCTGGCCGATGAAACGGAGACGCCATCATGAGTGAATATCGCGGTTGTGAATTGCCTGAGGATCTGTTTTACGACCTCGATTATGTATGGCTGCGCCCAGAAGATGATGGCACACTAACTATTGGGATCACGGATCCTGCCCAAACTATGTCGGGGCGTTTACAAAAGGCCAGAATTAAAAAAATCGGCACCCATCTGGATGCCGGACGGCATGTAGCCACACTGGAAAGTGGTAAATGGGCTGGCGGCGTACCAGTACCATTTGCCGGTGAAGTCATAGCCCGCAATGAAGCGCTGCTGGAAGATCCGCACCTGATTAATGTTGCCCCCTATAGCGACGCCTGGATCGCCCGGATAAAACCCGATGATCCGCAACATGCATTGGATAATGTTAAAATCGGACCCGAAGCTATTGAAGCACTGGAAGCATGGATAAAGCGTTACGATGTGCAGTGTATGCGCTGTTCTGAGTGAGCATTAAGGCTAGGCAGGCGGTTATTTTGCACCCCGCCGTGCACCATGCGGCCGCCGGAATTTCGTTGTACCAAACACAAACATTGAGCTATCAGGGCGTACAGGCCATTGTTGGATCATGGCAGTCCTATGCGGGGCTGGATTATTTTCATCTTCTGCGCTCCGCCTGCAAAAAGACGGCAGCCTGAATGAACGAGCAGGGATATAAAATGACTCCGGACCACCCTCTGCACATTGAAATCACGACTTGGCGCGTCTATGAGCGTCCCCTGCCCACCGGCTACCACGTACTGGCGGAGCGCCTCTGGCCCCGCGGTGTGCGCAAGGTCGACCTCGCGCTGGACGCCTGGCCCAAAGACCTCACTCCCAGCACCGCCCTGCGCCAGTGGTTTGCCCACGATCCTGAGCGCTGGGACGAATTCCGCAGCCGCTACCTAGCGGAACTGGCGACGCAAAAAGCAGGCGCGCTGACGCTGCTGGCCGAGGCCGCCGGAGCGCCGATTATCCTGCTCTACGCTGCCCACGACCAAGAGCACAATGGCGCACTGGTGCTTTACGATTTTTTACGGGCATTAGTGGGATCAGATCCCGGCAGGTCCTAAGCGGCCATCTCGCCCAACAGCTTTATCACCTCGCCCAAAGGCTGTACGCCCACACTTTTCAGCGCACCATCGATGACCACGGCAGGCACCGTCTTGATCCGCAAACGGCTGATGAGTTCTCGCCCCTCCCGATCACTCACATCCACCACCTGAAAATCCATGGGCACTTTCTCTGCGGCTTCGCCCCATATCCGCTCCGCCTGCGGGCAGGTCGGGCACCACTTTGATACCAAAAGTTCCACTTTCATCGTGCGGGCTCCTTGTTTGTTTCAACCGACTCTACTCCGGTCGTGCGACGATTGTAAAAGCATGCTGCAACCCGGTCCTTGACCCAGATCAAGGACCGGCTCCCGTGAAAAGCCCTCTCAATGCCCTTCGGCCCAGTGCCGCAGAGCAAGCGGGTCATGGATAGTAATCATCCGGCGTTCCACGTTTATAAGTCCGGCCTTACGTATGCGGGTCAGCACCCGCGACAAAGTCTCCGGCGTCAGACCCAAACGCGCCGCCACTGCCGCTTTCCTGGCGGGGAGTTCAACGGCGGTAGGACCATTTACCATCGGGCACAGATCCAGCAGATAACCCACCAGCCGTTGCTCCGCCGACTCCACACTCAGACGACGCAGTTCTTTAACCAAAAAATGCAGGCGCATACTGAGGCGCGCCAGCATCTGGCGCATCAACAATGGCCGCCGTTCCAGGCTCTCGACGAAGAGATCCAGTGGAATTTCCAGCACCGTGGACACAACCTCGGCCTGCGCCGTCACCGGATAGCGACCACCGAGAAAGGCCACAGCCTCGGCGAAAAGGTCATCGGGCTGGATGATTTCGACAATCTTCTCCTGCCCGGTTGCCGCCGCCGCAATCAAATCAATTCGTCCCGATGCCAGGAAATAGAAGGATTGAGCCGACGATCCCTCGGCAAAGAGGATGTCACCCGACTCCAGGGTCAACGACTGGGACTGCGCCAGCAGCGGCGCGATGACGTCCTCGGGCCAGACGGCAAAAAGCGGAGTTTGCCGCAGGCGGGGAAGCCATGCATCCTTGTTATTCCCCATGGACAGCTTTTCTCCAGAGTGTAGAACAGGCAGAAAGATCAGCTCTTGCCATTTTTTGATGAATAACAAAAACTGCTCCGAACATGATGTTGAATAATCCTGGAAAGAGCCGTTCAAGTCCAGCGAGAACGGCTCACACAGGCCAACCCCCAGGCACTCTGCCGCCGTTGACGCTGATGGGTGCCTTCACCAGAAAATACAGGCAGCCGGACAAAGCAACTCGCGAAAAGAGTGGCGTGTTTCTTGCTGTGATTAACGTATTCTGGACAACGACGTCCTCGCTACCTGATTCCAGGCAGCGAGGATTTTTTGTAGGTACCGCTTATTTTGGAGAAATTATCATGGCGCATGAACACTCTCTCAACATTGGCTATGTAGCTCTGGTCGATAGCGCGCCGCTGATTGTGGCCCGCGAGGGTGGCTTCTTTGTCGAACAGGGTCTACAGGTGACCCTGCAGCGGGAACCGTCCTGGGCGAGTTTGCGCGATCATCTGCTCTTTGGTGATCTGGTGGCCGCACATGCCCTGGCACCGCTGCCGCTTGCGGCGACACTGGGCATCGCCTCACCGCGGGTGCCGGTGATAACAGCGCTGACACTGTCCCTGAACGGCAATGCGATCACCGTAAGCACCGCGCTGCACCAGCGTTTGACGGATGCGGGTCTGACGGGCGGTGATCGGCCTCTGCTGGCGGCTGCCGCTTTGCACCGGGTCATTCAGGCAGATCCAGCCCGCAAACTGCGTTTTGCGGTGGTGTCGCCGGTGTCCAATCATCATTATCAACTGCGCCACTGGCTGCAGGCGGCGGGCATTGATCCGGCCACACAGGTACAGATCAGCGTGGTACCGCCGCGCTATATGGTGGAAGCCCTGCGCGCCGGCGAGATCGATGGTTATTGCGTCGGTGAACCCTGGGGAAGTCTGGCGGCGGTCGAGGGGGTCGGAACCCCCATCGTCAGCAGTTACGCTCTCTGGAACAACATAATGGAGAAGGTGCTGGCCGTGCGCGAGGACTGGGCTTTGGCGCAACCCGAGGTACATCAGGCCCTAATTCGTGCGGTTCTGACGGCAGGGCGCTGGCTGGACGATCCGCAGCACCGACTGGAGGCTGCCCATTGGGTAGCCACGGCCATTGATGTACCCACTGAAGTGGTCGCGCTGGCGCTAACAGGCTCGGTGCCGGGCTTACCGCAGCATGATGATTTCCATGTGTTTACCCGCTATTCAGCGAATTTTCCCTGGCATTCCCATGCGCAGTGGCTGGTCCGGCAGATGCGGGCGGCAGATCAGTGGCCGGAGGGTGTTGATGCCGCGACACTCATTCCGCGGGTGTATCGCTGCGCCGAATACCGGCAGGCGGCACACGCGCTGGATATCCCCGCGCCATTGGAGGATTCCGTGGTGTGGGGTACGCAGGCGCAGCCGTGGCTGGTGGCGGATGATCAGGGGGGGATGATCCACATGGGTTCCAATCTCATTTTTGACGGGAGCCGGGTGCCGCCCTAAAAAGGGTTGCTGCATTATTGGGCACCATTTTGGTGAGTGTGCCCCCGAATCGAGCATTCACCCTCAATCCACGGAAGTGCTTTTCTCCCCTTATTCCACTGCTTTCTCTCTTTGGCATCCCCACTAATGCACTACATAACTGCATTTAACAGGCGCCTCCAGCAATTCGACGGAAGCAATGGCACGATAGCTGCTTGGAAGATTGCAAGCACTGTTCACCGACGAACAGCGTTTTGGAACGAAGGCGTTCCTGGCCCATCAGCCAGGAGCGCCTTTTTTCATTTTCATGACTATGACCTCAAGGGAGGCCACGATGAAAGAACTCTTTACCCTGCTGCGTACCGGCAATTGGCGGGCACTGGTCGCCAGTTTTCTCTATTTCGATACCGGGTTCACGGTCTGGCTGCTCTACGGACCACTCGCACCTTACATGGTCAAAACCATGGGGTTGACGCCAGCGGAACAGGGTTTTCTGGTGGCCGTGCCGGTGCTGGCGGCCGCAATTTTGCGTGTCAGCATGGGAAATTTGTATCAGGCCATGGATGGCCGCTGGCTGGCACTGGGTGGTATCGGGCTATCGGCGATTCCACCGCTTTTTCTACTTTTTTACCCGGCAGTACCCAGCTTCCCGTTGTTGATCGTGCTCGGCATTTTGCTGGGTGTCGGCGGCGCCAGCTTCGCGGTGGCCTTGCCGATGGCGGGCAGCAATTATCCTGCCACAGTGCAGGGAACCGTGTTGGGGATAGCGGCAGCCGGAAACATTGGCGCGGTACTCGATGGCTTCCTGTTTCCGCCGCTGGCCGCCCATTTTGGCTGGGCGCACGCCACCGCTGCAGCCCTACCCTTGCTTGCGCTGGCCGGGGTGACCATGTTTTTCTGGGGCAAAGATAGCGCACCGAAAAGCGGGCATGTCGGGCAGGCGCTGGCGGCCTTTACCGTGACACTGGTTGGGCTGGCCTTTTTGGCAGTGGCCACCCCACTGGGCTGGCTCGGGCTGCAAGGCAAGGCCGCCCTGTTGATGCTGCCGGTCTTCGGGGTGCTGCTGGTGGGCGCGGTGCTGCCGCAGCGTTATCGCCTGGCGCTGAAAGAGCGCGACACCTGGATCATCATTCTGATCTACAGCATCACCTTCGGCGGGTTTGTGGGGATGTCGGCCTATATCAGCTTGTTGCTGGTGAATCTGTATCATCTGCCGAAAATCGATGCGGGCATGTTGATGGCGCTTTTTGCCTTTACTGGTGCGATGCTGCGACCATTGGGCGGGATCGTTGCCGACCGGGTTTCCGGAGTCCTTGCGTTGCGCTGGTTTCTCGGTGGTATTGCACTGACGGATACCGCATTTGTTCTGTGGACACCATCTCTGCCCGTCGCTATCGCCCTGTTGCTCTTCCTTTATGCCTGTTTCGGACTCGGTAATGGAGCAACCTTCCAACTGGTACCCCTGCGCTGGCCGCTGAAAACGGGAATCATGACTGGCATCATCGGTGCGGCGGGCGGCATCGGCGGTTTTTATCTGCCGGTCATTCTTGGTATTGCCAAGGAAGAAACTGGGACCTATCACCTTGGTTTCGCCTGCTTCGCCATCCTCGCAGCGACAGCGCTGGGATTGGTGCTTGCCATGCGCCGCCACTGGCTACCGTGGTCACAGCATGCAGCCGTCGCCCCGGATGTTATCGATTCCGCCTTGCAGGGTGCAACCGCCATGAGCGAGTGAGCCCCGACATCCTGTCGTCACCCCCTTCGGAGGATTTTTTGGGCGCGCGGCACGCGCGTTGGGGAACCGTGGCCCAAGTCCTCCGAAAACGCTGACTGAACCGTGTGAAAAACTCTGGAGAAACTCATGCCGCACTTATTTCCACTTCGTCGTCATCACTTCGCTGCTGCCCTTTTCGCCTTGCTGGCGGGTACCGTCCATGCGAACACGCTGACAAATGCCATCACCGGCGGACACATCAGCCTAGACTTTCGTCCGCGCTATGAATTCATGTCGCAGGCGGGTAAAACGGATGCCAATGCCTTCACAGTGCAAACCCTGCTCGGCCTGTCGAGCAAACCCGTTGCGGGCATCAGCGCCGACCTGCAATTCATCAACGTTGCGGGGATAGTAAATCAGTACAATAGCTTGCGTAATGGCAAGACGGCCTATTCGCTAATTCCTGATCCGCAAGAGACCAACATCAATCAAGCCTATCTCCAGTATGCCGGAGTTCCTGGATTGCGCCTGCGCGGGGGAGGTCAGGAAATTCATCTGGATGACCAACGCTTTGTCGGCACGGTAGGTTTCCGGCAAACGCCACAAACCTTCGACGCGGTCTCGGTGCAGGGCAAGCCCTTGCAGGAACTGACTCTTTATGGAGCTTATATCTGGCGGATCAAAAACATCCTCAACGAGAACGTGCCAGCACAAACGTTCCTCAGCGAGGCAAGCTGGACGCCGTCGCCGCTACTGCATGCCCAGGTTTTTGGCTACTGGTATGGTAATCAGGCCCACAGCATGATTCCGGGGGCGGCGGCGTGTTTTCTGGCGGGCGATCCGCAAGTCTGTAATAGTGGTACGGTCGGAGCGCGGGTACAGGGTGTGATTCCATTGAGTGACACCCTGCATCTGCCCTATGACCTGAGCTATGCTAGGCAGTTGCCTTATGACGGTGGAAGTACGGCGGTGAATGCCCGGTATTACCACGTCGGCGCTGGCCTGGCACTTGCTAAGATCCGGCTGCATGCCGATTACATGGTGATGGGGGCTAATCGTAATGGCAGCTATGGCTTTCAGACCCCACTGGCCACCAAGCATGCCTTTAACGGCTGGGCGGAGGTCTTCCTCACCACGCCACCGGAAGGCTTGCGCAGCCTATACTTCACCATCGGCGGCAAAATGATGGGAACCCAGCTGGCAGCCATTTATTATGATTTTCATGCTGCCCATGGCGGTGCGCAATACGGCCACGAGCTGGATTTGTCGGCAATTCATGGTTTTTCCAGACACTGGAGTGCCGGAGTGCAGTATGCAGATTACCGGCGGACCAGTTATGGGTTGAATACGCAGGGAGCCTGGGTGTTCGTGACCGCAAAATTCTGACCTTCCGCAAGCCATATGCACCAATATCGTGCATCTTCACCCTCAAACGCACCATGATGAATCACCACATCAGGAGCACTTTTCTCTAATACATTGTTTATGTTAGCTCCGCACCTGAGCACGGTTATTGCTTGAAAGGTTACAATGCGATCCGCAACGATCGTCATAGTGCAAAACGGCAAAGGCGTCGTCAGCAATCCAGCTGACTGCGCCTTTTTTTCTATTTTGGGAGCATTACAATGATGAACCCAGTACCTATACAGCATCGTAAAGCACGTCTGGTCGTGGTCGGCAATGGCATGGCCGGTATCCGCGCCGTCGAAGAGCTGTTGAAAATGGCGCCGGAGATCTACGAAATTACCGTTTTTGGTGATGAACCCCATCCCAATTATAACCGAATCCTCCTGACTCCGGTGCTCGCCGGGGAGATGGCTCTGGAGGAGACTATTCTCAACCCTTTGGACTGGTACGCGGAACACGGCGTTACCCTGCATACCGGGAGCCGGGTAACCGCTATCGACCGGGTGCGGCGCCAGGTGCTGACGGAAGATGGACGGACTACGCCCTACGACCGTCTGCTGCTGGCCACTGGAGCGGCAGCGGCCATCGCACCCATTCCCGGCAACCATCTGCCGGGGGTGTTCAGTTACCGGGATATGGCCGATGTAGAGCAACTCACCCATAGCAGCGATCTGGGCGGCGAAGCCGTAGTCATCGGCGGTGGTCTGCTGGGGCTGGAAGTGGCGCACGGACTGCGGGCGCGGGGCATGGGAGTGACGGTGGTGCATCGTCGCGCCTGGCCGCTGGACAAGCAACTGGATGCGCGCGGCGGCAAGCTATTGCAAACCGCCATGGAGGCGCGCGGGGTGCGTTTCCTGCTCGGCAAGGAAAGTGCGGCGGTGCTCGGCGACACGCATGTCAGCGGCCTGCGCTTTACCGACGGCAGCGAAATTCCGGCGGACGTGCTGGTGATGACCATCGGTATCAGACCGCGCATCGAGATTGCCCAGGCGGCCGGGTTGCAGTGCGAAGCCGGCATTCTGGTCGATGATACCCTGCAAACCTATGACCCGCGCATTTATGCCGTCGGCGAATGCGTACAGCATCGCGGGCAGACGTATGGCTTGGTTGCGCCCCTCTTTGAGCAGGCCAAGGTGGCGGCCAATCATCTGGCCGAGTACGGACGGATGCGCTATCAGGGCTCGGTCACCAGCACCAAACTCAAGGTCACCGGGATTGAGTTGTTTTCCGCCGGAGACTTCATGGGCGGAGACCATTGCGAGGAAGTCACCTTGCTCGACAGCAGTCAGGGTATCTACAAAAAAGTTATCCTGCGGGACAACAAGGTGGTCGGTGGTCTGCTTTATGGCGACACCAGCATCGGCCCCTGGCTCTTTCAGCTCATGCGCGACGGCACCGATGTCTCGGCGTTCCGCGACAATATTGTTTTCGGCGAGACCCATCTGGGAGACTCTGGCCATGCCGGCGAAAATCAAGCCTCGCGGCTGGCCGATGGCGCCGAGATTTGCGGTTGTAATGGCATAGCCAAGGGTAGCATCGTCAAGGCCATCCGCGAGCAAGGACTGTTCACTCTGGAAGAAGTGCGCAAATGCACCAAGGCCAGCGCGTCCTGTGGCTCCTGCACCGGACTGGTGGAGCAGTTGCTGGCCAGTACCCTCGGTGGCTTTTATGACAGCGCCCCGAAGAAAAAGGCACTCTGCGGCTGTACTGAACTCAGCCATCAGGAAGTCCGCGATGCCATCCTCGCAGAAAGGTTGCTCTCTGTGCGTCAGACCTTGGCGTATCTGGACTGGCGACACCCCGGTGGCTGTGCCACCTGTCGTCCGGCGATCAACTATTACGTGCGCACGGCCTGGCCGGCGGAAGGGCTCGACGATGCCCAGTCCCGCTTTATCAACGAGCGCGCCCACGCCAATATCCAACGCGATGGCACCTATTCGGTCGTTCCACGCATTTACGGCGGGGTAACCAGTCCGGCGGCACTGAAACGCATCGCCGAGGTGGCAGAACGCCATAACGTACCCATGGTGAAGATCACTGGTGGTCAGCGTCTGGACCTGCTGGGGGTGAAAAAAGAGGATCTACCGCAGATCTGGGCGGATCTGGACATGCCCTCGGGACACGCTTATGGCAAGGCCCTGCGGACCGTCAAATCTTGTGTCGGCACCGATTTCTGTCGCTTCGGCGTGCAGGACAGCACCCGCCTGGCCATTGCGCTGGAACGAGGACTAGAGCGCATGTGGGCGCCCCACAAGGTCAAACTCGCCGTCTCTGGCTGTCCGCGCAATTGCGCCGAGAGCACCATCAAGGATTTCGGCATTATCGGCGTGGATTCCGGCTGGGAACTGTACGTGGGCGGCAATGGCGGCATGAAGGTACGCGCGGCTGATCTCCTCTGCAAGGTGAAAACCCACGAGGAAGTGTTGGAAGTGGCCAAAGCCTTCCTACAGATGTATCGGGAGGATGCCCAATATCTGGAGCGCACCGCCCCCTGGGTGGAACGGGTTGGTCTGGACCATATCAAGGCGGTCGTCGTGGAAGACCTGGAATCCCGTCGACAATTCGCCGCGCGCATGGAGTTCGCTCTGTCGCAGGAAAAGGACCCCTGGGCGGAGGCGATTTCCGGTCGCCTGGATATTCACGCCGCGCCGCTGCGCCGCATCCCCGCTTGAGGAGATCCTGATGGAATGGTTGGCACTGGGCAACATTGAAGAAATTCCCGCCCTCGGGGGCCGTTATGTGGAGACGCCACAGGGGCAGATTGCCCTTTTGCGCAATGAAAACGATGAGGTGTTTGCCGTCAGTAATCGCTGTCCCCATCGCGGCGGACCATTGTCGGAGGGTTTCGTCTCCGGCAAAACCGTGTTCTGTCCGCTGCATAACTGGCAGATCGATCTGGAGAAAGGCGAAGCCATGGCGCCCGATCACGGCTGCGTCAAAACTTTCCCAGTGCGGATCGAAGAGCAACAGGTCTGGCTTGGCCTGGAAAAGGCGACGCCGTGACCCTGATACGTCCGCAGCCCATGCAGTCCCCGCGCCGTCTGGAGAGCAAGTCGGTCTGCCCCTACTGCGGGACCGGCTGCGGGGTCATCATCGAGCATGACGGCCAGCAGATTATCGGCGTGCATGGCGACCCGGCTCACCCTGCCAATTTTGGGCAACTGTGCAGCAAGGGCAGCACCTTGCATCTGAGCAGTACAGGCGAAGACCGTGCCCGTGAACCGCTGCAGCGCCAGCGCGGCAGCGAGGACTGGTCGCCCATGAACTGGCCGCAGGCGCTGACGCAGATGGCGCAGGCCTGGGCGGATATTATCCATACCCAGGGTCCGCAGGCCGTCGCCTTTTATGTCTCCGGGCAATTGCCGACGGAGGATTATTACCTCGTCAACAAGCTGGCCAAGGGCTTTATCGGCACCAACCATATTGATACCAATTCACGGTTGTGCATGGCTTCGGCGGTGACGGGCTACAAATCCAGCCTCGGCATGGACTCGGTACCCTGCAGTTATGAAGACCTCGACAGCGCCGATTGCCTGTTTATCGTTGGCGCCAATGTCGCCTACGCCCACCCGATTCTGTTTCGCCGAATCGAAGCCGCCAAACTGCGCCACCCGAAACTGCAGATTATTGTCGCCGACCCGCGACGCACGCCGACGGCGGCCATTGCCGATATTTTTCTGCCCATTCTGCCAGGCACCGATGTCGCCCTCTTTCACGGCATGCTGCATATTTTGATCTGGGAAGGACTCGTCAACCGCGCGTTCATCGAGGCGCACACCGAGGGCTGGGAGGAACTCAAGGCGCGGGTGCAAAACTACACCCCGCAGTGGGTGGCAGAAACCTGCGCCATTCCCGTCGCCGACCTGCGCGCCGCGGCCCTGGCCTTCGGGCAGGCCTCGGCCGCCCTCTCCCTCTGGTGTCAGGGGCTCAATCAATCCAGCCACGGCACCGATAAGAACGTCGCCCTCATCAACCTGCATCTGGCCACCGGACAGATCGGCCGACCGGGCGCCGGCCCCTTCAGTCTGACCGGCCAACCCAATGCCATGGGCGGGCGCGAGACCGGCGGTATGCCCACCCTCCTCCCCGGCCATCGCGAAGTGGTCAACCCGGAACACCGTGCGGAAATCGCCGCACTCTGGGGCGTGGAGCGCCTGCATCCGCAGCCGGGCTATACGGCAGTGCCCCTTTTCCAGGCGCTGGAACGCGGCGAAATTGAGACTATCTGGATCACCTGCACCAACCCGGTGCTATCCATGCCCGATCAGACACAAGTACAGCGTGCGCTCGAAAAATCCCGCCTTGTCATCTTGCAGGACAGCTATCTCGACACCGAAACCGCCGCCTATGCCGATCTTCTGCTCCCCGCTGCGAGTTGGGGCGAGCGCGAGGCGGTCATCACCAACTCCGAACGCCGCATTACCCACCTGCAGGCGGCCGTGCCCGCACCGGGCAGCGCCCTGCCGGACTGGGTCATCTTCCGCAATTTTGCCTGTGCCCTGGGTGTTGCGCTGGATGCCCTCGACCACCCCCTGCCGAGTACGAAAGATGCCTCATGGGCGGCGCGGGCGCAGCGCATGTTCGATTTTGCCGACTCCGCCAGCATCTTTCTGGAGTACCGGGAGTGCACCCGTGGCCGCGATCTGGACATCACCGGCCTTGATTTCACCGTGCTGGACGAACAGGGGCCGCAGCAATGGCCCTATCCGCAGGGGGCACAAGCGGGGCAGGTGAGGCTCTACGCCGACGGCGTTTTTCCGACCCTCAGCGGTCGCGCCCGTTTCCGCAGCCCAGAATATCTCGGCGTCGCCGAAGAAATCGATGCCCGTTATCCCCTGCGCCTGACCACGGGCCGTCTGCGCGACCAGTGGCACAGCATGAGTCGCACCGGCAAGGTGGCCGCCCTCTTCACCACCGACGAAGAAGCCTTTCTCGAAATACACCCAGACGATGCCCAACGCCTGAACCTTGACAGCGATGTTCTGGCCAAAGTCAGTAGCCGTCGCGGCAACAACATCCTGCGGGTGCGCATCAACGCCGACCTGCAACCCGGGCTGGTCTTCGCCCCCATGCACTTCGGTCGCCGCTATGCCCCCGCCGCCCTCTGCAATCAACTGACCCTTGCCGCCATTGATCCCGTTTCCGATGAACCGGAGTTCAAACACACCGCAGTGCGGGTGGAGTCGGTGACTTTCCCATGGCAGGGTACGATCTTGCACTTGCAGGATGAGGACGCTCATTTTCACGCCGCCCAGCGCATTGCCCGGCAATTTCCTTATGCGAGCCTCAGCCGCATCCGTCAAGGCGAGCGTGAGGGCTTTATCCTGCGCCTCGCCGCTAAACACGCCCCGGCGGCCAGCGATATCCACGCCTGGGATCGGGCGCTGGGTATGGATGGCATCGACATTCTCGATTATGACGATGGCCGCCGGGGCGTGCGCAAACGCCTTTGCATTCACGGCAACCAGCTTTACGCCGCCCGCCTCTTCGGGGAGGATGCCACCCGCGACTGGCTGCGCGAACTCCTGTTGAGCGCCACCAACGTGCATTCTTACCGGCATGCCCTCTTCGCCCCCAAAGTCCCTACCGACATGGGGGCGTGGGTGCGCTCGCGAGGTGTTTGCGCCTGCACCGGAATCGATGAACGTACCCTGCGGCAACACATTGAAGCGGGCGCGGTTACCCTCGACCAGATCGCCCAGGCTTGCGGAGCGGGCGGCGAATGTGGCTCCTGCAAACCGGAAATTCTCGACATTATCCGCCTCGTGCGCCAGGAAGTTTCATGAACACCGCCCCCCTGAACCTGTCCCAACTTGTCGGTCGCGTCGCGCGGGGCCGGGAGCACGCCGAAGACCTGCCCCTGGAAGCGGCACGATCCCTCTTTGCTGCCTGGCTGGCCGGAGACGTACCCGACCTCATCGCCGGAGCTCTGTGGACCGCCTATCGCATCAAAGGCGAATCCGTGGACGAATTGCGCGGCTTTGTCAGCGCCAGTGAGGCGAGCCTACTGTCGGTTGCCCTCGAAAGTCCCTATCGCCCGGTGATCTTTCCCAGTTACAACGGAGCCCGGCGCAGCGCCAATTTGCTGCCCCTGCTGGCGCTGCTCCTCGCCCGCTGCGGCGTGCCGGTATTGCTGCACGGCCCGGCAGTGACAGTAAGCAGCGCGGATAATGCCGTGGCACTTACAGACCATGATCCCTCCGGCCGGATCAGCACTGCGCAGATTTTCGCCGCCTTTGACCTGCCCATCGCACATGACAGCGCGCAGGCGGGCACGCAGTTGCGGCAGCAAGGCCTCAGTTACCTGCCGACGGAACAACTGCATCCGGGTATCAGCCAGATGCTTCGGCTCCGCCAGCAACTCGGTGTCCGCTCCAGCGTGCATACCGTCGTCAAGCTCATCAACCCCTTCCGGGTACCCGCGGTGCATTGCGCTGGGGTCACGCACCCGCCCTATCTGGAACGTCTGCAAGCGGTTTTCATGGCGACAGGGCGCAGCGCCCTGTGCCTGCGCGGCACTGAAGGTGAACCCTTCGCCAACCCCAAGCGTCGCCCCGATCTGCATATCTGTGTGGCGGGAAATCGTGTCCTGTGGATGGCCAAAGACGATAAGCCGCTGGTCCATATCCCGGAACTGCCCGAAGATCACCGTGTCAGCGCCACCTGTCGCTTTATGGAGCATGTCCTTGCCGGACGCAGTCCCCTGCCCGCGCCGCTGGCCGATCAGGCGCTTTGCCTGCTCTCCCTCAGCGGGCGCTGCGCCGACGTGGACAGCGCCCGCGCCCATCTTTTCCAAACCCTTTCCCGCAACACGGCATAACCGGAGAATCCAGCATGCACAAGCCCTCCTTCCCCCCAGTCTCCATTGTCGGTGCCGGCCCCGGCGACCCCGAACTGCTCACCCTCAAAGCGGCGCGCCGCATTGCTGAGGCGGAGATCATCTTCTACGACGCCCTTGCCAACCCGCGCATTCTCGACATGGCTGCAAAAAACTGCCGTAAAGTCGAAGTCGGCAAGCGCGGCGGCCAGACCTCGACCCCACAACTGCTCATCCACGAACAACTCATCCGCGCCGCACAGCAAGGCCTGCGGGTAGTCCGCCTGAAGGGTGGTGACCCCCTCCTCTTCGGCCGTGGCGGCGAGGAGTGCCTGGCCCTGCGCGCCGCTGCCATCGACTACGAGATCATCCCCGGCATCACCAGCGGCATGGCAGCAGCGGCCTATGCCGGCGTGCCCCTCACCCATCGCCATCTCAGCCAGTCGGTGCTCTTCCTCACCGGCCATGAAGCGCGTGGCGGCAAGGCTCCGGACTGGTCGCGCTACGCCCAAGCAGCTGATACTCTGGTAATCTATATGGGCATTGAGCGGGTGGCTGGCATCTGCGCGGCGATCATGGCGGGCGGCCTTGCCGCAAACACCCCCTGTCTCGCCGTGCAATGGGCCACCCTGGAACAAAAACAGGTGCAGGCACCGTTAGCACGACTAAGCGCGGAAATCCTCCGCGCCGGGCTGGGCAGCCCGGCCATTCTGATCATTGGGGCCGTGGTCGAGCTTGCCGACCTCTGCGCCTGGCTACCCAAAACAGAAGACGTAGCGCGCCACTTACTGCAACAACCTTAAGGAGTTCCCGTGCCTGAAGTGCAGTTCCTGCTGGCTCACGGTTCACGCAACCCCCAATGGCGACGACCCTTCGAGGTTATCGCTGCGCGTCTGCAAGCAGCCCAGCCGCAGCGACGGATCATGCTCTGCTACCTGGAAATATGGGCGCCAAGCCTGGACGACGCGATACGCAAGACCTATACCGCCGGGTTACGCCAATATCGCATTTCGCCGATTTTCTGGAGCAGCGGCAGGCACCTGCAGGAGGATTTACCTGCCCTTGTCGCCCAACTCCAAGCCGAGCTACCCGGCTGCGAAATCGTTATCGATGACCCTCTGGGGGAATCTGAACTCATTATTTGTGCAGCACTGCAAGCCCTGCAATGAGCCCATGCACCGCATCGTCCTGATCGACAACAACACCGAGCGCGCCGAGATTCTACGCGAGGCACTCAGTCTGGAAGGGCATCAGGTCGCCGATATTTTTTCGTGGACGGAGCTTTCCTGGCAGCGTTTGGAAACGCTGCAACCCGATGTCATCATTGCCGAAGCAGGCACACCAGAACGCGACGTCCTCGAACACATCGTCTTCCTCAGCGAGACTTTAGAACTGCCCGTCGTCGTCCTCGGTGCTCCCGATGATGAAGATACCATGCGCCGCGCCATCCGTGCCGGGGTTGCCGCCTATGTCGCCCACGGCATCTCCGCCCGCGACATCGCCCCCATCCTCAAAGTCGCTGCCCTGCGCTATGCCGAATACCGGCAGCTACGCAGAGAACTCAAAGACACCCAGAACGCCCTTTCCGAACGCAAGCTGGTGGAAAAAGCCAAAGGCATTCTCATGCGCGACCTGCAGATTGACGAAGCCGAAGCCTATCGCCGCCTGCGCCGCCTCGCCATGGATAAGGGCAAAAAACTGGCGGAGATCGCCGAAATGGTGATTACCATCAGTTCATAACCACGCTCCAACAGATCAGCACTCAGATCGCCGGGTATAAAAGTCGACACGCCATGGACGTCATTTATGGCAGATCAAACAACAACAATTCCGCCGATTGTGTTGCTATCGCCGACAAGCCCTCGGATCCAGAAATTGCATCTCCAGCACTGAGCAGAAGAGCTCCGACTTGCACTACACCGTGCACCACATGTAAGTACAGGCGCCGCGCGGATGCTGGCTGATAACCAAGCTCTGCACCCTGATCCAGTACGCTGGCGTATAGCCGAAAATTCTGATGCACCACTAACGCATCCTCTTGACCAGGGGCTGCCAAAAGGCACCAGCGATTCAGCTTCGCGGCATCGGCAAAATGCCGCTGATCATAACTGGGTGGCAGCGCGCAGTGTGGTGGCAACACCCATATTTGCAGCAGATGCACCGGCGTATCCGCCGAAGGATTCCATTCACTATGCCGCACACCCGTCCCTGCACACATATACTGGACATCACCCGCGAGGATAACACTGCCATTACCCATACTGTCCTGATGCTCCAGAGCGCCACTGAGGATATAGGTGATAATTTCCATATCCTTATGAGGATGCATGGGAAAACCCGACTGGGGGGCGACCACATCCTCGTTGATCACGCGCAATGCCCCGAAACTGACCGCTTCCGGGTTATAATATTCGCCAAAAGAAAAGCTGTGCGCACTTTTCAACCACTCTGCACCCGTCCTGCCTCGCTCTTCCGAGCGGTGTAACTGCCACATAACGTCATGCTCCTGCTTCTATCCCGGATTGCCAAGGATGTTCAACACTTCCAGTAAACCGCCTGAAGTTCTTTATGTAAAGTAGGTACTATTGAGTAACCATTGCGCCCTGCAAATTCACGGCATGTGGAGAAAGGCACACCCGACACCCAGGCCAAAAACTTGCCCTGCCAGACAAATGCGAGTAAAAACAGTGGTCCTTATGGCAACCCGGTTATTTCGATTTGAAAAAACTCCTAGTGGCCGCAGTGACAGCCGGTCTAAGCTTCTTTTTTATTGGTGCTCCACAACCCCTCCAGCGCACCCTCCCACGGTTCCCCGTGAAGATGACGATGCCTTTGTCACATGGCCTGGAGCCTGTCCGAGACGTAATCACATCCACAGCGACACCTGCGCCGCGCCGCGCATGGCGGCGTCTCGCCGGCATTTACAGCACCGACGTGCGTTATGCCGCCAAACAGACCGGCCTCTCCCGAAAACTCATCGCCGCGGTTGTGCATGTGGAAACCCATAGCCAAAACCTGGTCAGCAACGCCGGTGCCATTGGCCCCATGCAGCTTATGCCCACGACCGCCTGGAAAGTATTGCATGTCGACCCCTGGCAGCCACGCGCCAACATTATTGGCGGTGCCCGCTATCTGCGCCGCCTGCTGACGCGCTTCCACGGTCAACTGCGTCTGGCGCTGGAGGCTTACAATGCAGGACCTACAGCGGTGGCAGAGGGGGTCATTCCAATCCCTGCAGTTACCTACGCAAAACAGGTGATGGCGCTGGCTGCCTGATGTAATTGAGCCAAGTTATGCCGTTAACGCGCCGCCCGCACATACCGGGCGATGCTTTGCCGGGCCATCACTTTGCCGATCAAGTCGTCGTAATCGGGAACACGCGTCCTGGCCCAGGCATCGGCATGGCGGGCGTACAGTGTGGTCGTCGTAGAAGTATACAGCGTGCGAAACTGCCAGACCGCCATCCAAAAACAAGCCGTGGCCACACCCGCATCCATCAGCTCGGGGATCAATGGCAACGCCACTTTCATCAAGGCCATGTCCAGGATGAAACAGAGTAACAGCGCAGCAACCCCCATCCGCCAGCGGTTAGTTCGCTTGGGGGCCGAGATCCGTCCTAATTCGCGGGCGAGCAAAGCACGTTGGGAGTCCGAAGACTGTTGCGCTAAAGCAGGAGAAATCAGCACAGCGCCAGTAATTGGGTCGTGCAGACCACCGGCATTATCTGCGAACGTGCTATAAAATACCGGAGTGTGTTCGTCTCCCAGACTATTGCGAAGACTGGTGAGTTGCGAATCGCGGCGCAGCATATCTTTGATGAACATTACGGCTCCTCAATGGGTCTGTCGGTAACCAATGTCCGACTATTGCACCTAGGGATACAGCAAGATGCATTCCTGGCTCATTATAGCGCTACTCAGGGAAAACGCCGCTCTTAAAGCCATAGACCTATCTACTTTGGTGCATACAAGCACCATTTAAGTGCACACGCACCATAATAGAGCCCCATGAATGACCAGAGCTCAACGCACCGCCCTGCCCCGTCCTCCCCGTCGCCCACGACAAACGTCGACGCGATTTTTCCGCAATCCACGCGGCAAGGGTTGACCTTCCAGATATACCGACAGCCATTGCAGGGTGGCAGATGCACTCAGGGCGATCAGTTTGAGCCCCTTGCCCTTGGGCAAATTTTTGACCTCGGCAAGGGGAAACAGCAGGCCATACCCGTCTGAAGACAAACAGAGTGTTTCTGCCTGAAGGTCGGTGACCGGCACCAGCGGCAACGGCCGCTCATCCGCGCTCAAGGTCAAAAAGGCCTTGCCCGCCCGATTGCGTCCAGTCATGTTTTCCAGGGTGGTCAGGAATCCATAGCCACCGGTTCCAGCCACCAGCCACAGGCTGTCGCTGGCGCCGCAGGCTACGGATGCCAGCGCGCCGCCCGGCTGAAAATCCACCTGACTCGACACGGGAATGCCGTCGCCGCGACCGCCGGGTATTTGCGCCACGGCGATAGAATAGGCACGCCCAGAATGATCCAACAAGGCCAGCGTATCTACAGATCGCACCTCGAAGGCTTGCAACAAGGCATCGCCTTCCTTGAACCCCAGAGCCGTCGTATCCAGTCCGTGACCGGAGCGGGTACGCAGCCAGCCCTTTTGCGAGACGATCACCGTAACGGGTTCGTCGGTGACGGCAGCGGCAATGGTCTGGATGGATTTGTTGGTGATCGCCGTATCGGCTTCCAGAAGGGTGCGACGGTCATCTCCGAATTTTTTCGCGTCGGCGGTGATTTCTTCAGCAATCAGTGCCCGCAGTCGGGATTCGTCCTGCAGGAGCGCGCTCAGGTACGCGGCCGTTTCCCGTTTGTCAGCCAGTTCCTTTTCCAGCTCAATGCCGGCTAGTCGCGCCAGTTGCCGCAGGCGAATCTCCAGGATGTCTTCTGCCTGAATCTCGCTGAGGTCGAAGTGGGCCATGAGGTCGGCCTTGGGGTCGTCGGACTCGCGGATTACCCGGATCACCGCGTCAATATCCAGCAGCACCCGTAAACGGCCTTCGAGGATATGGATGCGCGCCAGGGCCTTGTCGAGGCGGAACTGGCTACGCCGCC
>NZ_DAHVHY010000012.1:33178-41537 GCF_027322205.1 Acidithiobacillus sp.
TCACCCGATAGCGCACCCACTGCCGTAATATCCGGGTGAGCGGCATACACGGTGCTTTGCCATCCAGATCCAGCACCGTGAGATTCACCGACTGGTTGGACTCCAGCGAGGTGCGGGCCAACAGGTAGGTCATCAGACTCTGCGGGTCCTGGTTGCGCGAGCGCGGCTCGATGACGATCCGCACGGCATGGGCCTTGCCCGACTCGTCGCGCACGGTATCCATCTGGGACAGCATGGCGTTTTTTGTCGTCTGCTGCTCCGGGGTAAGCGCCCTTTTTTTGCCTTCCCCTTTGGCTTGCGGGTTGGAAAGGGCTTCTATCTCCGAGAGGATTTGTGCGGTGGACACCCCCGGCGGCAGTTGCTGTACCGCGATGCGCCACTCCCCGCGCGCCAGCTTTTCGACCTCCCAGCGGGCACGCACCCGGATGCTGCCGCGCCCCGACAGATAGGCCTCGCGGATTTGCCCGGGCGTCGAAATAATCTGGCCACCGCCAGGGAAGTCGGGGCCGGGAATCTGCTGCAGTATTTCGTCATCGGCCATGTCCGGGCGCAAGACCAACTCCGCACAGACCTGCGCCAGTTCGCGCAAATTGTGGGGCGGAATCTCCGTAGCCATGCCGACCGCGATGCCGGAGGCGCCGTTCATCAGTAGGAAGGGCAACCGGGCGGGCAAGGTGACGGGTTCTTCCAGCGTACCGTCATAGTTGCTACGAAAATCGACCGTGCCCTCGTCCATTTCTGCCAGCAGCAGCTCGGAAATGGGGGTCAGATTGGCCTCGGTGTAGCGCATGGCAGCGGCCGAGTCGCCGTCCAGAGACCCGAAATTGCCCTGCCCATCCACCACCGGGTAGCGCAAGGTGAAGTGCTGGGCCATACGCACCATGGCATCATATACCGAAGTGTCGCCGTGGGGGTGCCACTTGCCGATCACCTCGCCCACCACCCGGGCGGACTTGACATGCTTAGGGGAGCGTTGCAGCCCCATATCGCGCATGGCATAGAGAATCCGCCGTTGCACCGGTTTCTGGCCATCAGCCAGCGCCGGAATCGCCCGCCCGGTTACCACACTCATGGCGTAGGCAAGGTAAGCACGCGCGGCATATTCCGCGAGCGGCGGCTCCGGAGGTTCGCTAGAGTCCGGGGCACCATCCCCGGATGGCGGAGGCGGTGATGCGGGCGCGGCAGCGGATAATGCAGCGACTTCCTGCACCGCTTCGGCTGACACCAGCGCCGGAGCGTTTCCGGTGACCGCCCCGGTTTCCGGGGAGCGCTCATTACCGATGAGATCAAAAAGATCCCGGGTGTTAGCCATACTTGAAACTCCTCGCCTTAAATATCAATATCTGCCGTCCAGCCGTCCCGCTCCATCCATTCGCGACGCCCGCCAGCGGACTGTTTGGCCATCAGCAGGCTGAAGCGGGTATGCAGTGCCGCCTGATCATCAGCCGCCATGGACAGCGGGACCAGGGAACGGGTATCGGGGCACATGGAGGTTTCCCAGAGCTGATCCGGATTCATCTCACCCAAGCCCTTGAAACGCTGCACCGAGATGGCACTTTCCTTGACGCCTTCGGTGCGCAGACGATCCACCGCCGCGTCACGCTCCGCCTCGGCCTCACAGTAGATTTTACGGGCCTTGCCGCGCCAGGTGGTATCCACCCGGTATAAAGGCGGCTTGACCACGAACACATGGCCGCGCTGCAACAGCGCCGGGAAGTGCCGCAGGAACAGGGTCAGGATCAGCACCTGAATATGGCTACCATCCACATCGGCATCGGACAGGATCATGATTTTGCCGTAGCGCAGCCCGGCCAGCACCCGATCCGGGTCCGCCTGAAAACTGTGGGCCTCGATGCCCAGGGCCACCGCCATATTGTGGACTTCCTGGTTTTTGAAGATCTGGTCCGCATCCACTTCCCAGGTGTTGAGCACTTTGCCGCGCAACGGCAGCAAGGCCTGATATTCCTTATCGCGCGCCGCTTTGGCCGAACCGCCGGCAGAGTCCCCTTCGACCAGAAACAACTCATTGCGCTGAATATCCTCACTTTCACAATCCGTCAGCTTGCCGGGAAGTGTCGCCAGACCGGAACCCTTCTTACGCTCGATTTTTTGCGCGGCGCGGGTACGGGCCTGGGCGTTCTGGATCGCCAGATCTGCGATCGCCTTCCCCGCATCCGGATGACTGTTGAGCCAGAGTTCCAGCGGATCACGCACGGTCTGCGCCATCAGCTTATGGGCGTCGCGGCTGGTGAGCTTGTCTTTGGTCTGCCCCTGAAACTGCGGATCGAGCACGCGAGCCGACAGCACCAGCGCCATCTTACCGGCAACATCATCCTGTACCAGTTTGAGCTTGGCGGGGACGAGGCTGTGGTGCTCCATAAAACTGCGCACAGCCTCAAAAACCCCGGCCCGAAAGCCCGACTCGTGGGTACCGCCGTCCAGCGTCGGGATCAGATTGACGTAAGTTTCCGGGTTAGGGGCGGCGCCGTTAATCCAACAGAGCGCCCAGCCCGCACCCTCCCCTTTCGCGAAACCGTTACTGTCCCCGTCCTGATAGGAGGCTCCCGCAAAAATCGGCGTGGCCAGTTCGAGATCAGCGACGATTTCCGCGAGGTATTCCGCCAGACCTTCGCTATATTTCCAGACGACGGGTTCCTGCTCCGGGAGGGTGAGGCTCACTTGCAGGCCAGGGAGGAGAATGGCCTTGGCGCGCAGGAGATGGGTGAGCTCGCGGATATTGATTTTGGCCGAGTCGAAATACTGCCCGTCCGGCCATACCTGAACCCGCGTGCCATGGGTGCGCGGGCCGCAGTCTTCCAGCCGGGTCAGCGCTTCGCTCACGTCCCCCTGCGCAAACACCAGGCGATAGCGACCATTCCCCGATCCCTGGGGGTCGCGGGTTTTGATCTCGACTTCCACCCGCTGGGACAGGGCATTGGTGACCGCCACGCCTACCCCATGGAGACCGCCGGAAAAGCGGTAGGCCGACTCCACATCCGTCTTATCAAACTTGCCGCCCGCGTGCAGGGTGGTGAAGGCCAGCTCGGCCGCCGGGCGGGACTCGCCGGGCGGGATGCCGACCGGGATGCCGCGGCCATTGTCCTCGACGATCACCGAACCATCGCCACAGACCGTCACGTCGATGCGCGTCGCCTGTCCGGCCAGGGCCTCATCGGCGGCGTTGTCGATCACTTCCTGAATGATGTGGGTGGGGCAAGTCGTACGGGTATACATGCCCGGACGCAACTTGACGGGTTCGAGTCCCTTGAGGACGGTGAATTGTTCGGCGCTATAGCTCAAATGGTGGTTTCCTTCTGCCTCCTTCCTATCATAAAGCTGAAAGGGCCGGATGGGCAGCCCTGTGGCCCCCAAGCGCAGCGATCGCCATGCGATCTATTTTCCTTTAACGACCAGTGCCCGCTTCATTTGTTGGCAATCGTCACCTTAGTGTCACAAATTTGTCACAATAGTGTCATGTGCGAGAGTTACCATAATGCGGTAGTAGCGGATAGTCGGGCATCGCCTTGCAGCAATAAAATTTCATGATCCGATGATCAATCATTATGAATATGAATAATCCAACGATAATCAGTATGGAGTCATACTAATGTTTAGCATCCTCTTAGGTGCCGTTTATCTACAACACGCCCACACGACATTACTGGAAGGCCTGGCATGGCTGCATATGCCAACCTCTATACATAATTATCGAGCGGAACAGAAAATATTGTTAGTCTCACCAGAGGCGACTGGCACAATAGTATATGATATCGAATATGCCTTAGAACGAAATGGATATTCCGTTCACCGGATTCATTCTACTCGTGATATAAATGGACTAGACAAGAGCTTACAGGTAAAAAACGTGATACTCAATGGATGGTTGGATAACTACCGCGACTATCTCCAGAATATACAGGATATCGCCCATAAGTCAGTACCCTTTCTGGTCATAGGAGATAGTACGGAAGTAAACAGCGGATCGATAGCGGTCGCCGCGATTGAGGCCGGTGCAGTCGCCTTTATACCGTGGACTCTCGGGGAAGGGTTACTGATGGCCCATCTCCGCAGGCTTGATGACGAGATAACTATCCACCCCATGGAACTGTCAAAATTACCCTTGCAGATTCAATTAGATCCCCGTTCCCGCAGGGTGTCGATATCCGATCAGGAACTTTATCTGCCAAAACAGCTTTTCAGGCTCTTTGAATATATGGTGACACACCCTGACCAGGCGATATCCTATCAGCAGCTTCTGCAAGTCCTCGCGGAAGGGAAAAAGATATATATCGCACCGAATACGCTGGTAGTAAAAATTTACCGATTACGGAGGATACTGGAGGATACGGGGGCACACAGATGGTTGGAGACCATCCCCGGCTTTGGTTATCGCTTCTGTCCACCGAAGCATGTTGCCCGTCGGGCTGAACAATCAACGCAGTAAAAGCGTAGCAAAGCTATTATGACTTTTCCGCGGACGAGCGCGCCATACGTCGGCTAAAGCCCTCCAGAGCGGCATAGATACCCGGCATCACGACCAGAACCAGGGGCAACTCCGCCAGCAATCCGGAGATGATGGCGATGGCCAGGGGGGCCTGCATTTCCGCCCCGGCTCCCAGGCCCAGTGCCAGGGGCATCAGGGCCAGTATGGCGATAATGGCCGTCATCAGAACCGGTCGCAGACGCGTCCTTCCCGCCCTGACGAGTTCAGCGACGTCGCTATTCTGCGCCTCGGCAAAGAAAAAAATAGCGGTTTCGGTAACAATCCCGACAATCATGGTGATACCGATCATCGCCGTGATGTTGCGTTGCGTTCCCGTGATCCAGAGGCCGATAAAGACACTACCGAGGGCGAGCAATGCCGTCGCCAGAATGCTGAGAACGATGGTGAAGCGCTCATAGAGAAAGAGCAGCAGAACCGCCACCAGCAGAATGGCGGCGAGCAGGACCAGCGCCAGTTCGTGCATGGCCTTCTGCTGTTCCCGGTAGAGGCCACCGTATTGCAGATACACACCCTGCGGCAGGGACAGATGCGCCAGCCGGGCTTCCACCTCACCCATAACCGTACTCATGGCCCGCCCCTCGATGCGTGCCGTGACGGCAACCATCGGCTTCAGATTTTCGGCTTGTAATTCCGCCTGTCCGGCCTTGATCTGAATCCGCGCGACCTGTCCCAGGGCCAGATAATGGCCATCCGGCGCGACGATGGGTAATTGCCGCAGGCGGCGAATTTCATTCCAGAGATCATGGGGCGCACGCACCCGCACCCCGACCATCTCCTGCCCCTGGGGAATCAGGCTGACCACCCTGCCTTCCATCAGGCCCTGTAACTGCGCGGTTACCTGCCCCGGCGTCATTCCCGCCAGCGCCGCCTTGACCGGATCCACATGAATATCCACCGCGTCCCCGGCAATGGTCACACCGTCAAAGACCTCCGCCACACCCGATACTTTCCCGATACGGCGCGCCACCTGTCCTGCGACTTTTTCCAGCGTCCGGGGATTCGCACCGAACACCTTGATTTCTATAGGTTGCGGTACGGCGGTAAGATCACCGATCAGATCCTCCATCAACTGTCCGGTTTCTACCCGCAGACCGGGCACTTGCGTGTTAATTTTGTCGCGTACATTCTGCATTACCTGCCAGATATTGCGACTGCGATGGGATTTCAAGCGAATAAAGAAGTCTCCGGTATTGGCCTCCGTAATACCGCCACCCAGTTGCAGACCCGTGCGCCGGGAATAGCTCGCCACCTCCGGTGTCTTGGCCAGAATCTGCTGCACTTGACCCAGCAAACGGTCGGTTTCGGCGAGGGATGTGCCTGGGGCCGCCTTGTAGTCGAGGACGAAGCCCCCCTCGTCCATAGAGGGCATAAAACCGCTGCCCACCTGGGTATAGGACCAGCCCCCAAGGGCCAGAAAAGCGAACAAAACAGGCACCAGCAGTATGGGGCGTCGCAAGAGTTTCTCCAGCACCTGGCCATAATGCAAACTGGTCCAGCCCAGGAGACGACCCGGCCGCTCGGCCCTTTCGGCATCCAGGCTGGTCAGCAGGGCGTCCGCCAGAAGGGGCACCGCCAGATAGGCGACCAAAAAGGAAATGATCAGCGCGGCGGAGATGGAGATGGCCAGTGCCTGGAAAAAAGCCCCGGTCACCCCGGACAAAAAGGCCAGGGGCGCGAAGATGACGATCGTCGCCGCCGAAGAACCCGCCAGCGGCTTACTCATTTCCAGCGCGGAATGGAGCACTGAAACGCGTTCTCCGGGATGCTCGGAAATGCGCTGCATAATATGTTCCAGCATGACCACCGCATCGTCCACCACCAGCCCCACCGCTGCCGCCATACCGCCGAGGGTCATAATGTTAAAACTCTGATGGAACACATACAGAATCACCACACTGGCCAGCAATACACTGGGCAGGACGATGGCAACGATGAAGGTCATTCGTAGATTGCGGAGGAAAGCGAGGAGCACCAGTGCGGCCAGTGCGGCTCCGATAAAAATGGCATCCCGGACACTGGATGCGGCCGCTGTGATCAACTGGCTCTGGTCATACCAGGTGCTGATTTTCACCCCGACCGGGATACTGCCGACATTTTTCCGCAGGAGGCCGCGGATGGCGTGATCAATCGCCACCGTGTTGGCGCCGAGCTGCTGCTTGATGTTGACCAGCACCGCAGGCTTACCGTTGGCGGTGACGGTGGTCCACTGGGGCACGGTGCCGGGGCGAATCTGCGCCACATCACTGAGATCCACCACGCCGTCGGCGCCGGTTTTGAGGATGGTGTGGCCGATATCCCGGGCATTTTTCAGGGGACTTTCGCTGAGGATCTGGTAAAGGCGGTAATGGCGCTGGAGACGGCCGACGGCCGTGATGATATTGCTGTTAGCGAGAGCGGATTCGACATCGGCGAGGCTGAGCCCGTAGCTTTGCAGACGCATGGGGTCGACAATCACCTGGTATTCCGCCTGCGCACCGCCCTGAATATCCACCTGAGCTACCCCATGGACAGCCAGCAGCAAGGGCCGCAAATCGTAATACGCATAATGGCGCAGGGCGACCGGGTCAAGGCGATCGGAAGTCAGGGAGAGACCGAGAATGGGGAACACTGTCGGATCCATGCGCCGGGCGCTGAAGCGGGTATTGGGCGGCAGCTTCGGAAGTACCCGGTTGACGGCCGATTCCGCCTGCAGCAAGGCCGAGGTCATATCGGTGCCCCAGGCAAACTGCACGGAAATCTCCGCCGCACCCCGGGCCGTGGTGGAGCGAATACGCTGAACCCCCGGCACCGCCCGCAAGGCCTGCTCCAGCGGGCGGGTGACGGCGACCTGGGTCTGCCCGATAGGCATATTGCCCGAGTCTGCGGAGACTACGATGCGCGGAAAGATGATATCCGGGAACAGGGCCACGGGCATTTTCAACGCCACCAACAAGCCCGCCAGCACTAATACCAGCAGCATGAACAACAGGGAACGGCGGGGCCGCTGCAGCCAGTCACCCATCAGGATTTCGCCGGCACGCGCAGGGCCATGCCATCCTGTAACTCATAATTGCCGAGGCTGACCACCGGCTCTCCGGCCTGCAACCCCTTACTGACCGCAATCCAGCCCGCTTCGCGCCAGCCAGTCTCAATCCAGCGCTGCTGCGCTTTACCCCGGACATCCACAAAACAATAGGACCGGCCGCCTTGCTGCAAAACAGCGCTGTCGGGAATAGCCAGAGATTTCTGGCGTCCCAGGACGATCTCCGCACGAACCATGGCCCCAGGCAGCAGACTGGGGGTAGCGGGCATGGGGACGACCACCTGGGCGAGGCGTGTCTTGGGATCGACTTGCCAATAAATCTGCTGAATCTCGCCTGATAATGGGGACTGATCGCCGTAAACGGGACGGAGCTGCACGGCGTCGCCCACTTTGACGCGGGGCAGATCTTCCGGTTCGACACCTAGCACAATGCGCAGGGCGTTGCCCGTGCTGAGGCGCAGCAAAGGCTGACCGGCGGGAACCAGATCGCCCTGGTGCACAGATACCGTTTCGACGACGCCGTTGATGGGCGCACGCACTACACCAGCTTGCAGGGTCTTGAGACGCGCCTGTAGATCGTGGAGGGTGGCTTGCGCTTTGGCGAGGGTTTGCTGCGCGGTCTGCACCTCAGCATTGGTCGCCAGTTGCCGGGTGCGCAGGGATTCCAGGCGCTGCTGGTCGGTGAGGGCGAAGCGCACGCCGATCTGCGCCTGCTGCAACTGGAGCTGGTCATTGATGGAAGGCGCTACCCGCAGCAACGCTTCCCCCTGATGTACCCGCTGGCCATTCGCCACCAGTACCTGACTGACCAGACTCTCCGCTTCCAGCGACAA
>NZ_DAHVHY010000130.1 GCF_027322205.1 Acidithiobacillus sp.
CGCCCGTGGCGCAGGTGGCTATCGGATCCTGCACCAACTCGTCCTACACGGATTTGATGACCGTGGCGAGCATGCTCAAGGGTAAGGTCGTCGCTGACGGCGTCAGCCTGGGGGTGTCGCCGGGGTCGCGGCAGGTCATGGAAATGGTGACCAGGGATGGCGGCCTGCTGGACTTCATCGGGGCCGGTTCGCGCATTCTGGAATCAGCCTGCGGGCCTTGTATCGGCATGGGCTTCGCGCCGCCCACGGAAGGGGTGTCGATCCGTTCCTTCAACCGCAATTTCTACGGGCGTTCGGGCACCAAGAATGCGGCGGTGTATCTGGCGAGCCCGGAAACCTGCGCCGCATGTGCCCTGACCGGGGTGATCACCGATCCCCGCGATCTGGGGCTGGCGCCCATTCACGTGCCAGTGCCGGAGCACTTTCTGGTGGATGACCGTATGGTGCTCGCCCCTGCCGCCGAAGGCGGCCCGGTGGAGATTATCCGTGGCCCCAACATCGCCAAACTCCCCACCGGGCAGGCCGCTCCAGCAAGCCTGCAGGGCGAGGTGCTGATTCGGCTGGAAGATGACATCACCACCGACCACATCATGCCGGCCGGAGCCAAGGTGCTGCCGCTGCGCTCCAATCTGCCGGCCATTTCGGAGTTTGTCTTCCATATGGTGGATGAGACCTTCCCGGCCCGCGCCAAGGCGGCCGGGGGTGGCTTTATCGTGGCGGGCCACAATTACGGGCAGGGTTCCAGCCGTGAACATGCGGCGCTGGCGCCCCGTTATCTGGGCGTGCGCGGGGTGCTGGTGCAATCTTTTGCGCGCATTCACCTCGCCAATCTCATCAACTTCGGCATCTTGCCCCTGACTTTCGTGGACGCGGCGGATTATGCCAGGGTGCAGGCGGGGGATCAGCTCAGTCTGGATATCAGGGGGCTGGCGCTGGGCCAGGCGCTGACGCTGCGCGATGAAACCCAAGGGCTGGATATTCCGGTCATGCCGCAGTTGGCGAGTGCCCGTGATCTGGAGTTGATTCTCAAGGGCGGCGCCTTGTCCTGGGCCAGCGAACAACTGGAGAAAGTATCGTGACCATGGCGCATATTCAGGTTCCGGCTCAGGGGAAGCCCATCACCCAGGTGGATGGGGTGCTGCGGGTGCCCGATCAACCCATTATTCCCTTCATCGAGGGGGATGGGATCGGTTGTGATGTCACGCCGGCCATGCGTGCGGTGGTGGATGCCGCGGTACAGGCCGCTTATGGCGGCCAGCGACGGATTGCCTGGATGGAGCTTTTTGCCGGGCAGAAGGCGGTGACGCTCTACGGTGAGGGGCAGTATCTTCCCGAAGAAACCATGGCCGCTATCCGTGCGTATAAGGTCGCCATCAAGGGGCCGTTGGAAACCCCGGTGGGTGGCGGAATCCGCAGCCTCAATGTGGCGCTGCGCCAGGATCTGGACCTCTACGTCTGCTTGCGGCCGATACGTTATTTTGCGGGTACGCCCAGCCCCGTGTGCCATCCGGAAAAGGTCGACATGGTCATCTTCCGGGAAAACTCCGAGGATATTTACGCCGGTATCGAGTGGCCGGCGGGCAGCCCCGAGGCAGAAAAGCTCCTGCGCTTTTTGCAGGAAGAGATGGGGGTCAGCAAAATCCGCTTCCCGGCCAGTTCGGCCATCGGCATCAAGCCGGTGTCGGTGGAAGGCTCGGAGCGTCTGGTGCGCCGCGCCATCCAGTATGCGCTGGAGCATGGCAAGCCTTCGGTGAGTCTGGTGCATAAGGGCAATATCATGAAGTTCACCGAGGGCGGCTTCCGCGACTGGGGCTATGCCCTGGCCGAGCGGGAGTTCGCCGGACGGGTCTTCAGCTGGCGGCAGAAAGCGGCTATCGCCAAAACCGCAGGCAAAGCAGCCGCGCAGCAGGCAGAGCAACAGGCTGTTGCCGATGGCAAGCTGATCATCAAGGATGTCATCGCCGATAATTTCCTCCAGCAGATTCTGCTGCGTCCGGAGGATTATGCGGTGGTGGCAACTCTCAATCTCAACGGCGACTATATTTCCGATGCCCTGGCGGCAGAGGTAGGGGGGATTGGTATGGCACCCGGCGCGAACCTCTCGGATACCCATGCAATTTTTGAGGCCACCCACGGCACGGCACCGGACATCGCCGGGCAGGGCAAAGCCAATCCCAGCTCGCTGATTTTATCGGCGGTGATGATGCTGGACCATCTGGGCTGGGGTGAGGCGGCGACGCGCATCGTGGCGGCCATGAATGCGGCAATCGCCAGCGGCGAGGTGACCGGTGACCTGGCGGCCTTGCGCGGTGATGTGCCCGCCCTGAGTACAGCGGAGTTTAGTGCAGCGCTGGTGCGTCGTTTGTGAGGAAACTTCATGAATTTGCATGAGTATCAGGCCAAGCGCCTGCTCGCCGAAGAAGGGGTGCCGGTGCCCCGAGCCATTCCCGCCTTCTCGGTGCGGGAGGCAGTGAATCAGGCCCGTGAACTGGGTGGTCCGGCCTGGGTCGTCAAAGCCCAGGTCCATGCTGGTGGGCGTGGCAAAGCCGGCGGGGTGCGGGTGGTGAATAGTATTGCCCAGGTGGAAAAGGCGGCGCAGGAGTTGCTGGGCAAG
>NZ_DAHVHY010000131.1 GCF_027322205.1 Acidithiobacillus sp.
CCCATTTTATCAACATTGCCCATCAGAAGGGAAATCTTCCTCCCGGAGACAGCCTAAAAAACGCCACCGGCGCGGGGCCGCTCTTGTCTCAGTGACAAAATGGTAAACATCAGTTCCACTACCATGCCAGTGCAAAGAGCAGGCTGTGAAATGAGTGGATGCGGTGAGAGCAGCATGCGCACGGTGATATTGTCTGTTCGGCGAAGCCAAGGAAAGGGCGTTGTGGTTACGCCAGCAGCCAGAGGGGGGGCGCAGGCGGTACTGACCAATCAAGGCGCGACGGTGAAGCGTCCCCGGTGGCAGTTTCGGGGCTAGTCTTGCCGAATATCGGCTTTCGGGCTTAGTCTTGCATCAGTAATGCCCCGGAACCTGAATGTCTGGGGAGACCAAGGTTCGTCACCAACGAGAGATGGCCGCAGAGATGAACGATGACGAGACCATATGCGGCGAGTAGCCATTGTCCATGACTGGCTGGTGGTTTACGCCGGCGCCGAGCGGGTATTGGAACAGATGCTCCGGTGCTATCCCGAAGCGGATCTTTTCGGTCTGGTGGATTTTTTGCCCGCCGGTCAGCGCGATTTCATCGGCAACAAGCCAGTCACCACGTCTTTTATCCAGCGCCTGCCCAAGGCCCGAAAAAAATACCGGAGTTATCTGCCGCTCATGCCGCTGGCCGTAGAGCAGTTCGACCTCTCGGCCTATGACCTCGTGATCAGCAGCAGTCATGCGGTGGCGAAAGGGGTGCTGACCGGGCCGGATCAGTGCCATCTGTGCATGTGCTACTCCCCCATACGCTATGCCTGGGACCTGCAGCATCAATATCTGCATGAGGCGGGGCTGGAGCGGGGCATCAAGGGCTGGCTGGCGAAGGTGGTCCTGCATTACGTCCGGCTGTGGGATGTCCGTACCGCTAACGGGGTGGACGCCTTTATCGCCATTTCCCGCCACATCGCCCGGCGCATTCGCAAGGTGTACGGGCGGGAGTCCACCGTGATCTATCCGCCGGTGGACGTGGCGGATTTTCCCCTGTGCCGGGACAAGGAGGATTTCTACGTCACCGCCTCGCGCATGGTCCCCTACAAGAAGGTGGACCTGATCGTCGCGGCTTTCAGCGCCATGCCGGGCAAGCGCTTGATAGTGATCGGGGAGGGGCCGGATTTCGCCAAGGTCCGGGCCAAGGCGGGGCCGAACGTGCAATTGCTGGGCTTTGCGGGCGCAGAGGCCCTGCGCGACCACCTGCAACGGGCGCGCGCTTTTGTGTTCGCGGCGGAGGAGGACTTCGGCATCGCCCCCCTGGAGGCCCAGGCCTGCGGCACGCCGGTGATCGCCTTTGGCAAGGGCGGGGTGCTGGAAACCATTATTCCTTTGCCGGAAGCCGGGGGCATGGATGCGGCCCCGGCGCCCACCGGCGTATGCTTCAACGAACAATCCGTCGCGGCCATCATCGCCGCCGTGGAGCGCTTCGAGGGCGAGGGTGCGGCCATTACCCCGGAAGCCTGCCGCGAAAACGCCCTGCGCTTCGCCCCGGAGCGCTTCCGCGCGGAGTTCACGGCCTTCGTGGAGCGGGAGTGGGCGGCGTTTCGGGGTGACCATGTGGCTGATGCGTTGCGGCCGGGTAGAGGATGACCTATAGTGGTTGTTGAATTTTTCAACAACGGCGTTTCAAGATGGCTACAGTCAATTTTAGTGTTCCTGACGATGTGAAAGTTGCATTTAATGCGACCTTTTGCAAAGAAAACAAAAGCGCCATTATCGCTGCTTTAATGCGTGAGGCGGTGGATCGTGCGCAGCGCAAGGATCGCGCACGGCAAGCCGCCACCCGTATTTTGGAGCGTCGCGAGTCCGCGCCGATAGTGGGTACGGACGAGTGCCGGGAGGCGAGGGAACGGGACCGTCCGTGAACTGGGTCATTGATGCCAGTGTCGCACTCAAGTGGTTTTTGCGTTTTCGGGCTGAAGAAGACCACGTCCCTCAGGCCATAGCCTTGTTGAAGCAAACACTGTCCGGTGTTGCGGAGGCCGTTCAACCGCCGCACTTTTATGCGGAAATGGCGGCGGTGCTGGCGCGTGAAAAACCCGATACTGCCCAGGAGGATATGGAAGATCTGTTGCGGCTGGATTTCCGGGTTGCCGAAGGGTCGGAACTGTATACGCTGGCCATCGACCTTTCCCGGCGATACGGGCATCATCTTTTTGATACCCTGTACCACGCGCTGGCTCTGCTTCATCCGGAAGCCACGCTGGTTACTGCCGACCGACGGTATTTTGTTAAGGCGCAAAGGGAAGGACGCATCATTTTGTTAGAGGATTTTTTGCGGAAATGATAACGGCATGAAACTCTTGCTCACCGGCGCCAACGGCTTCGTCGGCCAGTACGTGCAGGCGGCGCTGCCCTGCGTGCCGTTGCCCGACGGGCTGGATCTGCGCGACCGCGCCGCCCTGACCGCCGCGGTGGCCGCCATTCAGCCTGACACCGTCCTGCACCTGGCCGCCCAGAGCTTCGTACCCGCCTCCTTCGAGAGCCCCCGCGAAACCTTTGACATCAATTTCTATGGCACCCTGAATCTGCTCGAGGCGCTGCAGGCTGCGGGCTTCAAAGGGCGGATGCTCTTTGT
>NZ_DAHVHY010000132.1 GCF_027322205.1 Acidithiobacillus sp.
CTTTACCGGTGGCCGCACCACGCGCGGGGAGGTAGATCACAACGCACGAATGGTCATCAGTGCTGAACTGGGCCACCAACGGCCAGAAGTCGTGAATTCGTATATCGGCGCCCGCAAACCGGCACCAGAATTTGCCGATATTGACAAGGCTGAACAGGCACGACAAAAACGCGAGATGGCCGAACTACAAGCGCCCATTAGCGAAAACTCCTTGTCCTATCTGCTTCGTAGCACGTTCAAGGGGCCCAAGTCAGAATACCGCATCCATTTGAGGCGCGTGAGTGGCATGCTGCTGCCTTATTGCCATGCGCACGCGGTCCACCGCCTTGGTGAAATCACATTACAAGATCTACAAGAAATGGTCCGTTCTGAGACGATCGAGCGGGAAAATCGTAGCCGCAAGACTCAGCAGGATTATCTGTTGTCTCTACTGCGGTTCGCACACGCGCTCGGACATGCCGAGTGGGAGGTGCCTGTTCGGGAGGCGGCGGACTTCGTGAAAAAAACCCAGGCGGGTCGCCAGTTGAAGATCAATCGTCGGCGGTTCAGGGACAATAGGAATCAGTAACAGATTTTTCGCCGTTAACAGGAGATCGCAGCCTGACTCCCGGGATCAATTTGATCCCGAGAGTCTCCCCATGCGACGCATACAAGACTGCTCGCGCTTTCGTCCGCGGAGAAGGCGCGTTTGTTCAAGCTCTTCGAGGGGGTTTACCCCTTGCCCCTCACGCTACGTGACCGTCAGCATACACAAAGCCATCAACATCTCAGATTAAATCATTATCCTAAAAAAAGCAGTTACGGCCCGGCCAGAGCAGGAATCGCCCCATCTGGTAACCACGGTGATTGAGTAATTTGGGCGACGATGTAGCGCACGAGGAGGTCCCATGGCTGGTGCCCCAGCAACCGCTCCGCAGTCTGGCGAACAGCCCGTAAGCCTCGGCGGATATTTTCAATTCCGCGCTCAACCTTTTTCTGCGCGGCATGCATGGGCGTCAGGTAAAGCTGGGTCTGTCCAGCGTGTTTCGTGCTTCGGCCTATGGCGGACAGCAGCAATGGACGGCTGGTGATGGCCTCTCGCCGGGATTCCGGAAAGGCCAGTCGGGTATACCAGCTCCACCAGTTGTAGATCAGCCCCACGGCGCGGGCGGAGAGCCGACAACGCGCCAGATCACGGGTACTGTACCCGCCCCAACCCCACTGATTCTTCAGCTCGTCAAAACCGTTCTCCGCATCCGCCCGGTCCCGGTACAGCTGCGCGATGCCCAGAATGCTTTCTGTGAGATCCGTCACCAGCACGGCGTATTCGTAGACCTTGGTCTGGCGCCGGTCCACGAAAGCAAATTCCAGTTGGCCCTGCTGTTCCTGGGTGGCGATCAGGTTTTGCTTCAGCAAACGCCGGAGAATGACCACCCGACGGCTCTGCTGCCATCCGGCAAGTTGAATGCTGTCCTCGCGGCCTTCCCAGCCTTGTCCGGCGCTCATCCAGTCGCTGCGGGTAAATGCTCGCTGCAACAGACGTTTAACGCGAGGTGATTGACGCAATTTGAAGAGATAGGGCTGCTGCCGGGTCTCCATCTCGCGGATGACGGCATCATTGCCAAAGCCACAGTCGCCACGTACCAGATAAGGGCGCTGTTCAGCACTCAGGGAGTCCAGTACGCGGTTCAGCCCTGGTTGGGCATGGTTGGAGGCCGTGGTGTTGCCGGCCGTGACTTCCACATCCAGCAGCAGACGCAGATTGCCCATCCAGTACGCGTGATAGGCGTGGGACGGACGCCCCGGTTTGTGCGGATTGTAGCCCACTTCAGCCCCTTCCTGATGCCCGAACAAGGTTTTGATGGTGGTGTCGATATCGAGAATCCAGGGTGTGTGACAGGCCGCCGCCACGCTTTTGAACAAATGCTTGCGCATCCATTCAGTCCCTTCGGCTTCGGGAATTTTCTCCAACGCCCGGCGCAGAGCGTCTTCGCTGACGATCTTGCTCATCCCCAGGATTTGGGGACTAACGCCATCACTACGTAATGCGGTGACGTGTGCGTAGCGTCGGTGACCCGCCAGGATGGAGAGATTCCAGGTGCCCAATACATCGCGCTTCTTCGGGGCGTTGGGGCTGTTGTAGATCAAGGGGCATTCTTCTACCCAGGCATCAAACAAACCGCTGACCTCCAGAAACTCAGCAAAGAACACCAACTGGCCAAAGGGAGTAGCTGCCGATTCCGGATCCCAGGATACCTGAACGCGACCGCCCAGTGTGTCCACGACCATGGCTTTTACTGCTGCAGGAATGGGCTTTTGCGGCCGATTTTCATCATCACCCACAGGGTGAGCCTCCATTACAGGGGAAAAACCAATCCTATCAAAGGAATCCTGCCAAATCAGCAGCGGTAACTGCCGAATTTAGGATTATCCGCACAACGATCAACTTTCCGGGCAACCCCATCAGCCGGCATCAGGCTGGACAGACAAAAAATTCGTCTACCCCATTAAGAGCATTTTTGTGCTTTTTTTGCCGCTTTTTGGTGAGCACAGTTTAGCTACTCTG
>NZ_DAHVHY010000133.1 GCF_027322205.1 Acidithiobacillus sp.
AACGGCGGTGCCGATAGCCGCCAGTATGGTGACACCGATTAACCCCATGATGTTACCGCTCATCTTCTTCCCCCTGGAGCGCCCAAAATGCGCCCGATTCCAACCAAAGAAACAGAAAAAGGGACCATGCGAATATGCCCCAATGGCTTGCCGCCATGGCCTGATAACCAAAATATCCCAGCTCCGCCAGTGCAACAGCCTGAAGCGTTGTTGCTAAATGTGTTCTTTGATCCGCATTCATCCCAGCAACTTCGCCAAGTCTTCCGCCCGCAAATGAGTATAGCGCTTCAACATCTGCAATGTCTTGTGGCCGGTGATGGCGGCCACCTGCATCGGGTTCAAGCCCTTCTCGAACAGGCGACTGGTGGCCTCATGGCGCAGGTCATGGAAACGTAGGTCCTCAATGCCCGCACGCTTGCAGGCGCGCACAAAGGCCAGGTGAATGGCCTCGTAAGTTGTACCAAATACGCGACCATCTATGGAGCGGGGCAATCCTTTCAGCACTTCTACGGCAATGCTGGATAACGGGACCGTGCGTTCTTCCTCGTTTTTTGTATGGGGCAACAGGGCAGTGCGCTTACCGAGATCCACATTCCCCCAGAGCAGGCCCGTGGTCATTTGCGGGCGAACACCGGTTTGCGGGTCCGCAGTCCCAAAAGTTTCCAGCATTTCACCCGCCCGCATGGCGGTTTCCATGGCGAATCGCACTATCGGAAATAACCAGTGGTTGCGGGCATCATTGCAGACTTCCAGGAGTCTGGCTTCTTCATCGCCGATCAGGCGCCGGTCTCTCGGCTTGGATGGCGCAGGCATTCTCACATTCAGCACGGGGTTCCCCGCCGGGAGAGCAATGCCCCATTCCATCATGCCTTGTTTGATGGCACGAGAGAGGAGGGCCAGATCGTGGCGTACCGTCTGGGTTTTCAAACCTATGGACAATCGGGCATCCCGGTATTCTGCAACATCCTTGGCGGATAGTGCAGACAGGGACTTCTTCCCCAAGCCAGCCTGGAGTGCCCGAATATAGGACATCACCTTGCCTGCATCCCCGCGCTTGGTGGGCAGTATCTCGCGGGCGTAGCGGTCCAGCAGGTCGTTGACCGTGGTACGCTCCGCTTCGCCCCGGTCTTGCCAGATGCCCCGGTCCATCTCGGTTTCGATCTGCCGCGCCCAGGCTTGGGCTTGCGCCTTTTTGTCAAAGGTTTTGACTTGCAGTGGGTACCCTTTCTTGCGTACCCGCACCTGCCAGCCAATGATGAAGTTGTCCCGGTCCTTTCTTGCGGTAATGCTGGCCATGATTCGCTCCGTGTGATCCCCCTGACTAGGTTTAGTGGAGCAAAAATGGAGCAAAAAACAATATGGAACACAGCACATTGTCGTAATTACTTGTTTTATTATGGTGCGCAGTACTGGAGTCGAACCAGTGACCTTCGGCTTCGGAGGCCGACGCTCTATCCATCTGAGCTAACTGCGCGTGGGCCAGATTATAGGGAACCCGCACCGCCATTGTCCAACCTTTCCTGCGCAACGCTCTGAAAGTCCAGCGCCAGCCAGTACTGCTCAGTAGAACGCGCGCGCGAGGCCTCTGGCTTGCGTACCACGATCTTCTTGAAATCCTGCCGTAGCGCCCGGCGCAAATCCTCCGCGCCGGATCCCATAAACACCTTGATCAGCAGCGAACCACCCGGCACCAGCCAGCGCTGGGCCATATCCAGCGCCAGCTCCGCAAGATCCATGGCACGCGCCTGATCGACGCTGGCAATACCGGACATATTGGGGGCCATGTCGCTCATAATCAGATCAGCGCCACCCGGCAGGGCATCCCGGCAGGCGGCCAGCACCGCGTCTTCATAGACGTCACCGCAGATCACCATGGCGTCCGCCACCGGGTCCATAGGCAAACGATCCACCGCCACCAGTCGCCCTTTCTTGCCGATGAGCGGTGCCGCCACCTGCGTCCAGCCACCCGGCGCTGCGCCCACATCCAACACCCGCATGCCCGGACGGATCAGGTGATCCTTCTGTTGAATCTCCAGCAATTTGTAACTCGCGCGCGAGCGATACCCCTCTTTCATCGCGCGCTGCACGAATGGATCCTTAAAATGTTCCTTCAGCCACTTCTCACTGGATTTACTTCTGGCCACAACACACCCCCGGGCTTTGACCCCCGCCCTCCGCAAACGTACACTCTGCCGCTACACCATAGCGGCCCAATCAGACTGAACGAGGATACCATGCTGGACGCCAAACACAGACAAACCCTGCGTGGACAAGCGCACGCCCTCAAACCCGTCGTCATGATCGGCGCCCACGGCGTCACCGACGGCGTCCTCGCCGAACTGGAAGTCGCCATCCATGCCCACGAACTCATCAAGATACGTTTACCCCAGGTACCCCACGACGAGCGGGATGACATGGTAGAGACTTTGTCCGTCGCCAGTCATGCCGACATTGTCGGTCGCATCGGGCGCGTACTCATTCTCTACCGTCCCCACCCGGCCGTT
>NZ_DAHVHY010000134.1 GCF_027322205.1 Acidithiobacillus sp.
CAGGCCGGATACATGTGTGCAGTCAACCCAATCCAAAATCTACGGCATCCTGCAAAACCGAGGACGTTTATATATGGAATACGCAGTGATGAGGGGTAAAAATCAGCAATTCATGGAAACCGACTCGCTACAGCCGCGGATTCTTTCACCGTGGGCGTAGACCGTCATACGCCTGTCCCGGGCATAACCGATCAGGGTCAGACCATGGCTTTCGGCCAGTTGAATGGCCAGGCTGCTGACTCCAGAGATGGCCGCCACAACGGGTATGCCAAAGCCCAGAGCCTTGAGGGCAATCTCGAAGCTGAGTCGGGAAGAAACGCCCAGCAGTGTGGTCTGCCCATAGGCAATGCCCTGCTGCAACGCAGCACCAATACTTTTGTCGACGGCATTGTGGCGGCCTATGTCCTCGCGGACCAGAATGCCAAGGGACGTAGCTAAAACAGCGGCGTGTGCGGTTCCGGTAGTCTGATTTAAATCCTGCAGTTGCTGCATGGTGGCAAGGAGCGCGTGAATGGCCTCCGTATCCGTCGTCACTAGATCCCGTTTCAGGGACGGGAAAGGCACCAGCCCGGTGAAGCAGGGTGTCCCGCAGAGTCCGCAAGCGCTCCCACCGATCACGCAGCGACGCTTATGTTCGACGCGTTCCGCTGCCGCCGAGCTGAGCTGAATATACAGTGCCCAACCCTCGGCCACATGTACCGATTCCCAGGCGATGATTTCCTCCAGGGACCGCAGTACGCCTTCGCTCCATAGAAAGCCACAAAAAAAGTCCTCCAGATGATCTGGCGTGGCCATCATCACCGCGTAGGGATCACCGTTGATCACCAGCGAAATGGCAGCTTCCTGCAGTATGGCTTCCTCGTGTACCAAGGGCACGCACTGGTTTTCCAGCACCGTCGCCGGAGACCAGCTTATTCCGCCGAGGCCTGCATCTGTGCGCATAGCGCCCGTCCTTTTTCAGTGAGGATGATGACGGGGCGACCCCGCCGTTCTGCCTGGGCCACGTAGTCCATGCCGCCCCAACTATCGGTATGACCGAGGAGCAACAGGAGTCGCTCCAGTTGGCTGCGACGGATGCCCAGAAGCTTGCCGGTTTTCGCGAGCGA
Source organism: Acidithiobacillus sp. (assembly GCF_027322205.1). Classification (GTDB taxonomy): domain Bacteria; phylum Pseudomonadota; class Gammaproteobacteria; order Acidithiobacillales; family Acidithiobacillaceae; genus Acidithiobacillus. The sequence continues at coordinate 1,107 of NZ_DAHVHY010000134.1, forward strand.
CAGCACCTGCTCGGCACATAGTGCCTGCATCAGGGCGATCACCAGGTTTTCCATCGCGCTTTCTTCAGGGGTGGTTTCAGTCACGCTGAGCCGCCGCCGCAAATGTCACCTGAATGGACTTGGAGGTGGGGGTGTTGGCCCGGTCCGCATGGCTGGAGAGGGGGACCAGCACGTTAAGCTCAGGATAGTATCCGGCCACGCAGCCCCGCGGGATATCGTAGGGCACCAAGACGAAATTCCGGGCGACCCGCTCGCCATCCCGCCAGTGCGAGGTGATGTCCACCGGACGGTCCGGCTGGAATCCCAGTTCCGCCATGTCAGCGGCATGCATGAAGCAGATGTTGCGGGCGCCGGAAACGCCCCGATAACGGTCTTCTAAGCCATAAATCGTGGTGTTGTACTGGTCGTGGCTGCGGATGGTCATGAGATTAAATATCCGCGCTGCCGTCTGCGGCTGAAAGCGATCTTCAGTGATGGCTTTCAGCGCCTGCGCGATGAAATGGGCTTTGCCGGATGCGGTGGTCCAGCGCCGGGAGCGCGGCGGCAGATCCAGATGAAAACCACGCGGTTTGTGGACGCGGTCGTTGAAGTCTTCAAAACCCGGAACAACGCGGGAAATACGGTCGCGAATCCGGTCATAGTCTGCGACCAGTTCACGCCATGGCGTTTTGCTCTGGGGCAACGTCGCTTCGGCGAGCTCCGCGATGATGGCGGATTCGGACTTCAGGTGGGGTGAAGCCGGAGCGCGCATACCCTGGGAGATATGCACCATGCTCATGGAATCTTCCACCGTCACCCCTTGCGGTTGACCGTTTTGAATATCAATTTCGGTACGGCCCAGACAGGGCAGGATGATTGCCTCCTTCCCATGGACGATATGCGAGCGATTGAGCTTGGTGGTGACATGCACGGTCAACGCACACCCGCGCAGGGCTTTATGGACACGGGCCGTGTCGGGTGTGGCGTTGGCAAAATTGCCGCCCATGCCAAAAAAGACCTTGGCGTATCCCTCTTCCAGGGCGGTGATGCTGCCGATCACGTCATAACCATGTTCGCGGGGCGGTTCAAAATCGAACTCCTTGGCGAGACGATCCAGGAAATCCGGTGCCGGACGTTCCCAAATACCCATGGTGCGATCCCCCTGGACGTTACTGTGGCCGCGAATCGGGCAGGCGCCGGCGCCCTCCTTGCCGATATTCCCTTTGAGCAAGAGCACATTGACCAACATCTGGATAGTCGCCACCGCGTGCTTGTGCTGGGTGATTCCCATGCCCCAGGTGATTATGCCGGCCTTGCCTTCATCATAGATTTTGCCGATTTCCATGAACTCGGCATGGGTCAGGCCACTTTCCACCTCAATATCCGCCCAG
>NZ_DAHVHY010000135.1 GCF_027322205.1 Acidithiobacillus sp.
GGCGGGGATGGCAAGATCCACACCATCGCCATGCACCAGCCGCATCTCCACATCCTGCAGATACTGGATGGCGCGCAGCATGGCAAGGCGGCGCTGATGAAACACGGCGTGGTGAACGAGGTCCGAAGGCTGTTGCGTGAATGGACGCGGCTCATCCACGGTGATCGGGAATTCCTGGGCTACGGTCACGGCGCGGTGGCCGGCGTCATCCATAAATTTCTCCACGACATTCTGGTGATGGCCTTCCTGGGCGACCAGGACGAGGAATCGCTGGGCATGAACCTTGGTAAGGTTGCCGAAGCACTGGACCGCCGGGGCCTGGCCGTCGGCAGCGAGGCATGGAAGGACGCCATGCAGGTCCTGAACATCCCTCTGGACCCGAAGCAGGCGCGGAAGCAATGGAATCTCACTGTTGATGACGTGATGATGCTCGGCCACTGGGGCAAGGACGATCGCGGGCACAACCGCTGGAAGGATGCCAAGGCTCTATTTGGCTGGGGCGCCCCACTGGAACCGCCGGAGGAATACGAAATCAACTACAGCATTTACCGCGTCGTTATGAAGCGGCATGGAGTGGAACTGGAGCCCTGGGATGGCAGCGTCATCACCGGACCGCAGGAGATCGAGACCAACGGCGGCGAGACCGTGCTTACCACGTATTTTCCCATGCCCACCGTGGTCGACGCCCGCGCATTTGTCCTGGACCAGGTGAACGCCCAGATCGCGCAGGCCATCGGCCGCTTACGCGGCGTCCGCCGCACCGCCGAAAACCCCGCTGACGTGTTGCTGTTCATGGGCGATTATCCGGTAGCGGCCAACGACCACGACCACATGCTGCCCACCGTGGAGTACCGGACCAGCCTGTCCAGCGCCCTGGCGCAACGCGCATCCAAGGAGATGGCAGTCGTCAAGGAAGCAGCCACCATGCGGGAGGAAGAACTTGGCGTCGCCGCCCTGACCGATGCGGTGAATGAGCGGTACGACTTCACCGTCGGCAACCGGCTCGGCCAGCGCGTCGTGCGCAAACACTTTCTGGCCATCCGCGCCCGCGCCAGTGCCCAGCGCATCTCCTTCCAGGAAGCAGCCCGGCAACTGGTGGACGAGATCACCCGTTTCCTCCCCGATCCGGGACTCTTTCCGGGCGCAGAAGAGCACACCCATGACAGACTCTGCGATCGGGCCAAGTGGACCCGCATGTGGGTCGGCACGGGGCCATGGGCCGACGCGGCGCTGGAGCTGATGTCAGAAATTGCGGACATCTATTTCAATCAGATCTACCAAGCAACCGGCTGACGAGCCAGATCGAAACCGCCTCATCCATACCAGAGTAAACACTCCGGCGCCGCCGGCGGGATAGTCGCGCCTGTGATCCGCCGCGCGGACGGCAACACGCGGAAACCTGTCAGCGAAGGCCCGTCCAACGGCTATTCAACCCAAACAAACGGCACAGGACGGGCTGAAACAGCAACCCAACCCCCTATCTCCTGCCCTGCCGGATGTCCACATGCGTCTTGCTATCGGAATTTCCGCCTCCGATCAACCAGGATCCGGCGTTTGTGGATGGTCCAGAACACCCCCCTCTCGGTACCGTTATCCTCTTTATGGGTGCGTAAGGGGGGTGTCTTGATTGAGCCTGTGCCTAATCAGGGATCTGGTGGTGAGCGGTGGCGGGAAAAGGAAAAGCTCCAGCCACCTCCTCTTTCCAACCACCACTCACCACCTCATCGCTTGTCTCACGAGGTCCCATTATGCCCCGCGTGTGCCCGAGTCCCTGCTCGCTTATGTGCGCCAGGTGGCTGAGGATGAGCATGTATCCATGAACCAGTTTTTTGTGACGGCCATTGCCGATTGGGGCAGTCAACGGTCACCTTGTAGCGTTTTCTGTCGGCATCCTTGACCCATTGTGCATGCGATGAGCCGGACTTGCTCTTTTGCTGGACAAATCCCAACTCACGCAAAATGCGTTTGACATCATCACAAGTTAACGGGGGTAATGCCCACTCACGCCGGACTGTGTCGGGATGGAACCAGCGGCACGGCATCAGCCAAAACCCGTCGCAGGCGATACAACCCAAGCCGCTGTAGGGTCACGATAAAATGATAGTAAGCCCGCAATCTCAAGGGCGATTTGCGGGACAGAAGCTGCCCCGCAAAGTCACGGTCTGGACCAATCAGCGCGTCCGCCACATAATCCTCGACCATGGCCTGGAGTTTTTCGTGCGACTCATGAAAAGTATCGCCTTGGGCGGCCAGGTCAAAGTCAATGCAAACGGAAACCCATTGCCCCTCCTGCTGAAAGGCGAAACCCCGCAACACCAGATCGCGCGACTTCATGAATGAGACACCCCGCTCAAAGCCAACATGGTGGAAGTATAGTCGCGCCTGACGCGGAAATTCAATCTCGATAAGTCGTAAGGTATCCGCGGGAGAAC
>NZ_DAHVHY010000136.1 GCF_027322205.1 Acidithiobacillus sp.
GGTTCGCAAGGTTTTGGGCGACGGGAGATGCGGCCATCGGTTTTGTATGGAAGGTGGCTGCGATAGATTCAGGATCTGGGCAATTTGTGCAAGATAGCGCGTTCGTTCGGCTTGTAATTTGCTGATGTCATTCGCAAGATCGTCTCGTGCCAGTTGGGTCCGGAGTACATTGGCCTCCGATCCCCGTGCAGATCGGTAGAGCGCCAGTGCGGCCTGCACGCTCTCGGCTTGCAACTGTTCCTGATGCCGGACCGTCATTATGGCTTTGTCGGTATAGAGCGCTTGCAGCCAGGCGCGGCGTAACAACAACACTAATTCGGCGGACTGGCCTTGCAGGGTGTCCGTAGCTGCTGCAGCTTCCACGCGCGTTTGTCGACCTTCCAGCCCCAGTTTACCGAAGGAGGGAAAAGTCTGACTCAGCCCCACACTCAGCATACTCATCTGCTGCTGATTCATGGAGAAATTGTTGAGGGGTAAATCTTCAGCACCCAGAGACAAATGCGGATCAGGCAACTGGGCTACGGATACGGCCTGATGTTTTAATTCTACTATTTTCTGGGTCAGCGCGCCGAGCCCCGGGTTTTGACGCAAGGCAATGGCTTGCGCGTCCTTCAAACTTAACGGATCAGCGCATGCTGCGGCCGTTGAAAAGCAAAGTAACATCCCGGCCAAAAGCCGCATGCTGTTCTTGGCTGATAATCGTTCCAATAGATTGGCATCCATGAAAATCTCCATAGCAAATCAATGACATTTCTCCTTTGAAAAAAGGAGTGCCTACTTGCTGAGGAGAACTTAAATGGTCAATCGTATGTGAAGCAGCGGAGGTGGATGGTAAGAGGGTTCAGGGGAAAAAAGACCGGGATGATCCTTCGCAACGAACTGAGAGTGGGTCCATGTCACGGATCCAATCCACACGGGAGTCGGGACAGAAATTCCAGAAAAGCGCAATCCGCCAGGCGCATGCGTCTGTGCACAGATGGCCATACACTGACTACTCATTGCTTCGGAATGGGGATCCATCATCCGCATGTCCATGCCGGGGTTATCCCGGCAACAGGGCATGTTCGCCATGGACATCCCCATCATGGACATCCCGTGCATTTCAACACAGGATATGTCCTGTGGCATCGCCACCGCAGCATTGCTCATCCAGGTTCCAATAAGGAACAAGGACAACATTGCCAGCGAACGAAAGTAGCGGCGAAGCTTTAACATAATTCGACCAGAAGATCTCAATCAGAGTAATTACTCTGACAACATTTTTGAAAAATGTAAAACAGAGCGCATGGAGGGTGTTGGTATTCGCTATGCAAAAATGGTCAAACTAACCTCATCTTCGTTCCACGGCGAAGACGTTTTCAGGGCTGTATCGGTGAGTCTGTGACAGAACGTGCAGTCCTAACACAAAAACCACGCTTGACCTTGCAGTGGGCCTTAATGTTTATCATGGACTGATGGGGGTGGTAGCAGGCTTTTACAGGAATCGTCTGTGAGAGGTAATCCACTGGACATAACGGATATCACCGTGAGGGGGCATGTTTATGGATGAAAAAACTCGTGGACAGCTTGAGATTGGCATAGACGGGATGACCTGCGCCTCTTGTAGCGCTAGGGTGGAGCGGGCATTGGGAAAGCTGCCCGGAGTCACCTCGGCCAGTGTAAACCTGGCGACCGAGCGCGCCGAAGTATTTTTCGACCCACAGCAACTCGATGCCGCCCGCATTGCCGGAGCGATCCGCGAGACCGGCTACACACCGGTGACCGATGAGATTGATCTTGTGGTGGAGGGCATGACCTGCGCTTCCTGTGTGGGTCGCGTAGAGCGCGCACTCAGAAAGCAATCTGCCGTGCTGGAGGCTGTGGTGAATCTGGCTACCGAGCGTGCGCATGTACGCTACATTCCAGCCATGATCAGTACGAACGAGTTGGCCAGCATTGTAAGCGCGGCGGGTTACGCCGCGCATCCTGTTCAAGAAGACGAGGGACAGGATGGCAATGAGACAGACCAGCGCCGTGCGAGTTTGCGCGCCATGGGCCGTGATGTCATCGTCGCTGCAGTGCTGGCTATGGCGATTCTGGTGTTGTCCATGGGTGCCTCCTTCTTTCCCGCTTTTGACCGCGCCCTAATGATCACCAGCCCTTTTGCACATTTCTGGGAGTGGGTGCAGTTTGTGCTTGCCAGTATCGTGTTGTTCGGTCCCGGTAGGCGGTTTTTTAGGCCAGGACTGATCGCCTACCGTCACCTGTCGCCAGACATGAATTCCCTGGTGGCCACCGGCACGGGTGCCGCGTGGGCTTACAGCGCATTGGTGTTAGTAGCACCCGCGTGGTTTCCGCTCGATGCACGACATGTGTATTTCGATTCAGCCGCAGTCGTTATCGCAGCC
>NZ_DAHVHY010000137.1 GCF_027322205.1 Acidithiobacillus sp.
GGTAAACTCAATGCGTCCGTTGGCTCTCGCTGACGGTAGCGGCTTTGGCACGGAGCACGGCATTGCTTGACATGAACAACCGCGATGAGGCCGCGTAACCTGTTTAGTGTGCTAATTCTTTGAGTACGTAGAGCAGATCCAGTGCCTGTCTGGGGCTGAGTTGGTCTGGTTCCATCTGACTCAGTCGGTATACCGCCGGATGCGGAGCGGCCTGGAAGAGGGACAACTGGGCGGGCGCTGTATTGCGGGTTGGCTGCTGGGCGGTTTCTTCCAGTTGACTGAGCCGCTGGCGGGCGCGTTGCACGACTGGGTCAGGAATCCCGGCAAGCTTGGCAACCGCCAGTCCGTAGCTCTGCGCGGCCGGGCCACCCTCCACCCGATGCAGGAATACGACCTGATCCCCTTGTGTCAAAGCGTCGAGATGGGCGTTACGCAGGCCGGGAAGAACCATCTCCGTCAATTCAAAATAGTGGGTGGCGAAGAGCGTGCAGGCGCCCCGTTCCACCAGTGCTTCGGCCGTGGCCCAGGCGATGGAGAGGCCGTCATAAGTGGCGGTGCCCCGCCCGATTTCATCCAGGATCACCAGGCTTTGTGCCGTAGCGAGATGGAGGATGCGCGCTGTTTCGCTCATTTCCACCATGAAGGTGGAGCGACCGCCAGCCAGATCGTCGGCAGCGCCGATGCGGGTGAAAATCTGGTCGGTGGGGCCAATGATGGCTTCGCGGGCAGGCACCCAGCTACCGATGTGGGCGAGCAGGACGATGAGCGCTGTTTGCCGCATGTAGGTGGATTTGCCGCCCATATTGGGACCAGTGATAAGCAGCATCCGCTGTTCTTTATCAAAATCGAGATCGTTGGGCACGAAATTACTGCCGATCTGGGCTTCTACGACGGGATGGCGGCCGTCGCGGATGTGTAAAACCGGTTCTGTGACGAAATGCGGGGCACACCAGTGCAGGGTGATGGCGCGTTCGGCCAGCGTGCTGAGACCGTCCAGTTCGGCGACAGCAGTCATGGCGTCTTGCAGGGCCGACACTTCGGGGGCTGCCGCTTCCAGGACTTGCGTGAAGAGCAGGCGCTCCCGGCTCAGGGCCAGGCTCTCTGCCGAGAGGGCCTGATCTTCAATGACTTTCAGGGCGTCGTTGATGTAGCGTTCCGCGTTCTTGGTGGTTTGGCGGCGGCGATAGTCGTCGGGAATGGGTCCTTGGTAGCTGCGGCTGATTTCGATGTAAAAGCCATGCACCCGATTGAACTGGATTTTGAGTTGGGTGATGCCGGTGCGCTGGCGTTCCTGCTGCTCCAGATCACGCAGCACCTCCTGCAAATTCTGGCTGAGTTGTTGCAGGCGATCCAACTCGGCATCGTGGCCTGCACGAATGTAGCCACCATCCCGCTGGGTCATGGGCGGGGCATCCACTAAGGACTCTTCCAGCAGCGTGCGGAGGGCGGTAAAGAGCGCTATGCGCTCCTGATAAGGAGTCAGTGCAGGATGCCCTGTTTCTTCGAGGGTGGCGCGTAGCGTGGGCAGTGCCTGCAAGGTGCTGCGGAGTTGGGCGAGATCACGGGGGCTCGCACTATTCAGGGCGACGCGGGTGAGAATGCGTTCCGCATCCGCGATACCGTGCAAGGCCTTCTGGATGGCGACTGGCCCGCTGCCTTGGGTAAGCGCTGCGACGACTTCCTGGCGGGCCGCAAGCACGGGTCCCTGGCGTAGTGGTCGTAGCAGCCAGCGACGGAGCAAGCGGGCGCCCATGGCCGTCTGGGTTTTTTGCAACAAGCTGAACAAAGTGGGACCGTTCCCTTGCAGGCTTTCCACCACTTCCAGTGACCGCAAGGCGGTCGCATCCAGATAGAGCTCTTCTTCAGTGCGCTCCGGATGAATTCGCTGGACTTGGGTCAGGCTGCTGCGTAGTTGGGTCTCGGCATAATTCAGGAGTGCGGCGGCGGCGCGTAAGGCGAGGGGCCAGTCATTGCACCCGAAACTCGCCAGTCGTTCACCAAAATAGCGTTCAAGTACTGTCTCGGTGCGCCGCGTTTGAAAGCTGGTTTTCTCCAGGAGTTGCAATTTTTGCGGGTCGATTCCGACTGGAAGCGACGTATCTTCCGGGGCGATGATTTCTGCGACGGGACGCCGCGCTATGGTATCTGCGACGGCGGTGTCGGCTACCTCACGCACCATGAGGCGTCCTCCGGCGGCATCCAGCCAGGCCAGGCCACAACGCGGGCCGTCCGGACAGAGGGCCAGGAGCAGAGGCTCCTGCCCGGCA
>NZ_DAHVHY010000138.1 GCF_027322205.1 Acidithiobacillus sp.
CCCGCCGCCATTGTCTGCCACCAGCACCGTCAGCTCTGGGTGCAGCGTACATTCCAGCGATGGGAAAAGGCGAAAGTTCTTCAATACAATCTTGTGGAGTCTCATACTTGTTCTCCCTTCCGGAGCAATTCCCCCAAATCCAGATTGATACTGGTGACCGCCCAATCCGGCTCCTGCGTAAAGGGCTTGCGCACATAGTATGGCCCCTCATGCTGTTCACCATCCACCAGCACGATGGCGAGGATGAATTTATCCTGCTGATTCAGCCCGTAGAGGATTTCGTTGCGGGTGACGGTGACGGTACTGCTGCCCTTGGCGCGGCCTTTGACCTCAATGTGCCGGGAAGGAGGCAGTCTGCCGTCAGTGGCAGCGGGCATGCTGGTGACGTCCCAGCCGCATTTCTGTGCCGAAACATCGATCACTTCGTGACCGAGGGTACGTTCCGCGTCCATCACCGCCTGCATGGCGATCCACTCCACCCGGGCACGGGCGGCGGCATCGGCGGTCCAGCCGGTCGTTTCGCCTTTGCGCTGGGCCAGCAGTCCTGCCGGAATCACCAGTGCGCCACCCAGCACGACGGGGGTAGCCGAGATCACGTGACGCATGGCCAGCAGTTCTTTTTCGCGGGATTCCCTGCGTGCAGAGAGATCATCAATGGTGCGGCGGACGTTCTCCAGATTCAGGCGCACGTCCTTACCGGCAGAAATATCGTCTTGCAGCTTGATGTAACGATCCGACCAGTAGTTGATTTCTTTGACCAGCCGCTCCTGAACGGCGGCCAGGGTCTTGTCCACGATCAGTTCGCGGCGCTGGCGTACCTCATTGAAATGCGCCGGTACCTGATGCGCAGAGGCGTAGCTCAGCGCCTGCGCTTCGAGGTTCTGAGTGATCCACGGGGCGGCCAGAATGTCCGCAATCAAGGGCCTGTCCGCCGGGTCGATGGGTTCCAGGTCGAGATGGGGAGCCCAGCCGGCGTTGATGGTATTGCCCTGCGGGTCGATTTCCACAAACTGCATCCGCCGGGATACGACACGCGTGGGGTCGGCGCCTTCTTTTACCGAATGATCGACCATGAACAGGACCCGGGGCGTCAGCCCGGTGTCGCCGGGGTCCACAAGTAGCGCGCCCTGCTTGAGCTGGTTACGGTGCTGCTCCAGGACGATGTCGGTGACCGCCTGCATCAGCGGGTGACCGGGGTGCAGCAGACTCGCCATCGCGGCGCTGGGACGGTCATTGATGCGTACATACTGTTTTTCGAAGCAGACTCGTTCATATCGGGGCAAAACCGGATTGCTGTTGCGGCGGTCCCGCCCGGAAATTTGCCGGTCCCGCTCACGGATGCTGGCGGGGACATGGGTGATTTCGTAGCGGCCCGCCTCGCGGGGGCGCAATGCACCACCCAGTTGCTGGAAGGACTGCTGGAAGAAAGAACGGATGAAATAGGGCTGGAGCTTGCGGGCTTCGGCCTTCTCCATCTCTTCTTTGACGGCGAAGAGACGGCGGGCGTCCATCACCTCTTCGCAAAGGGCATTGCGCTGAAGGATGGCCTCCAGATGCCGGGTATCCAGTGCCCCATCTATTTTTTGCCACATGCGGGCGCGCACTTCGGGGTCGGCACCATAACGGATGGCTTCGATCAGCAGGTCCTTGAGGCTTTTTTCCTCAAAAACCTCACCGAGAATGTCGAAAACCCGACCACCCAATGCCTGGCGCTCGACTTCGAGTTTATCAAAGAGGCGCTGAAAAACGTCGCCCTCGCGGGTTTCGGCGGCGACCATATTCCAGAGATGACAGACTTCGGTCTGGCCGATGCGGTGGATACGGCCAAAGCGCTGCTCCAGCCGGTTGGGATTCCAGGGCAGGTCGTAGTTGACCATCAGGTGCGCGTTTTGCAGATTGACGCCCTCGCCCGCCGCGTCAGTGGCGAGCAGCACGCGGACGGTGGGGTCGTTACGGAACAGCTCTTGGACCTTGCGGCGTTCTTCGCGCTTGATGCCACCGTGAATCATGGTCACGGCGTCTTCATTGCCGATCAGGCCACGAATTTTGACGGCGAGATAGTTGAGGGTGTCGCGGTGCTCGGTAAAAATGATCAGTTTGCGCTGTAGGCCATTATCTTCGCGCATGGCAGGCGATTGCAGCAGGTTGGAGAGTTCGTCCCACTTGCGATCCTGCCCGGAGTGGACGACCTG
>NZ_DAHVHY010000139.1 GCF_027322205.1 Acidithiobacillus sp.
CGACAATGCAGATCAATATAGTGCGCATGAGTCAGTTCAATGCGTCCGGCTTGGGTGGTGGAATGCACCCGTAACCGGTAACGTCTGCCCAGGTAATAATGGCTTTCTCCGGAAACATACTCACGGGGAGAAATTCTTTCCTGCCCCAGAAACTTCCGCTGCTGCTTTCTAATCCAACTCAGACGACTGAGTACCGCTGCCCGTATTGCCTCTTCACTAAGCTTTAACGGGGCCGCCACACGTACCCAACCGGTGGGCGGGTGCACCCCCAGGTGCAGGTTCTTAATAGGCTTCTTGACCACCTGCACGGACAGATCACTCACCTGTAGGGTGTAGGTCTCAGTATTTACATGCCCACTGCGCTTGGGCTTTGAACGCTCGAATACTGCACTCATCAGGGTATCCTGCCACAAGTAGTCCTACGGTACATCAGCATGCCAACCCGGCGCCGACCAACCCAACAAAAGCACCACCGATGACATCGGTCGGAAAATGCGCCCCGACTGCTATCCGTGACCAGGCAACCAGCAATGCGTATATCAGCGCGGACACCCATATGACTTTAGGCGATGTCCCAAAAAACAAACTGCCGAACAGTAAAAAAGCCAGTGCCGCGTGTCCGGACGGAAAGCTGTGCCAATATTCCGGTTTTCCGATCACATCCACCGCCTTTTTCCCCAGTGCAGTCAATGGGCGAGGATAATCCATGTCGGGTTTGATGGTGGCTATGGCGGCCCATATTGCCAGTTCACCTATGACGAAATTCCAAACTACCGCAAAAGAAATCCATCCAGGCTTGAGGCGATGTGCGATGACCAGCAAGGCTATCCACAACGGGAAATTGCGTGGCTGGGCTACGCTGGACAGTAACGCAGCCGTTTCCGCCAATGCAGGCGCTTGGCTCCTATGGTTCACCCACAAGAAAATACGGGCGTTCCATCCGTACCAAGTGTACCACTCTGGCTGCAGGGGCATCACGCCAAACTCAAAGCCATGCCCCACAATCCGATACCGCCTATGGCACTCAGGATAGCCATACCGAAAAGCCATGTTCTTCCGGTCAGAGCAGTAACAGAGGCCAGGGAAATAGCGATCTGCAAAAAGATCATAGCGATGGCCATGTCGTTATGTGGCTTATCCAACTGCGCCGAGTGCCGATTGGCGGAACTGGAAAGTTGATCCAGATGTTCCGCTTGAAGCTGAACTTCCTTTTTCTGTTGTTTGTACTTGGCAATCTTCTTTTGGAAAGGCGCGTTTTTGCTCGTTGGTGTCATGGCTACGGCCAGATCCATCAAGTGCTCTTTGGTGCTGATAGCCTGGTAGTAGTTCCATTGGTCCGTCGCTTTGGCTTTCTCCAGTACGGCTTCGTTCTTGGCCAGCAGGACTTCGTTCATGAGATGGGTCCCCTGGTAGCTGACAATGGCACCGATCGTCGCCAGGAGGGCTGTAAAGATGGCTATCCACTGGTACAGAGAGTGCTTCTTGGGACCATGGGATTCTGCCGCCTCATGGACAGCTTCTTCGTGCGGTGCGTGGGTATGTAATCCTTCGCTCATATTTTACTTTCCTTAAAGTAATTCTCAGTATTCACGCTGTTCCTTCATCAGGACAAAGATCTATGGTTTTCTTTTATCCAATACCGACAGTTTATCACCGAAGTAGCCACCCAGTAGGCCTACGCGCCGGGCATACCCGACATCTACCAGGGGAGCGAACTGTGGGATTTGCTGGCGGCGCCAACCTGCCCCTTGCCGCCAATGGCGCACGGGGGGCCGACCACGTCGTGGCCTGTGCACGCTAGGCGAACGGGCGCACCGTAATCACCATCGCCACCCTGCTCGGCGATGAAACGTACCTGCGCTGTGCGAGCCGGTATGGACCGATACAGCGGTGGAGATCCCCGACCTGACCGGGACATGGAAAAACGTGTTTACAGGAGAGATGGTGCGTCCCGATGCCGCCGAAGACAAGCCTCGCCTTTCTCTCGCCCAGACATTGACTTACTTTCCCGTCACCCTGCTGGTTCCGGCGGATACCTGACGTTGAACCTCTAATTCCAATTAGCGTTATAAACAGTGATAATATGCCATGTTTTTCAGGGGGGTC
>NZ_DAHVHY010000013.1 GCF_027322205.1 Acidithiobacillus sp.
GCGCCGTGACCCGCTACGCCCTGCTGCGTGCTGTTGTCGCTCATGATGGTCTCCTTGGCCGTTAAGCCGCTTGTTGCGAACGAAAATGTTCTACACCTCTCAAGTAGTTGACCATTATGCTCCACAATAATTCCGTTGCCAAGTAAATGGCTTTATGATTATCGCTGTGGGTGGCGTGTTGTGTTTACACCTTACAGATGGGCTCGTGGTGCGCTTGTGCACATAAAAACAAATGGATGGGAGTATGAATGAAAATTTGGAACTGATGCAGATTCCGGCACCGGGGGAGATCGCCGAACGTTGCCGTGTGCTCTATCTGGCTCCGGCAGTGTGCAGTAAAGGATGGTTGCCGAACCTGTTCTGGCGGCCTGCGACGCAGGATAATCCCTTTGGGACGTTGCGGGTGGATCCTTGGGAGCTGGAAGTGCTTTTTGCTGCGATCAGCGGTGAACCCGCCCTGTCGCGGGCGGTACTGGAACAGCGCGCCCCCGGTCGCGCTGGATTCATTGAGCGCTCCATCGCCCACGGTGAATTGCCACTGCTGGGTTTTCGTGAGGATATTCCTTAAACTCATGTCTGCACTGCCCCGCATTGCGATTCTCTCGCGCCATACCGGGTTGTACTCGACCCGCCGTCTGCTGGACGCAGTTGCCGCGGTGGGCGCAGAACCCGTATTACTTCAACCTGAGCATTGCTTGCTGCTGTTAGATAATACCGAGACCCAGCTTTACTACGGATCCTCTCTCTTGGCGCCCTGCACCGCAGTAATTCCGCGAGTAGGTGGTCCGCTGACGCACTTAGGGTCACGCCTGCTCCGTTATTTTGCGGGGGAAGGCAGCTGCTGCCTCAATAGTGCGGAATCGCTGGAGTTGTCCCGCGACAAATTTGCTTCTTTGCAGGTCCTGGTTACCGCGGGGATTGCGGTGCCGAAGACGGCCTATTTCACGCAGATGGGGCAGCGTGATCTGGCGGTATCTGCTCTGGGTACGCCCTTGGTACACAAGCTGCTCAGTGGTTCCCAAGGGGTTGGCGTTAGTCTGGCGGAAACGGATATGGCGGCACGGGGGATGCTGGACACCTTCCTCCATCTGCAACACGAAGCGATGATCCAGCGCTTTCTTCCAGGACGTCAGGATTTTCGGGTAATCGTTCTCTTCGGCGAGGTGATTGCGGCCATGCGCAGGGATGCTTCTGCTGAGGATTTTCGCAGCAACCTGCATTGCGGGGGCCAGGCGTCGGCGTTGCTGGATCTGCCGGAAGATTTTGCCGCCATTGCTTGCCTGTCGGTGGCTTCACTGGGTCTGGGTTTTGCCGGGGTGGATATCATGCTGGCTGAAGATCAGCGGCCCTTGGTGCTGGAAGTGAACCCCGTCCCCAGCCTGGAGGGTATCGAAGGCGTTACGGGTAAGGACATCGCCGGTACTCTGGTTAAAGCGCTTTTACAGCAGGCACTGTCCCCATCTTTGCAATCGCAGTCGTAATCCAGTCTTGCGCTTGTTGGTTGAGGGCAGCGGCTTTACCTGCAGGGGTTAGTGCGGGGCCGATCTGCACCTCGACCACCCCCGGCCATTTGCGCCAATCCGCGCGTGGCCAGAAGCATCCGCTATTCACGGCGATGGGCAGGAGCGGAACCTGAGCGCGAATGGCCAGGCCAGCGGCCGTGCTGCTGAAAGGGCCAACCTCGCCGCAGGGGTGGCGAGTGCCCTCCGGGAAAATTACGACGTTAAAGCCTGCCGCTAGGCGGATTTTGCCTTCTTCAATCACCTCTACTAAGGCCTGCCGGCCGGCGTCGCGGTCGATACCGATGGGCCAGGACAGGTGCAGGCCCCAGCCAATCACTGGGATACGGAGGAGTTCCTTTTTCAGTACATAGGAGAGTCGTGGGAAGATGCACCAGAGGAGCAGAGTCTCCAGTGCCGATTGATGGTTGGCGACGATGACGCAGGGCGTGGCGGGAATGTTGGCGAGGCCGCAAACCCGATAACGCAGGCCACAACTCCAATGGAGCCAGCCGACGCCGGTACGTGCCCATAAACGACTGGTCCAGACCCGCGCCGTCAGCGGCAACAGGGTGACGGTCAGGCTGAAAAAGGCCCAGACCAGGGTCCAGATCGTAAAGCCAATGTAGAACAAGCTGCTGCGAATGGTACGTATCACGGAATGCCGAGAATAGCGTGTACCGCCGCATTAAGATCCGCGAAAATGGGGACGCCCGCCGCTTCCGCTTCCAAATGCATGCGTTGGCCTTTGCCCGTCAGCACCAGCATGGGTCGTGCACCGGCTTTATGCGCGGCGATCAGATCACGGATACTGTCACCGATGGCGGGAACCCGTTCCAGCGAGATCTGTAGGCGCTCCTGTATCTCGCGAAACAGGCCGGGCGCTGGCTTGCGACACGCGCATCCTGCTTCTGGAGCATGGGGACAGAAGAAAATGGCATCTATCCGACCGCCTACGGCGGCCAGTTCTTGACGCATACGCTGATGAATAGCGGTCAGGGTACGGATATCGAAAAGTCCCCGGCCCACACCGGACTGATTGGTGGCTACCACCACTTGGTAGCCGGCGCGGTTCAGCCGCGCGATAGCCTCCAGACTGCCCGGAATGGGGCGCCACTCGGCGGGAGATTTGATAAAGGCGCTACTGTCCTCGTTGATGACACCGTCACGATCAAGGATGACCAGTTGCCCCATCAAACCCCCTGTAACTGCGAGAAGTCGGCGATGCGCAGAAACGCCTCCTGGAGTTGGGCAAGCAGAGCGAGGCGGTTCTGGCGTAGCACCGGCTCTTCGGCAAGGACCATGACCGCATCAAAAAATTGATCGACCGATGGACGTAAGCCCGCGAGCAGGTCTAACGTGGCGGCATAGTGGCGTTTTGCGAGCTGCACATGAACGGGTTGCGCCAAGACTTGCCAGTGTTCCCAGAGTACGCCTTCTGCGGGATCCATAAAGTGCTGAGGGTCCACCTGCCAGTCGGCGGAGAGGGTTTCCTTGCGTAATAGATTGTTGATCCGTTTGATCAGCGCCGCCAGAGCATCCGCCGCCGCATGTTCGGCCTGGAAAAGGGCGAGGGCTTCAAGACGCTGGCGCGCATCCAGTGACTCGTGGGGTTGGCGGCTGAGCACGGCGGCGATCTGGTCGGCACGAAAGCCCTCTTCCCGGAAATAGACACGCATCCGATCCTGAAAGAAGTCGAGTACTGCAGCCCGCGTCTCTGTTCTGTTCTTGGCAAAAGCGCTGCCGTAAGCGGTCAGCGTACTGGTTACCGCTGTGTCCAGATTTAGGGGCACCCGAGCATCCAGCACAATACGCAGCACCCCCAGTGCGGCGCGGCGCAGGGCGAAGGGGTCGCGGTCACCAGTAGGCACTTTGCCGATGGCGAAGAAGCCGCAGAGGGTGTCCAGTTTGTCGGCGATAGCCAGGCACTGCCCATGCGCATCTGCCGGAATTTCATCATCGCGCCCACTGGGCATATAATGCTGGGTGATGGCTGTGGCAACACGGATATTTTCGTCGTCATGTCGGGCGTAGTGGCCGCCCATGATGCCCTGCAATTCCGGGAACTCGCCCACCAGGCCGCTGAGCAGGTCACTTTTGCAAAGTGCTGCGGCGCGGTCCATGTCGCCTGCATCCACCGCAAAGTGCGGCGCGAGGGCTGCTGCAAGTGTCTGCAGGCGCGTGGTTTTGTCGAAAATGCTGCCAAGGCCGTCCTGAAACAGCACTCCGGCAAGTGCGGCCCGTCGCGTCTGCAAGGAGACCTGGCGATCCTGATCCCAGAAGAAGGCAGCGTCGGCCAATCGGGCGCGCAGTACCCGGTTGTTCCCGTTGATGATGACCTGCGCATCCAGACTGTGCAGGTTGGCCGCGAACAGATAATGGGGCACCAGGCGCCCATCCTGGCCGCGCAAGGGGATATAACGCTGATGCTGCATCATGACTGTAATCAGTACTTCTTCCGGCACCCGCAGATAGTCCGCGGCGAAACTGCCGGCGAGAATGACCGGCCATTCGTTGAGTCCGGTGATCTCGTCCAGCAAGGCATCTGGCAGGATGGGATTGACGGCCATCTCACGAGCTAAATCTACTATTTTGCGGGCGATGTGCGCGCGCCGTTCTGCAAAGTCCACCATCACCTTTGCCTGTAGTAAAGACTCGGCGTAATCGGCGGGGTTGGTAATCTGGACCGCCTGGGGATGATGGACGCGATGCCCGAAGCTTTCTCCGTCGGCATTCAGACCAAAAACATGCCAGTCCAGCACCTGCTGGCCCTGACGCAGCAAAAGCCAGCGTACTGGGCGTAGAAAACTATCGGGACGCGCTCCCCAATGCATACGTTTGCGCAGGGGCAAACTGGCCACCAGTTTGCTGGCGATCGCGGGTAACAGGACGTGACTGTCCTGGGCCGCGCCGACCTCTCGCCAGGCGAGGACGGGACCTTTGTCCGTCTCCAGCGTGAGCAGATCGTCAACGCTGACCTCGCAGGAACGGGCAAAGCCTTCTGCTGCCGCCGTGGGTTTGCCCTGCGCATCACGGGCGCGCTCTACAGATGGACCACGGCGCAGGGTTTCCTGCGGTAGACTTTGCCGGGACACGTCTTTAATCCAGAGAGCGAGTCGTCGCGGGGTGACATAGCCACGGATGTTCCCATACTGCAGTCCGGCCTTGTCTAACAATTGGCCCACGATCTCGGTTGCGGCATCTTGCAGGGGTAGTTGTTCCCGCGCCGGCAATTCTTCACAACCCAACTCCAGCAGGAAATCTTCAGGCGCTGACATCTTGGCTCCGCAGTAAGGGATGACCGAGGGCGGCACGCGCTTCGGCATAGTGCTCGGCGACGCCACGGGCGAGAGTACGGACGCGGCCGATGAATCGCGCGCGCTCGTTGACGCCGATGGCATGGCGGGCATCCAGCAGGTTGAAGGTGTGGGAGCAGTCTAGCACCCGTTCGTAGGCGGGCAGAGGGAGTTGCGCCGCCAGCAACGCGAGGCAGTCTTTTTCTGCCTGATCGAAGCGCTGGAGGAGGTCTTCTACCGGTGCCAGCTCAAAGTTATAGCGGGATTGCTCCACTTCGTTCTGATGGAACACATCTCCGTAGAGTACGCCGGGGGTCCACACGAGATCATAAACGCTCTCTATGCCCTGCAGGTACATGGCCAGGCGCTCCAGACCGTAGGTGACTTCGCCCATGACCGGATGACAATCCAGGCCACCCACCTGCTGGAAATAGGTGAACTGGGTGACTTCCATCCCATTCAGCCAGACTTCCCAGCCCAGACCCCAGGCACCCAGAGTCGGTGACTCCCAGTCATCTTCGACAAAACGGATATCATGCACTCGGGAATCAATGCCAAGGGTTGCCAGCGATTCGAGGTAGAGTTCCTGCAGATTTACTGGATTAGGTTTGAGCACCACCTGAAACTGATAGTAGTGTTGGAGACGATTGGGATTGTTTCCATAACGACCATCCGTGGGACGCCGGGAGGGCTGCACATAGGCGGCCCGCCACGGTTCAGGGCCGATGGCCCGCAAGAACGTGGCAGGATGGAAAGTACCTGCACCCACCGGCATATCCATGGGCTGAAGCAGAACACAGCCTTGATCGGCCCAGAAGCCTTGCAGCCGCTGGATGATTTCCTGGAAAGTCATACGCATTCCTGGCAGAAGTTTCGCGCATTATGGCCCAATGCAGCCAATCCTGTGAAGGGCACCTGCCTGCCCGCGTGCCCCGACTGGTCTCAAAGCAGTTCGGCAATCCCCGCAGCCCCACGCTTGGCGTCGAGAAACACCAGTCCAAGCTTCGCTTCCTTGCGCGCGATGACGGTCAGGACGGCGTCCGGGCCAGCGTGAATAAGCAGGACGTAGCCGTTATCGCCCTTGATCATGACTTGTTCCAATTCGCCCCGCGCTAATTCTATGGCAGTGCGGTCGCCGAGGGAAAGCATTGCCGCCGCCATGGCACCGACCCGGTCTTCATCCATGGTGGAAGAAAGTAGTGAGGCGATAGTGAGGCCGTCAGTAGAAATCACGGCTGAGGCCTCGATGTCCGCAGAAGACCCGTTCAGATCACTGAGGACGGATTTGAGCATTTCTTCACGCATTTTTGTTCTCCTGATGACTTGACAATGGTGTATGAAAAGGATGTGGTTTTAGCGATAGCGTTTGTCTAGATCTTGTACCAGCGTAACGAAGGATTGATCTTGCAGGCGGGGTGTACCGCTGACGACGAGCATGAAACGTTGCTGACCGATGAATAATGGCCAGAACCCCAGCTCAGCGCGACCTGCGGGATCGAGCAGTCCCCAAGTCTCAGTGTTGATACGCAGGTTGTTTTTCAGCAAACGGCCATGCCTGGACTGTAAGGAGAGCAAGTCTGCTGAAAGTCCGGCGAGTTCTTCCGCGGCTTCATGGGTGTAGCCGGCTGCGGCGAGATAAAAGCCATTTTCGTCGGCGAGGAGCGTCTTCTGTACATCGGAGAGTTGCGCGAGGAGGGGAGGTAACGCATCTTCTAGACGTTTATCCTCTTGCTGACGTGGATGCGCGGTGCCCCGTAATAAACCCAGTCGTTGCAGGCGGAAAATACTGCGTAGGGCTTCCTCTGCGTTCGCCGCTTGAGTCCAACGCTGTGCGGCCTTGATGCTAAAGGGGGTTTGGTGTCCTTCTCGCAAAATATGTAAAAGAATTGCCCGGTTTCCTTCCTGATCCGGATTGGATGTGGCATAAAAAGCCCCGGCTGGTGTCACTTCACCATAAAGATCAGCGCTGGTGGCGACCAGTTCAATACTCATGATTGATCCCCGATTCCAGGATCGATGGAGTAAAGAAGTGCCATAACCAGATTTTTGACGTCGTCCTTGTTACGACCATCCACTTCAAAAATCGGTGGAATGGGATTAAGCATCCGTAGATCAGCGGTCACTTCCGGGAGCATACTGGCGTAGTCTGCTATCTGGGGTTGTGCCTGGACATCTGTTTTGGAAACCCCGATAACTACGGGAACGTCGACTATGAAATCTTTGAAGGCATGGAGAAAAAAGTGCAGATCTTTTTTCGGGTTAGGGCGGGTGTTGTCCAACATCAAGATGAGGCCTAGACCACCGGTGGTGAGAATGTCCCACATGAAGTCGAAGCGCTCCTGGCCAGGGGTGCCGTACAGATGAATTTTAGTGTTTTCATCCAGCTTGAGTACGCCATAATCCATCGCCACGGTGGTGTGACCCTTGCGATTTAGCGTCATATCCGAAGCTTGGGCATCAGTGGAGATAATTGGAATATCTGACAATGCTGAAATGGCCGTTGTTTTGCCGACACCAACAGGACCGGTAAAGATAATTTTATTGTCTTCTCTCACAAGGGGGCTCCTTCAATATAATTTTTGGCTAAGCACTCTTTGCATACGCATTTTACAGCCCTGAAATGCGGGCAAGGAGACGGCCCAGGAAGCTTCTTTTGGCCGCTGGTATTTCTGCAGGCGTTGACGCATTGGACGTCGTTGGCTGGATGCGGTTGTCGGGATTCTCCGCCGTGTTGTAGCGCAATAGTCCTAAGCTGTCTGCGGCTGCAAGAAAATTGAAGAGATCATGAGGCTCGACGCGTAACATCTTCACCGTCAATGCCGGAGATGCCGGCGAACGGGCCAGAAAAGCCGCTAATCGCAGCGCGTCTGGCAACATGGTGAGCCGCGTCAGATTGGGCCATTGTTTCAGTTGTACCGGGGCGTTAATCTGTAGTTGCTGGCTGAGACGTCCGTCAGCTGTCCATGCACCCATCTGCCAGAGCAGAGACTGAAGAGTGAGGCGCCGTGTGGATGCATGAGCGGGGACATCGGCGTGATTGGGGGCACGCATTTGTAGCTGCGGGTGCTCTTCTCGTGCTAGCGATTTGAGATGTTCATCGTCCGCTAGCAAGATGGCCTGATCAGCCATCGGGTCTAAGCGCAGAATGATCTGTTGCTGGCCATCCACAATAATGGCTGACGATTGATCACGCCGGATAATTTGTAAAAGTCCTAGTAGGCCGGCCTGGGGGTTGAAGTGACGTATTTCTTCAGGACGCAGCACCGGAGTGAGACGTGGTGCTGCGACGGGTTTGGGGGCGGACGGGTTTGCGGCGGCGGGCGACGGGACAACGGGGGTGGCTGGTGCGGGGATTGTGACCTCGGGCCGAATGGGCATAACCGTGGCGCCGCTCCTTCCCGCTGGTTTTCCGGGTGCGGGGCCACCATTCAGTAGCGACTCCAGCGCTGGAAACAGGGTTTCCATACGTACCGGTTTCTGCAAAACCGGGAATACGCTATCGGCTTGCGGGGAAACGCTCGTCAGGAGGATGCGCTGTTCCGGTTGTTCGCTATGCAATTGATGAGCGATAGCCATACCCTCTGCACCATCCACATCAATAATGGTCACTGCAGGTGCTTGCGTATCACCGGTATCCAGCAGTTGATAACGGCGCCGGGTAAACATTTTGAAAGCCATACGGAAGACGGCTTCTTTGCGTGCATCCATCCCGATGCTGCGAACGAGGATACTATCGCTATTAGAGGGGTTTTTCGTCATGATCAAATCCTAAATGATCTGTCGTTGCGGGTAGCGCTGGAGGCGTTCAGCAAGGCTGAACATTTGGCGCATGATATCTTCATTGGGCTGTGTATCCAGTGCAAGAATCGATTTGATGAATTGGGAAAAGCGCTCGCGCGCATCCATCCGTTCGTACATTTCGAGGAGCGGTCCGTAATAAACGCTATGGTTTGGTTGAGCTAATGTGGCCTTCTCCAGAAGATCCACAGCCTCATCTACCTGTCCATACTCCAGCAGCAGGTTGAATTCCTCGATAATGCTGTCCTCGCTGCCCTTCGGAGTGATCTGATGATCGCGGCGAATTTCTTCTGTTACCAGCGGTGGACTGCTCAGTGGTATGGCAGTGATCGGCAGATAAAGCCCATACTGCTCGGCCAGTCCTGCGAGAACATGTTCTTCTCCGTCACTCTCGGCAAGGGGGGTCCACAGGTCATGTTTGCCCAGTCGCTGGCCGCGGTGCAGTAGTCGCTCTCGCAAAGCGCTACCTGCACCCCACAACGTAATATAGAGTTGAAGGAGGGACTCCGCATAGGAGGCGCATCGCTGCTGGATGTAGAGCATCTCCAGAAGGGTAACCTGGAGAATGAGTTTGCGGGGATCGAGAATAAGGTTACGGCGTAACAGACGCTCGGCTTCAGGATATTGGCGACACGTCAGCAAATGGCGTGCGGCACTGAGGGGCGAAATCAGCCCGGCCACTACCTCATATTCCTCCTCATTCAGCCGCGTGAGGTTATCAGACCCAGTCAGCAGCATGATACCTGTGCCCGCGGAGTTGTTCTTTGAATCCCCGCCTGATAGCTGTCCTGGTTTTGCAATGAATCCAGACAGATCCAGTGGTTCCGGGTTGACGATGGCTTGCTGCAATTCTCTCTGTGCACCTACGAGCGAGGAAGATGTCGCTGATTGCGGTGCATGCGTGGCATGTGTGATAACCGCAGCAATTTGCGCGCTGCTCACGCCTAAATTCTCTGCAGTTACCCGCAATTGCAGGTTTTGCGGATCCAGTTTTAGTCCTTCCAAAACGAGTTCCTGCGCCTCTGCACCCGGGATTGCACGCGAATCATTGAGTTTTTCCAAAAGTTCAGCGAAGCGATCAATGTCAGAAATTTCCCGGTAGATCGAGAGCAGTCGACGTATCTGCTGAATATCATCGGGGTTGTGATCAATGTACCAACTCAGGGATGTGGCAGCCTGTTCCAGGTGGCCATAGGAAAGATAAATCTCCACCTCGTCAAGAATGCTGGTTTCATTGACCTGTACAGAGGAACTTGTTTCCGGCATGGCGTTGGCTGGACCGGTTTTAATAGCCGGGGTTGCTGGTGTCTGACTTCCCCTGTTCTCGCGGACATTGCGCAGTGTGCCTGAGGCTTTGAGAAGTTTTTGCCTGCGCAACACCTTCCACAACCCGGTCAAGACCACCAAGGCTACGAGGAAGGCTATAATAATCAAGCTACCGAGGGGCAATTCCATGCAGGAATCTCGCTTCAGGATGAACGTAGTTTTGCTTCTTCGCCGCTACCAGCCCTGTAGATAGGCGTTTTAATGGTGCTGTCAATGTGCGAAGAGTTCGGCAATTTCATGGATGCGCCTCGTGCTGGGACGCTTCGCCGCCGGAGAGCCATCCGCCGCAGCCGCGTAACCCGCAAATAATGCCGGTAATGCGTTGACGACGAGAGGGAGGCGTTCACGACTTACGGTGGCCAGTCGCCATTCGGCACGCCATCCATGAACCGGATGGCTCGTGCAAATCGCGGCCCCCCAGCTGCGCTCCTGTAGTGACCACTGCTGGTCGGCGACACAGAGTTGGTGCTGCTGCGGCGCATGACTCAGGCCGACGTAGGGACCCGCGTAGGTCACGCGCAGGTCGTTAGCCAGATCAGTCAGCATATGATCGAGGCGATGTAGCGCATCGCGTAACGCCTCACTGGAAGCAGGTTGACTGTTCACTGCATTCTTCAAGAATATCAGGTGTGGTGATTCCATACATGCCTCCTTTTACCTTATGATTATGGCGGTAATGCTGGACGCTGCCAATGCGCGCGTGCGGTGGATGGTATTTTTTGCTTTTTCAATGTGCCGCAAACGGGAAAATAAATAATGCGAAAACAGTTAGGTGTCTGGTTTCTGGCAGCTTTCATGGGATATGGCGCGACGGCAGCGGACGCCAGTGTCTATGCCTTGCCTGCCCAGGGTAATGTTGTCGGAGCGCTGAAGGCGGTAACCACCCATAGCGACGACACACTTTTGGATATCGGGCGTTTCTACGACCTGGGTTACAATCAGGTGACGGCGGCCAACCCCGGTGTTAATCCCTGGCTCCCCGGCCAAGCCAGTAAAGTGGTTATCCCGGCCGAGTATATTTTGCCGCCAAAGCCATGGACCGGGATCGTCGTGGATATTCCTGCACGGCGGATTTACTATTTTCCGGCGCATGACCGGGTGGTGTACACTTATCCTGTCGGTGTCTTTTTGCCGGGCTGGAAGGAGCATTTGACGGCCACACAGATTGTCGCCAAGTTTAAAATGCCTGCATGGAACGTTCCCAAAAATATTCACGCGTGGTTTGAGAAGAAATTCCACATGGATATCCCATGGTACTGGCCGCCAGGCGCAGAAAACCCCATGGGCGAACTGGCGATGGAGACTGGGCTCTCCGGCATCTTCATCCATGGTACTTATCATCCCTGGGGTGTTGGTATGCGGGCCAGTCAGGGCTGTTTCCAGATGTTCCCAGAGAATGTCGCGCAACTTTTCCCCATGGTTCCGGTGGGTACCCCGGTGCGAATCATTGATCAGCCCAACCTTGTGGGTGTGCGTGATGGGCAAGTCTACCTGCAGTCATACAAGCCGATGCATGCCTATCACAAAAAAGGCATCCCGGATTTGCAGCGTGCCGTTATGACGATCAAGTCTTTCATAGTGCAGAATCGCATCAATCAGAATATCGATTGGGCCAAGGTCCGGCGTATTGTGGCGGAGCACAACACCGTGGCTCTCCCCATCGGGGTCGACGCGCCGAGTTATGAAACGCTGTCTGCCGCACTTCCCGCGACGCCTTATGCGTACGCGCCTTACGGTCCGTCGGCGAATGGCGCGGCGGTACCGCCGCCGTTACCCTTGGCGGGCGCTACCGATCAGGAACATCTGCATGTCCAGGTGACTTTCCCCGATCAGAAGCCATAGAAAAGTTGCTCCCTCCTCGGGGGCGATGGGTCTAGTGACCACCCCCGATCCCTTGCTCTTGCATCCAGAGCCAAAACAGCCCGAGGTACTCGTGACTCGCCTCGCTGCTGATTTCTAGGTAGATGGCTCGCGGCAGCCAGCTATCCAGCCGGAGTCCACTCACCCGATCCAGACGGTAGTCGGTAGGAACAGGGGTCACGTTTAAGTCGGCGTGGCGGAACCAGGCGACCGCCCGTGGCATGTGCAATGCGGAGGTCACCAGGTATACCTGGTGGATATTGTGCCCGACCAGCAATGCCGCGCTGTCTGCTGCGTTGGCTGCCGTATTGTAGGATTGGGTTTCTGGCCAGATAGTGCTTGGTACGCCAAAATCCTGGCGCAGGATGTGCTCCATGGTGACCGCCTCAGGCGGGGCGCCCAGTCGCGGTGCTCCGCCGCTGGGAACGATGGGGAGTCCGGTTTGCTTGGCCAGTTGGGCGGCGGCCATCAGGCGCACGAGCGTGCGCGCATTCGCGGTCTCTTGGGTAGATTCCGGGGACCGCATGACCTCGCCGCCGCCCAGCACCACAATCGCTCCAGGAGCTTCACTGCCGCCCACGGGTTTTGCGAGTGGGGGGTAACGATCTTCCAGCGGCAGGAGGAGGAGCTTGGCACCGACAGCGGTAGAAAAAAAATAAAGGGTACCCAGTGTGAGTAAAATGAGCACTCGCCCGAAATAACGCCACCCCATGGTTTCTGCCGACCAGCCGATGGCGGCGAGGACGAATAAGAGACCAGGCGGCTGTAACAACGCTGAGGCCAGGGTGAGCACGGTGGTGTAGCGCAGCAACATGCCTCTGGTTCCGCTCAGTCCCCGCCCATTTCATGGAAACTGCGCTCGGCATGATAGGAAGATCGCACCAGCGGGCCGCTGGCGACGTGACGGAAACCCATGGCCACACCATCTTGCTGTAACTGCTGAAACTCTTCCGGCGGAACGAAACGAGCGACCGGTAGATGATGGCGGGAGGGTGCCAGATATTGCCCCAGAGTGAGCAGCTCGCATCCGACCTGCCGCAAATCCTGCATCACCGCGCGGATTTCGTCGAGTTCCTCGCCCAGGCCCAGCATCAGTCCGGATTTGGTGGGGACTGCGGGGTGATGTGTCTTAAAAGCCGAGAGCAATTGCAGCGAGTGGCTATAATCCGCACCGGGTCTGGCTTGTAAGTACAGGCGTGGTACGGTTTCCAGGTTGTGATTGAAGACGTCGGGTGGCGTCGCCCGGAGAGCTGCCAAGGCCTTGTCTACCCGGCCGCGGAAATCCGGCACGAGGATTTCTATGTGCAGATTAGGACAATTTTCACGCAGGGCCGAGAGCACCTGAGCAAAGTGCTGGGCACCGCCATCGCGCAAATCATCACGGTCTACGGAGGTAATGACGACGAAGCGTAGTTCCATCGTCGCCACGGTCTGGGCAAGGTGCGCGGGTTCCAGCGGATCAGGTGCTTGCGGGCGGCCATGGGCCACATCACAGAAGGGGCAGCGACGGGTGCAAATGTCTCCTAGAATCATGAAGGTCGCTGTCCCGCCGCCGAAGCATTCGCCCAGATTGGGGCATGAGGCCTCTTCACAGACCGTGTGGAGGTCCGCTGCACGCAGGATCTTCTTGAGCCTGTCCACCTCGGGGGACAAGGGTGACCGTACTCGCAACCACTGGGGCTTGGGCTGGCGTTCGGACACTGCCGGAATGATGGGTATAGGGTTACGTGCGGTCTTTTTGGCACCGCGCTCGGCTTTTTTAGCATCGTGTTGGGGGTCCATGTCAGGCCCCTCCTTTTCTTAAGGGGCGCTCCAGGCTGATAGCCAATTCCGCCATCAGGGTTTCGGCAATATCACGACTTGGCCAGTCCGGACAGAGGTCATGCACCTGGGTGACTGCGAGATTGACCATGCCACAAGGATGAATGCGCTGGAAAGGACTCAGATCCATCTCGGTATTGAGGCTGAGACCGTGGTAACTGCGACCGCGCTGAATACGCAGGCCCAAGGAGGCGATTTTGGCATCGCCCACATAGACTCCGGGAGCATCGCGACGCGCACGAGCACTCACGCCACGTCGCTGGAGCAGACGAATGACGGACAGTTCCATGGCGGTGGTTAAGCTGCGGACGTTGATTCCCATACGGGGGAGATCGATGAGCAAATAAACTACCCATTGTCCCGGTCCATGGTAAGTGACTTTGCCACCGCGATCGCTGCGAATAACCGGAATGGGGCCAGGGTCAAGAACGTCAGCCGCGTCAGCATTGCGTCCGAGAGTAAAGACGGGAGGATGCTGGAGAAGCCACATCTGATCCGGCGTGTCGGCTTCTCGCTGGGACGTGAATTCGCGCATGGCGTCCAGTACCGTGAAGTAAGGAAGCAACCCGGGCCAGCAGCGAACGAGTATGGGGGCATTCATAAGCAGAGGATCACACCGTCGATCTCTTTGACGGATGTATAAATAGCCAGGAGATGTTCATGGCTGTTGACTTCCAGGGAAATCGTGACGGCCTGATATTGCCCCTGGCTGCTGGGTCGGCAGGAGAAGGCTGTGTCCGGCAAATCCGGCGCATGAGGTGCGATCGCCGCACGCACTGCCACGAGCAGATCAGCGTGCTGACCGATGGCTTTGACGTGGTGCAGGTGCGGAAAGTCTGCTGCTGGATTTTTTTCGGTTTCCATAGCGTCTCATAATCTCTTCGTGTCATCGTCGGACAGGACCGATCCATACGCCTGATGGTCATGGTAAGTCTTCCCCTGTCTGAGGTGAAGGCCCGCAGTGCCTGGATGGGTGCTCCAGAGGAAGCTAGCGGTATTGCTGCCGTGACTCAAGCCTCTTTATGCTTATAGTGCGTTACTGATCCTGTGAAAGATCAGTGCTATCCAGCCCGCCTTCTTCACAGAAGTCTGGGCAATAACTGGCACGGACTTCAACTGCTTACCATCCAGTAGAAAGACGAGTCGCCCGACGATCGCACCTTTCTTCAGCGGGGCCTGGAGATTGGATGTAATCTCCACCACGCGTCGTAGATCGGAAAAATGTCCTTTAGGAACTGTAATATCTACAGCTTGCTCGACACCCACGGGGATATGCATGGGCGATAAATCGCTGCGGCTAATTTCGCTGACTTTTTCACCGGCAGTATAGACCGGATGATTGGCGAAAAATCGGTATCCGTAATCGAGCAGGGCTTCGACGGCATTGGTGCTGCCAGCCCAACTCGGCCCGCCAAGAACAACAGCGATAAGACGGCGACCATTCCGTATGGCAGTAGCATCAATACAATAGCCGGAGGCGTCGGTCAAGCCGGTTTTCAGTCCGTCCACCGTCTGGTCACGAAAAAGTACGGGGTTCCAGCTCCGTTGGGTAATACCATTATAGGTATAGGATTTTTCTTTAGTGATCTGAATAACTTGTGGGAATTGCTGAATGAGCGCGCGCGACAGCTTGGCCACGTCCAGTGCAGTGGTATAGAGATTGCGGTCTGGCAGGCCATCGACATTGCTGTAATGAGTGTTGCGCAGATGAAGGCGCAGTCTCGTGTCGTTCATCAGGGTGACAAAGCCCGACTGGCTGCCACCCACCGCTTCTGCAAGAGCCACAGCTGCATCATTCCCTGAATCAATCAGCAGTCCATGCAGTAATTGATTGACATTCGCCGGTGTATTGGGCTGGACAAACATGCTGGAGCCCCCCGTCCTCCAGGCCGTGTCAGAGATCTGGATGTCTTCCTGAGCAGTGAGGGTGCCGTCCTGAATAGCCTGGTAAGTCAGATAGGCCGTCATAAGTTTAGTGAGGCTGGCTGGCGCCCGTCGCAAGTTTTCACTTTTGGCCGCGATAATCTGCCCAGTATCGTAGTCCATCAGCACATAGCTGACGATGGCAGGCAAAGCCGGTGCCGGCGGTGTGGGCAGCATGGGTGTTGGGGTTGCAGCAAACGCCCAAGGAGCGAGACACAAGCCGACGAACAACAAAAGTATTCGGGTGGTCATGGAAGTACGGACAATCATAGGGGCCTCAGTGGTGAGCGCTGATTGAAATTTGGAATGGTCTTTGAGTATCCTTGGAATTATAGCGATGCCTCGGCAGAAAGCCATGCCTGGAGTGCGGCAAGACAGTATCCAAAACCCAGCGCTTTTTGGGGAGAAATCGCATTATTCGTGCATGCGCGGATGGGCGTGGACCGACATCAGGATCCCCAACCCGATCATAAAGGTCAGCATGGCTGTCCCGCCATAGCTTATCAGTGGCAGAGGTACTCCTACCACGGGAAGAATCCCGGTGGTCATGCCCATATTGATGAAAATATAAAGAAAAAAAGTCAGACTCAGCGTGCCGGCAATGAGGCGGCCGAAAGAATCCCGGCTCTCATAGGCGATTACCAGGCCACGCAAGATAATGAGCAGGTAGGTAGAGATAAGAACAATCACTCCGACCAGACCAAACTCCTCGGCGAATCCCGCAAAAACGAAGTCGGTTTGGGCTTCTGGCAGGAAATCGAGGTTAACCTGGGTGCCGTTGAACCAGCCCTTTCCCCAAAATCCACCAGAACCTACGGCGATCATGCTCTGAATGATATGGTATCCCGCACCGAGGGGGTCGCGTTGAGGATCCAGGAAAGTCAGGATGCGCTCTTTTTGGTATCCGTGCAGAAAATGCCAGAGAACCGGCCCGCTGACCGTGACCAGGATGATGAGCCCGATAAACCAGCGGCGGCGTACTCCCGCCAGCCACATCATGAAGATTCCGGCAGCGCCAATTTGTGCGGCTGTGCCCAGGTCGGGTTCCTTGGCGATGAGCAAAAAGGGAATGGCAATAAGTACGAATCCCATGATAGCAGAAAGCCAGTGGCGGACGTTTTCCTGCTGAGAATAGTAATAGGCGAGGAATAGGGGCAGGGCGAGCTTCATAAGCTCCGAGGGCTGAAAGGTCAATGGCCCAACTCCTAGCCAGCGGCGTGCGCCAAGATTGGTTTTGCCCGCCACGAGAGTGATACTGAGCAGGATAATACCTATGGCGTACAAGGCGGGTGCCCAGGCGCGAATGCGTTCCGGAGGCGTATTGGCGACGACTACCAATACGACGATGCCGATAGCGAATCGCAAAAGTTGGGCAAGCACCACGCGGGTACTTTCCTGGCTGCCGCTATACAGCACTGCGAGGCTGATGAGCATGAGTATCACGATGCCCGTCATGAGTGCCGGATCCAGTTTCCGCAGCGGCCGCAGCAGGCGAATGCGCCAGTTCATGGGTTGACCTCCGGTGTCGTCACAGTATTGAGGTGGGTGTCGCTTCCTGCCCTGTCCACGGGGCCGGCAGTATTGCCTTCATGGTCATTGTGTTCAACAAGCACGACCATGGCGATATACGGAAGATTGTCCGGCGCATGGGCAATAATAGGGCGCACGAGCCTGCCAGGTTTGAACCACGGAGCTATCACGCTGCGCATGGTATATCTGAGCGTTGCCGGTATCGGAAGTCACGATATCACACGTCGCACCCCGAATGAGGGGTCGCGTCAGGTGATCGGGCGATTGTTTTGGATGCGAACTGACCAGGCGGCTACCATGAGCTGAGCGAGACCATTGCCGAATCGTCACCCGCAGTCTGAATACCTGTATGACGCTAAGCAGAGCGACCAGTCCCGCCACGACGGGAAGGCGGTGGACGAATTGTCGATGTGCCTGGGCGGACTGCAATGCGTTGTTCATATATGTCGTGGACGTAATGTGTGACGCAGATAATCGAACGCTAGCGTAAATAGCGGCCACAGCAGGGCGCCGATCAAGGGTCCTAGGAGTAGTGAAAAATGCCATGTGATGGTGCCTGCCCAAGCCTGCCACAACCAGACCAGCAAACGGTGCGTGAGCAGTAATAGAAATATGAAGAACAACTGCTCCCAGGACGGCAGGCCGCGGACTCTGCCAAGACTGGTGTAGAGCAGATAAATCATAATCACCCCGGCGATGGCCTGAGCCCCCAGCACATCCCCGAGCACCATGTCCTGCAACAGACCAATCAACCAGACGATGGTGAAGCTCAGTTCAGAGCTGCCGCTGATCGCCCAATAGAGCAGCAGTAGAGCAACAAAATCAGGATGGAGTAACGCATAAAACGGGCCGCAGGGAATGATTTCTGCTGTAAGTGCAAGGAAAAAGCCGAAAATGAATGAGATGGCGATCATGGTGTAACTACGGGCTGCGGGGATGGACGATCCCAGAGCATAAGCACCGTGCTCAACTGTCCCAAGCGAACGGCTGGCCGCACTGCGATCTGTGCAAAGGGTTGGTCACCATTATGGATAACTGCGGAAATCGTACCGACGTTTAGCCCCGGTGGGTAACGCCCACCTAAGCCAGAGGTGACAAGCCTGTCGCCGACTTTTAGGGAGGTGTTGCGCGGTTGAAAGGGTACTGCAAGGCTGTCAATATCCCCCCTGCCGTCCACCAGCAAGGGGGTGTCCGAGTCTGTGGGCTGTACGGGAATGCTGCTGTCCAGGTCAGAAAGTAGCGCCACCTCACTACTCATAGGTGAAACACTGACTACCTGGCCAGCCACTCCGCCCGTGGCAAGAACGGGCTGTCCGACAAATATTCCTGCGCGCGCCCCCATGTTGACGACCAACAGTTGGCTACCGGGTGAGAAGTTCTGCGCGATAACCTGTGCGACGGCCACTTTCCCGGGCGGTTGGGGGATGCTGTCGAGTAACGCAAGAAGTTGACGATTCTCGTTACGCAGGATATCTGCTTCTAATAGTTTGGGTTGGGCACGGATGAGTTCAGCGCGTAGTCTGACATTTTCGGATGCTAACGCGGCACGGCTTTGCAGGTAGTTGTTAGCCCGCTGCCAGAAGCTGATTCCCTGCATGCTGATCCACTGCACCGGATAGGCCATAGTCAAAGAAACGCTTTCTATGTTGGAATGTTTTTCGCTGAACACCGAAACAAATACGGATAATACAATAAGCACCGCTACACGAAGGAGCGGCGGGTAGCGGCGAGGAAAAAACAATGCAGGCATGGTAGCTCAGGAGAAAGCGTAAACTTAATCGTCGGCGAATACCTCACCCAGCAACTCCAGTTCTTCGAGCGCCCGACCGCTGCCCCGTGCCACGCAGGTTAACGGATCCTCCGCAATGATGACCGGTAGTGCTGTTTCCTCCATGATCAGGCGATCCAGATCGCGGAGGAGGGCGCCACCACCGGTCAAGACCATGCCCCGTTCAGCGATATCGCCAGCGAGTTCGGGAGGCGTCTGCTCCAGGGCCAGTCTGATGGCACCGACAATTGCACCTAATGGCTCCTGTAGGGCTTCAAGAATTTCATTGCTGGTAATCGTAAAGGTCCGTGGAACGCCCTCGGCGAGATTGCGTCCGCGTACTTCCATGCTAAGCACTTCCTGACCGGGATAGGCACAACCCACCCTTTTCTTGATCTCTTCGGCGGTAGTCTCGCCAATCAGCATGCCATAATTGCGGCGGATGTAGTTGACGATCGCTTCATCCATTTTGTCGCCACCGACACGCACGCTCTGGGAGTAGACTACCCCGCCCAGCGCGATGACACCGACTTCGGTGGTGCCGCCGCCAATGTCCACCACCATAGAGCCAGTCGGTTCCGCAACGGGCATCCCGGCCCCGATGGCGGCCGCCATCGGCTCTTCAATCAGGTGTACTTCGCGTGCACCCGCACTCATCGCCGATTCGCGGATCGCACGCCGTTCCACTTGCGTTGCCCCATAGGGTACACAGACGATAATCCGCGGGCTTGGACTCAGGAAGCGTTGATGATGCACGCGTCTGATGAAGTGCTTGAGCATGGCCTCGGTAATCTGGAAATCGGCAATCACGCCGTCTTTCAGGGGGCGGATTGCCGTAATGTTGGCCGGTGTGCGGCCCAGCATACGTTTGGCTTCTTCTCCGACGTACATCCGACGGCCGGTAGCCCCATGCCGCCCGGTGTGGATGGCTACCACGGAGGGTTCAGACAGTACAATACCCTTGCCGCGCACGTAAATCAGGGTGTTGGCAGTGCCTAGGTCCACGGCGAGATCAGTGGAGAAAATTCCTAGAATTCGTTTAAATATCATCAAGTTGGAAGCCTTGCTGAAAATGGAAGAGACGGCTTCGAAGGGGCAGTAAGGTTACTGCATCCGCGACAAGCCATGTGCAGGGAGCAGTTTAGCATGAGGAATGGCCGGGACCAAAGCTATGAAGCCTGTGGCTGAATGGCTACTGCATCCGCTTTGAGTTGTGCCTGAACCGTCAGTGGACGCTGCCGGGTGTGTTCGGCAGAAATCAGCGGCGCGGCCACAAAAAACCGGCGCTGGGCGCCGGTGCATTACGCTCGTTACCTGCAACAGTTTATAAATCTTATAAATCGTAGGATTTCGGAAAGGCGATACCGTGGTTGCTTGCCATGTCTTTGTTGAGTACCGGCAGGTCCAGTTTGTCTACGCGAACCTGTTTTTTGGACTGCAACCAGTGGGCGAAAACTTCCCAAACGGGCTTGCCCTCCACGGGTTTCATGGATGCCCATCCAGCCACCTTGTACTTTTTAGTGGGCGACATGGATTTACCACCAACCCGCATGTTGCTGCAGCGGTGATAAATTTTTTCATCAGGGTTGAAGTCGTATTGAATGTTGCCGACCCGAATCATGTCCCCACCCTGTTGATAATAAGGGTTGGGGTTGAAAATGTTATCAGCGACCTGTTCCATGATGTTTTTGATTTCTTCGCCTGTATAGGTGTTGACGGTTACCTGAGGATAAGTGATGGCGGTTTGTCCCATCACATCTTCCATGGTGATGGTTTCACCCGGAAGC
The DNA here is from genome assembly GCF_027322205.1 of Acidithiobacillus sp. Lineage (GTDB taxonomy): Bacteria > Pseudomonadota > Gammaproteobacteria > Acidithiobacillales > Acidithiobacillaceae > Acidithiobacillus. Next base: position 20,609 of record NZ_DAHVHY010000013.1, read on the forward strand.
TTACAGTAACCCCAGCGGAATCCTGGTGAGAAAGATGCCTCACAGTCCATTTCTTCGCGCAATGCATCGCAGATGAGTTGGTCAAAAGTGCCGTTAAAGTTGTCACGCCGATAAAGGAGGCTTTCGGTAGTCGCCAAGGGCTGCGCAAGCTTATCTTTGTAAGGTGCGCGGACCTTTTGAATGTATGCGGCCATTTCAGCATCTTCTTTGATCAGGTTAGAGAATACCGGCAGGTAATGGAAACGCCAGCCATTCAGCTTGCCTTTACCCACATCCAGATCAAATCGTGCCAATATCTTGCCGTTGGTGCTGGTATTTATGATCAGGGTTTTGTTCACCATAAATGGCTTCGGACCCATAATATCGTGGGTATGCCCCCCGAGAATGATGTCAATGCCGTTCACCAGAGACGCCATCCTTTTATCCACATCAGCGCCATTGTGAGAGAGTACGACGACCAGATCAACATGATGCTGTTCACGGCACTCTGTTACCATTTTTTGCATATGTCCGGTGTGGATGCCGAAGCCCCAGTCCGGCATAAAATGCTCAGGATTGGCGATGGGCGTGAACGGAAAAGCCTGGCCGATCACCGCGATTTTGCGTCCGCTTACCTCATGAATGTGGTAGGGCTTGAATACCAGTTCTTGCCAGGTATTGTTAAAGATGTTCTGTGCCAGAAAGTTTGCCTTCAGTTCGGTTTTGACCAGATGTTCCACCTGATCCTGGCCGTAGGTGAACTCCCAGTGGCCGACAAAATCGTCAACACCAAGTAAGTTCTGGGCACCGACCATATCCGCGCCTCTGGTCCAGAGGCTGGTTGCAGAACCCTGCCAGCTATCGCCACCGTCCAACATAAGCACCTTATCTCCGCGCTGCGCCCGGTATCGCTTGACCAGGCTGGCGATATGGGCGTAACCGCCAATTTTCCCATATTTGTGGGCCAGGGTGTCATAGTCGAGGCAGGAATAGGCATATTCGTTAGATGCCGGTGTGGCTACCCCATAATAATCCAGCATCCATTTCCCACAGAGGTGGGGTGTTTGATTAAGAACTGGTCCAACACCAATGTTGGTATCAGGTTCCCGCCACCAGACCGGTAAAAGCTGGGCATGGGAATCAGTCATGTGCAATAAAGTCACATTACCATAATCGGGAATTTCATAGGGGTCTGCATCGGCACCCCAGGCAGATTGGGCGGCACCCGGCGAAAAAAAGCTTGCTGCACCCGCGATACCCATCAACTGCAAAAAATCACGCCTTCCTAAATTCATGGAATCCTCCAATAGTGCTCAAAGCCCACCGGCCGCCGCCTGCTTCATAACCGTAATGATCTGCCGATCCAACTCATTGGCGACCTTCGCGGACTCGGCATTCTTCGGAAAGTATTTCAGGGCATAGGTAGGTAAATAGGTCATAAGTTTAAGTTGACCTCCTTGTTCGTACATCACAATTTTACAGGGTGCAAAGGCCCCGAATTCTGGAGTTGTCTTGAGAATTTTAGCCCCCAGCACCAGATTGCATACCTCATAGATGACGTAAGGCTGGCTGCTCTTGATGCCGCGTTCCTGGAGCCCCTGCTGAACATCCAGGGAGCCCACGACATTCATGTTCTCTGCTTCTGCACCACTCTGGATCCCCATCTTTATTTGTGCAGGGGTAACCCCCTTCTGTACATTCACGACGTAGAGTGGGCTGCTGGTATTGATGGCTGGCATCCCGGACACCGGTGCCGCAATGCTTGCGGCGACTGCTGGCCCGCAAAATAACAATGCACTGCACAGGAGGGTGGCCGGTACGAATGAGATCATTTTGAGTCTATTCATCATTTGTATTTCCCGTTAGTTGGTTGTTTCAGACGAGCCGTTTCAGAGGAAAGGATGTCGCCCGATAGCTTAGATTAGGGTCGATAGCCCGGAACATTGATTTTGATGCTGTTGCTTAAAATAAGCTCATAAAATATCCCGGATTGCGATGGTCCATACTTTCCGGAGCTGTCGCTGCCCCTACTTTTTTGTCGCATCCTTCCATACGTTTTTGCAGCAGTGTTCACTGCTGGCCACGGGGCTCGATAGGTCGGGAAATGAGCGCGTTCTCTCAGTGCCGGCGACCCACTGGGAAGGGCTGTAATATTTGTCTGTAGCACAATCACATTGGCGTTGCCATTTGATATTGGTTATATATTTCAGGGCTGCACTCATAAGACCCCGATGCATATTTCTCCAGTGGCATGTGAGAGGCTGCTGTTTGAAATATTTGTGGGACTGTTGAAGATTTTCGGTGGGGCCGACCCTGGTGTTGTTACCTCGGTCCCACCAGCTCAATGCCTGAGCAGTGCCACTAACGCCAGCAAGACTGACTATTGAAAGCGCGACTGGCAACCGCTTCATGGTGTTCTCCTTGTTGGAAAGGCGGACATGCCACCCCAAAATCAAGCTACGGTCAGTTTGGAGTCGGCACTCCAAATCCCGCCTGTATTGTCTTTCCAGACCATCTTCAGGGTGCCGCTGCTTTCTGCGCGTAATTTAAAGGCCAGGTAGGGGTTGGCGCTCACTGCGGTGCTCCAGTCGATATCTAGGAGCGGCTTGTTATTGAACGTAACATTTACCGTCTGGATGAAATGAGCGGGAATAAGCTTGCCCGCCTTATCCTTCATCAGGCCGGTGGTCATGGGATTCATGATCAACGAACGCACTTCAATGATCTCACCTTTCTTTGCGCTGCTCGCCATGCGAATCATGGGGTTACCGATATTGTTTGACATGAATGCTATCCTCTGTAAAATTGGGGTTTTCTGGAATTAACCGCCGCAACCACCGATAGTAACTTTGACTTCACGCGGTGCTGAGGCCATTAGTTCACCTTTGTTGGTTTTCGCTACCACGCGGACGTTGTCCGTCTTGGCCATCTTGATGCGTTCCTGAATATAAGCCTGTCCGCAAGCCGGGGTGAAGGTAAACTGGCTGGCAAGGGGGGTTGGGTTGTGATCCACGAACAAGTAAACTGCGGCGATGTAGTCATCAGTGGTCATCGGCGAATCAATTTCGATGGTGACTGGCACTGCACCACCGTTCTCAGCGATGGTCGGTGCGGTCAGTTTGACTTTGGGCGAAACAGCCACCTGTGTTTTGCCAATGGCATTGCTCATGGCCTCTTTAAGGACCTTGGCATCAAAAGCCTTGGCGGGCCAGCCCGGCACATTATCCGCAAAAGCCAACTGGGGTCTGATCAAGCCAATCCCCGCTGCGGTGGCGACCGCTCCAGTGGCTAAGGTGGTACCTAAAAACTGGCGTCTATGTATCGTTTTATTCATCACAAAAAGTCTCCTTAAGTTTGCTCACTGGTTTAATTCAAAGACTACGTTTCTGCCAAACCCCAGCACCTTGGCGTAAGGGAGTGGAATTATCGCCAGCGGCGTACGTGTTTACCTCGAATGGCAGAGTCGACTCATCACTGCGCTTCATTAATATGCTCATCTGACACTACAAATCCCACGGGCGGTGGCGGGCAATGTCTAGCAGCTTTCATGCCAGAGTGGTTTTACGCTCTTGTCACCGGGCGACGGTTGATATTGTAGTAGATTATATGGGGTGATGCGCCGACACAGCGGACTGAACAGCAGATAAAGTCAGACTATTTTAATCCAAGCTATAAAAGAGGCGTGCGGTGTCGGGTTGAACTGCTATTACCAGGGATCAGTGGTGCCGACTTCAGGAGGATGTGTGCAGTGCATTCTGGGTGGCTTCTGCTGTGCCAAAAGGGCCAGCTCGTGATGGCACGGCCCATTATTTCTTCCATCAGGTGTCGAGGGTGTCGTCTTCACCATCCTGATCACCCAGGAGCCCAATATTTTTCATTTTGGTGCGCAGTTGTTTGCGGCTGATTCCCAGGAGAACCGCTGCCTGGCTCTGGTTGAACCGGGTCTTTTCGAGTGCGTTGAGTACAGTTTGACGCTCAAGCGCTGGCAGGTCGAACGGACTGGTGGAAGCAGAGCAAGCGTTATCATTTTGCTGTTGAGCAATTTCGGTGGGTAGATCACTGCGCTGGAGGTGGCCATGGCGATTGAGGACAACCATCCGTTCCAGAAGATTTTCGAGTTGACGGATGTTCCCTGGCCATTCATATGCCTCCAGGGCGGTCAGGGCGTCTGGAGCGATGGTGACCATGGGACCCCGGCCAATAACCGTACAAATTTGTTGCAGAAAATGGTGTACCAAAGGCGCGATATCGGCACGTCGTTGCCGCAACGGCGGGATATGGAGTGGAATCACGTTGAGGCGATAGTACAGGTCCTCGCGAAAATGGCCTTCACTCACGGCTTTTGCAAGATCAACATGTGTGGCGGCGACGATGCGGGCCGCAAGGCGTTGGGGCTGATGGGTGCCGAGGCGGGTAAACTCCCGTTCCTGCAAGGCGCGTAACATCTTGACCTGCATGGGCAGCGGCATGTCACCGACCTCGTCGAGGAAGAGCGTGCCGCTGGCTGCCATTTCCAGCTTGCCCGCCTGGGCCCGGGTGGCGCCGGTAAAGGCGCCGCGCTCATAGCCAAAAATCTCACTTTCTACCAGTTCCAGAGGAATGGCGCCACAGTTGAACGCGATAAAGGGCTGTGCGGCTCGTGGCGATGCCTGATGCAGCGCGCGTGCAACCAACTCTTTTCCGGTACCGGATTCTCCGGTAATGAGTACGTTCGATGGCGCCGGTGCCACCAGATCAATAGTCTCCAATAATGTCTCAATGGCGCGACTCACGCCGATCAGGCCATGTCGACGCGGCTCCCGGTGCAGCGGGGGCAGGGATTCCCCGTGTCGGCCCAAAGTCTGGCGGATGAGTGCAATAAGCTCGCCTTCATCGACCGGCTTGGTCAGATAATGCTCTGCCCCCGCCTTGATGGCTTCTACGGCCTGTTCAATCTCTCCATAGGCCGTAGAGATGATGACTGGGATCTCCGGGTGTGCTTCCTTGATCCGGCGCAGCAGACCTGTTCCCGACAGGCCGGGCAGACGCTGATCTGTCAGGACCAGGGCGGGATGCTCGGTCCGTATCATGTCCAGCGCTTCCTCGGCATTTTCCGCCGCGATGGTCGGGTAGCCCTCCGCCTCCAGGACCGCGACAAGCACACGACGCAGATTTTTTTCGTCTTCTACAATCAAAACAGGGTTTGTCATGGACTACTCGCTGCTGAATTTCGAATGGCTCTAACTTAACCTATTTTCGACCTGAGAGGGGAGACGCAGCGGCAAATGCAGGACAAAATCCGCACCGCTTGCCGTGGTACGCAGTTCTACCCCGCCATCATGCACCATCATGATCTTGGTAACCACGGCTAGCCCGAGCCCGCTGCCTTTAGTTTTGGTGGTGACGTAAGGCTTGAAAATGGTGCTGCGTTTTTCATCGGGTATGCCAGGACCGTTGTCGCGAACCCCAATATTGAGCTGGTAGTATGGCAGTGACTCTGCATAGAGGGAAATATGACCGCCTGTTGGGGGTAGGGCGTCTATGGCATTGAGGAGCAGGTTGCTGAGTGCCTGCCCGATCAGCGATGGGTCCAGCAGTGCGTGTAGTGACGGAGAGCAGTCCACAGAAACAGCGATGGCTTTGGCCTCCAGATCGACGGTATGGCGTTGTACGCTATGTTTCAGCAAACTACGGATCTCCGTATCTACGGGCATGGCGGCGTAAGGCCTGCCAAAATCGAGAAAACCCTGGGTCATGTCGTAGAGGCGTTGTACTTCCTCTTCAATGATGCGAATAAAATCCCCCTGATTTTCCTCATTCCCATAGCGTACCAGATAGCGTGCGGCGCCCCGCAGAGAAGACAAGGCATTGCGAATCTCATGTGCCACCTGCGCCGACATCTCACCGATGGTGGCCATGCATTGCATGGCTTGCTGGCGTTGATGTAGCTGCCGAAGTTCCGTCAGATGCTCTTTGAGACGTTGCTCTGTCAGGCGGAATGCACGTTCCAGACGATGCAATTCATCACCGGACAGGGGTTGGCGCGGTGTTATTGGGCGCTCTTCGAGACCTAGTCGTGCCTCCATGTTCTCGATCTCGCCAAGGAGTCGCAGTACTGGACGCGTCATTGCCAAGCTCACCAGGTAAGCACCCAATAAACCCAGTAAAGCCGTAATCAAGCCAAGTATCAGCAGGCGGCTGGTCGTGCGATTCAATCGCTGGTTGACGAGTTCGGCGATCTGCTGGCGATCGCTGTTCACCCAGACGGCACCGAGGCGATGTCCGTCCGCCAGAATGGGGGCCATAAACTGGTCGCCCTGGTGATTCGCCACCTCGGGCAGTGGCCGCCGGATGGCCTGCCCCAGTTGCGAAATGTTCTTGCTGGCGACAATGACGCCCAGGTGGTTAACCACCATGACCGAGCGCACCAAAGGATTATTGGAGTTGGCCAACTTGTTGAGCTTGCCGCCATCCTTGAGGAGCAGCGGATCTGCGGCGTCACTGGCCAGATTCTGGGTCAGGCGCATCAGTTCAGTCTGCACCTGGCTGGTAAGATCCGTACGTACAGAGGTATACAGAAAGAGGGCAATCAAAAGATAGATGAGGGCCACCAGCAAGAGCACAAAAGCCATGCTCTTGGCACGCCAGGTCATATTCTGCCAAGACCGCAAGATGGGATGTACCACCACGATATAGGACCGGGTCAAATTGCGCACGATGCGCGCCAAGAAGGTGTGTAACGTGCTTACCTCATGTGGGTCTGGAGAGGTGCTGCCGCGCACCGATACCTGGTCGTCCTTGAAAGAGCTGCTCATGATCTGGGCGAACTAAAGTTCTGAAAGCCCGTGCCGCTCATGGCCTCTGCGGGTAGCGCCAGGACCTTCTTTTTCACTCGATCGCGCAACTCCGCCGGTAACTGGCGGTTGGCAGCCAGTGTCCAGGCTGGTGCATCTCCCGCATGCTGTATAATGGACCAGGTTCCGGGTAATTCCTTTTCCAGAGCAGTGATGGTTGCTACCCGAACAACGCCCAACTGCACCTTTCCGTCGGCCAGGTGGGTGAGTACGGCGCGCTCTGATCCCACGGCTAACCAAACGATGGTGCGTCCGTTTGCGAGCTTATGCAGTTTTCCCGTCGCAATAGACTTCCCACTGCAATAGGGACTGGCATAGGCGACCGACAGCGGATTGGATAATCTCAGCTTGCTCTCCTTCGGGGCATCGCGCGCGATGATGGCCAGCCCCTGTTCGTGTTTGTGCGGCACTGATTCTGCGAGCGGAATCATCCATTCCTTCTCTGCGGGTACCATTTTAGGTGTCAGCAAGGCGAAGTCAAAACGTCCCTTGCGCCCATCTGCGACATAGGTGTTTTCATTACGGGGTATGACTATTTGGACGGGGCGGTGGGTGATTCGAGATAATGCCTCTTGTAGCGGCGCAAAAATACGATAGGCAGAAAGGGGAGTGAACGTGGGTGGAATACCGAGTGTCAGGGCCTCCTGCCCAACCTTGGGATTCAAGGCGACACCGTGTATGTCTATATAGAGCGTACGCAGTACGTTGTAGTCTTCATCGCTGACGGGCTGAAAGCCTGCAGCCAGTCCACCTAAAGCATGGATGGCAGCCGGATCGGCCCGATCAACCTGTAGAAGAGCAGCGGTCAGGCGCGATCGTACGGCCGCCGGAACCTCGGATGAAGCGGCTAGCAGGTCGCCTGGCCCTACATCAGCGCGGGCGATAATACGCAAACTGCCTGAACGCAAGTAGGGCGCCGCTACATTTTCTGCCACGGCCGTCGCGTCGTAGAAGCGTGCGGCCACATCCATCAGAGCGCTTTGGTCAGAGCCGCTCTGACGAAAGGTGCTGAAGCTTTTGCGTGTGAGTCCTACTTCGTGGAACAGCGACAGGGGAATCAGCGATGAAGCCGCACAGGCCGGATCTCCCATCACGAAGCTCTGGTTGCGGAGCTGGAGGATGGTGTGAATGTTGCTATCCTTGCGTACGACAATCACACTATGATTCCCGCCAGAGGTGGGTGTTACCCCAACCAGTGGTTGGTAGGCTTCAGTATGGGCGGTGCGAATATAGGAAATCGGGCAAAACAGGGCAATCTGTGCCGTCGGTTTCTCGGCCTCATTATAAAAGTTTTCCAGATTGGCACTGAAGCTGAGGGTAACCTTCTGGCCGACTGCCTGACTCAGATACTTGGCGAGCGGTGTGAATGCGGCATACATCACCGCTGGGCTGCTGACCGGCGGCAGCAAAAAGCGCAGATTGGCCTGCGCAGACATACTGAAAAAACAGAGGATCATCCACAGCCAGAGGCGTTTGGGGAAAGTCATGTTCGCTTCCTGAGTCGCGCGTGTCCTATGGCCTTAAGCAAAAGGAGTGCCAGATTATATGTCCAGTCTCGACAACCTCAATCATTTTAATGGGCTTGGTGACGCACACATGGTCGACGTCGGCGGAAAAGCGGTAACCATTCGAGCGGCACTGGCGGCGGGCGAAATCGTCATGGCGGCAGCGACGCTGGAGTGCATAGAATCTGGACGGATGGGGAAGGGCGATGTTCTGGGAGTGGCACGCATCGCGGCCATTCAGGCCACCAAAAAAACATGGGAACTGATCCCTTTGGCACACCCCTTGCTCCTCACGGGTGTCGAAGTCGAATTGACTCCTGCTCATGACCCGGCGCGGATCGTTTGCCGGGCCGAAGTGCGCTGTGCTGGCCAGACGGGTGTCGAGATGGAAGCCCTCACGGCGGTTTCCGTGGGTTTGCTCACGATTTACGACATGTGCAAAGCCATAGATCGTGGGATGTTGCTGCAAAACATCGGCCTCTTGCGGAAAGATGGCGGCAAGACGGGCCTCTGGGAGAGAGATCAGGCGTCCTGTCTGCCCTCCGCCTGATTACCTACTTACCGCGGCTTGGTGAAGAGCTGTAACGCACCATCACATCCCGATCCTTCCAGTTCGCCTCTTTCAGGATCTCATCAGGGATCATGTAGCGATCTTGCGGTGCCACATCCTGAAACTTCACCACGCGCAGGACGTCGCTGAAGGCAAGTTTGCGCAACAAGCCGTCTTTGTCTGTAGCGCGGACGATCATGGCGTCCTTGAGGAGGGCGTAGACGTAGAAATTACCGGGGCGCAGCTTGCCTTCCTTATCCTTCCAGGTAATGGTAATGCGCGAATGTTCTTTGAACTCATTGCGAATCATGAGTGAATCTCCTTGGATTGAGTGCCCTTAAACTACTCACCGCGCCGGGTGCAAAGCAAATAAGAGCTACTTATTACAAAATCAAAAACGCTGACTTGCTTTATCAGGTCTGCTCCGCCAACATCTCGGGGATAACGAGATGTCCCCAATTTGGTGCATGCAGACGCGAGGTACAAGATGGCTACCGTCATGGAATTTGAAGACCACAGCAAGCAGGAGATTAAATATACGACTTGCTACATGTGCGCTTGCCGTTGTGGCATCAAGATCACGGTAGAGGATAATAAGGTACGATTTATTCAGGGCAATCGCAACCACCCGATCAATCAGGGCGTCCTCTGTGCAAAAGGTTCCGCCGGAATCATGAAGCAGTATTCCCCCGGGAAGCTGCGTAATCCACTGCGGCGTAAGCCGGGTACCGAGCGTGGTGCTGGTGAGTTTGAAGAAATCTCCTGGGATGAGGCCATCGATACCCTGACCCAGCGTCTCGCCCACATCCGGGCCACGGACCCCAACAAACTCGCCTTTTTTACTGGTCGGGACCAGATGCAGGCACTTACCGGCCTGTGGGCGCAACAGTTCGGTACGCTCAACTGGTCTGCTCATGGCGGCTTCTGTTCGGTGAACATGGCCACTGCGGGTTTGTATATGTTGGGGCATGCCTTCTGGGAGTTTGGCGACCCGGACTGGGACCGCACCAAGTACTTCATGCTCTGGGGCGTCGCTGAAGACCATTCTTCCAACCCCTTGAAAATCGGACTGGAGAAGCTCAAGCGCCATGGCGGCAAATTTGTCGGTATCAATCCGGCGCGCACCGGCTATCAGGCTATTGCGGATGAGTGGGTGCCTATCAAACCAGGCACTGATGGGCTGCTGGCGCTCTCCATGGTGTATGTACTTTTGCAGAATGAACAGTTCGACTGGGATTTCCTCCTACGCTACACAAATGCCCCCTTCCTTGTGGTCAACACCCCTGGCCAAAAGGGTGATGGCCTGATTCTACGCGATGCCGAAGGGCATCCCATGATTTGGGATCTCAAAAAAGAGGCGTTTGCCAATGGGATGGAAGCCGGTTCCAGTGGTGCCCTCTTTGGCGAATATACCGCGCCAGATGGGAGACCCGTGCGTACCGTCATGTCCGTGCTCACTGAGCGTTATCTGGATGATCGTTTCTCGCCCAAAAATGCCAGCAAGATTACCGGGATTCCTGCCGAGACCATTGAACGTCTGGCCCTTGAAATGGCCCATGTGGCCTTTAAGGAAAGCATTGAAATCGAAGTGGAGTGGACCGACTGGGCGGGCCGCAAGCACGACAAGTTCATCGGGCGCCCGGTGTCCATGCATGCTATGCGCGGTATCTCTGCCCACTCCAACGGTATGCAATCGGCCCGTGCTATCCACTTGCTCCAGGTTTTGCTGGGCACCATCGACTGTCCTGGTGGCTTCCGCTCCAAAGCGCCATACCCCAAGCCGGTACCACCGCCCAACAAGCCAGCCCAGCACAGCGCACCCAATACGCCACTTAAATCGTTGCCGCTGGGCTTCCCGACAGCACCGGAAGATTTGGTCATTGATGAAAATGGCCGGCCCAAGCGCATCGACAAGGCTTATTCCTGGGAGGCGCCCATCGCCAACCATGGTCTGATGCATATGGTTATCACCAACGCAGTCAACAAAGATCCTTATGCCCTCGATACGCTGATCTTCTTTATGGCGAACATGAGTTGGAATTCCACCATGAACACGGCCAACGTACAGGAAATGCTTAAATCCAAGGACGACGATGGCGAGTACAAGATTCCTTTCCTGGTGGTCGTAGATGCCTTCCATTCCGAAATGGTCAATTTCGGCGATCTGATTCTACCTGACACCACCTATCTGGAGCGCTACGACGCCATTTCTCTACTTGATCGCCCTATTTCGGAACCGGACGCGATTTGTGACTCCATTCGCCACCCCATTCTCCAGCCCGACCGCAACGTGCGGCCCTGGCAGGAAGTGATGGTGGATATCGCCAGTCGTCTCAAGTTTCCGGCATTCACCAAAGAGAATGGAGAGCCCCGGTTTACGGGCTATAAAGACTTCATTATCAACTATGAGCGGGCACCGGGTATTGGTTTCCTGGCGGGCTGGCGTGGCGCGGATGGTAATAGCCACCTGCGTGGCGAGCCGAACCCCAATCAGTGGGACCGGTATATCGAAAATCAAGGGTTCTTCAAGTATCACCTGCCGGAATCCATGGCTTTTTACCGCTTTGGCAACAAGGATTATCTGGAGTTGGCGCAGCGCGTTGGCTTCAATCCGACGGCTGATCCCATTGTTATCGAATTGTATTCTGAGACCTTCCAGCGCTTCCGTTTGGCGGGACAGGGGCTTTACGATGGGCCGCAGCCCAAAGATCCGGTGGATCGCGAACGCCTGGCAACCTATTTTGATCCTCTGCCCGATTTCTATGAGCCTTTAGAACAGCAGCGTATCGACAAGAAGGAATATCCCTTCTACGCCGTCAACCAGCGGCCGATGATGATGTACCACTCCTGGGACAGTCAGAATGCCTGGTTGCGCCAGATCATTGCCCAGAACTATCTCTATATGAACCGTCAGCGCGGCCTGCAGATGGGTATTGAGGATAAAAGCTGGGTTTGGGTAGAGAGTCATAACGGTAAAATTCGCGTGCAGGTCAAGCTCATTGAAGGCTGCCAGGCAGATACGGTGTGGACCTGGAATGCCATTGGCAAACAATCGGGCGCCTGGGGGTTGAAACCAGACGCTCCTGAAGCAACTCGTGGTTTCCTGATGAACCATCTCATCTCCGAGTTGCTGCCGGCTAGGCAGGGTGAGCGGCGTCTGACGAACTCCGATCCGATCACCGGTCAGGCCGCCTGGTATGACCTGATGGTCAAGATCTACCCGGCATCCCCTGGAGACGAGGGCACTTGGCCGACATTCCCGACCATGAAGCCTCTACCCGGAGACATCCCTGCCCCTGACGTGCTGCGTTATCACACCCACAAGCCCGTCAACCTGAAATCCTGACGCGCCAAGGAGACTGACATGAGACTCGGTTTGGTCATTGATCTGGACACTTGCGTAGGTTGCCATGCCTGCGCAGTAGCCTGTAAGGAATGGAATACCAGCGGTACGACGGCGCCACTGACGGACTACGACCCCTATGGTGCCAAGCCCTCTGGCGTGTGGTTCAACCGCATCCGTCACTTTGAGGTGGGTGACTACCCCTACAATAAAACCATTAATTTTCCCATGTCCTGCATGCACTGTGAGAACGCTGAATGCGTGACCGTGTGTCCGACCGGTGCCTCTTACAAGCGCGCTGAAGACGGCATTGTCCTGGTCGATCAGAATAAATGCATGGGCTGCAACTACTGTTCCTGGGCCTGTCCTTATGGTGCCCGCGAACTGGATCGCGTCTCTGGCACCATGAAGAAATGCACACTTTGCATTGACCGCATTTATGACATGGAGATTCCGGAAGAAGAGCGCCAGCCAGCCTGCGTGTTGACCTGTCCGGCACACGCCCGTATGTTCGGCGATGTTGACGATCCGGAAAGTCCAGTGAGCCGTGCGGTACGCGAGCGGGGCGGTTACCAACTCATGCCGGAGCTCGACTATAATCCCACAAATCACTATTTGCCCCCCCGTGTCCACGCCCCTATCCCGATCGAAGAGCTCAAGAAAAAGGCTGTTCGCAAGGTGAAGGAGTGGGTCAATCGCGTCGTTGAGCGTTAAGGAGATCCCATGCATCCGGCTCTCGCAGTTATATTCCTGACCCTGTTCTCCGGTGGTGGTTTTGGCATCATGGCCCTCACGGCCATCGCCAATGACTTCCAGATTGACGGAGGACTTAATCCATTGCAGACGATGATTGCGGTGATTCTTTCCCTCGTTTTCGTCAGCATCGGTATGTTGTCCTCCACCGCCCATCTCGCGAATCCCAAAAATGCCTGGCGGGCCTTCACCCGCTGGCGCACTTCCTGGCTGGCGCGTGAGGGGGTTTTTGCGGTGCTCTATTATCCGTTCGCGGTGCTCTATCTGCTCTGGGTTTTCTTTACCAGTGGTACCCACGACGTCGCCGGGCTGATTCTGTTGAATCTGGCCGGAGTGATCGGGCTCATTACCATTTTCTGCCAAGGCATGATTTACGCCGTATTGCGCACGATTCGTCAGTGGAATACAGCGCTGGTCCCCGCCAACTTTTACGTTATGGGCTTAGCTATCGGCGCTACGGTGCTGGCCGCAGAGCGGATTATCATGGGCGCTCCGGCGGGCACGCTGGTGGGTATCGCTCTGGCCCTGTTGGCCGCATCCGCCGTCATGAAGGGGATCTATTATTTCTGGATTAGTCGTCCAGGTGGCCCGACCATACGTACCGCTACTGGTTTCAATCGTTCTACCGTGCGCATTCTGGAACAGGGACATACCTTTGGTACCTTCCTGACAGAAGAATTCGGACATTCCTTGTCGGCGGCTAATGCGCGGAGCATCAAAGTCATTATGTACATCTTCGCTTTTGTCATCCCTATTGCCGCATTGGTGATCGGTATTGTCACCGGGCAGTCGGCCTTCGCCTGGATTGCCGTTCTGTCGGTCGTCTTCGGAATTGGCGTGGAGCGCTGGCTGTTTTTTGTCGAAGCGCAGCATGTAGTCAACCTCTATCATGGTCGCCAGCAGTGTTGAGCTCAGTCTCAAAAGAGGGCTAGTATAGATTTTCAAGGGAGCAGTCCCCAAGGAGTGGAAGGCATGTCGCAGGGGTTACTTGCAGAACCGATACGGGAAACCGCGTTAGCGGACCAGTTCGCTCGGCACGTCACTTACCTGCGAATTTCGGTGACTGAGCACTGCAACTTTCGCTGTGATTACTGCTCTCCTGAAGAGGGGACCCCCTTCTTCGCACGGGACGACCATCTTCAGGCAGAAGAATATGACCGCCTGATTCGTATTTTCAGCGGGCTTGGCGTCCGCCATATGCGTTTTACGGGTGGTGAACCACTCATTCATCCGCGGATTCTTTCTCTCGTCGGCTCCGCACGTCGTCATGGTGTGGGCAAGATCAGTATCAGTACGAATGGGTTACTGTTAGGGCGTCACGCCGAGGCACTGCGTCAGGCAGGCGTCAATAATTTGAATATCAGTCTCGACAGTCTTGATCCTGAAGTCTTTGCACGGGTGACTCGGGGCGGTGACTTGCACTGTGTGCTGGACGGTATCGAAGCAGCTATTCTCGCGAAAATTCCACGGATTAAACTCAATGTCGTGCTGCTTCGCCGGGATAACGGAAACGGCCTGCTGGCGCTGGTGGCGTACGCGATGCAGCGCGGTATCGACATACGCTTTATTGAGACTATGCCCTTGGGCGCGGCTGGGGCGGGCGTCCAGGAAGTGCAATTTTTGAGCGCCGCGGAAGCCCAGCAAGTCATAGAGCAGCAATTTGGTCCGCTGCAACCCGTGACTAGGCCCGCGGATAATGGCCCTGCACGTCTCTATCAGCTTCCGGCAGTGCGCTCCCAGGTGGGCTTTATTACCCCCATCAGCAATGATTTTTGTGCAACCTGTAATCGGGTACGCCTCACAGCGGCGGGGCGCCTGGTGTATTGTCTGGGTCAGGATAGTGGATTGGAACTTTTGCCTCTCATGCGGGGGTCGAATAGCGACAGGCAGATTGCCGAGGCGATTACTCAGGGTATCTGGCGCGATAAACCGGAACGGCATCAGTTTGTAAGTGATCCAAGCCGTTCTGCGCGGGTGTTCATGATGCGACTCGGGGGGTAGCCTTTGGGGTGTTTGACGTTTCCGGTAACTGGTGCTACACGCAGTGAGGAGCATCGTGTAGACTACTCATCAATCAACTTTTCTTTCATGTAAACGAGTGACGCATGTACGGTTTTCAAGAAATCACCGCCGATCAGCTCAAAGCCTTGACGGAACAGGGGGATGCGTTCACCTTGATTGATGTGCGCTCGCCCGGCGAAGTCGCACGGGGTGTCATTGATGGTGCCAGACACCTGCCTTTGCACCTGTTGCCTATGTCGTTGCAGCACATGGATAAATCGCAACCAGTGGTTTTTTACTGCCTGAGCGGTGGGCGTTCGGCACAGGCAGCTGCCTTCGCGGCGGCGCAGGGCTTCGGCCAAGTACTTAATTTGCGGGGAGGAATATCTGCCTGGGCCAATCTGGGCTTCCCCATTGTGCAGTTGTCTGGTCAATAAGGATACTCTAAAATAGGGGTGCTTAATCATCAAATCAAAATATTTGCCTTGCTGTTCATGCTTTTCCTGATAGAGTCTTGCAAGTAGTTTTTCAGACATCATAACCGAGGAGGTTAACCCATGGTACAAGAAGACAAGGTACTCGACGCCCGCGGACTGAATTGCCCGTTGCCGATTCTCCGCACCAAGAAGGCGCTTGGTGAACTGACCTCTGGACAGGTCTTGAAGATCGTTGCTACTGATCCAGGCGCCGTAAAGGACTTTGAAGCATTTTCCAAGCAGACCAAGAATCCGCTGCTGGATCAGGCGGAAGCCGCTGGCGAGTTCATCTTTTTTATCCAGAAGGCCTAATTTAACAGGGTTGGGAAGCAAAGCCCGACCGGGAGCACAAAACAATGGACGAGAAAAAGTTAGCAATTATTGCCACGAAGGGCACTCTGGATTGGGGCTATCCGCCCTTCATTCTGGCATCTACCGCAGCAGCGCTCGGCTATGGGGTTGAGATATTCTTCACCTTCTATGGCTTGCAGTTGTTGAAGAAGGACTTGAGCCATCTGCGCGTGAGCCCGCTCGGGAATCCCGCAATGCCGATGCCGATACCGATGCCGACGCTGATGATGGTGCTTCCGGGTATGGAAGGAATGGCCACATCCATGATGAAGAGCAAAATGAAGGCAAAGGGTGTCGCTAGTCTTGAAGAGCTGCGTGAACTCTGTGTTGAAGCTGAAGTGCGGATGATTGCCTGTCAGATGACCGTTGATCTTTTCGAGTTTGATACGGCTGATTTCATTGATGGCATTGAACTTGGTGGCGCTGCCTCGTTCTTCGAGTTTGCCGGAGAGTCTGATATTACGCTCTTTATGTGAACTACCGATCTGCACAGATGGTCAACAGGGGTGACGTAATTAATTGCGAGCGAGGAGCGAGTAAATGGCGACTTACGCTGAGATGAAAGAGATGTTTGACGAAGTCCGCGCGGATTTTCGTTATGACCACGAACTCAATGGATGTTTGAATTGTGGCATTTGTACGGCTACCTGCCCGTCTGCGCAGTTCTATGATTACAGTCCTCGTGAAATTGTTCAATTATTGTGGACAGAAAATGTCGAGCAAATATATGATGCGATGCAGGAAAAAATCTGGGCTTGCGCGCAGTGCATGACCTGCGCAGCGCGTTGTCCCTTCAAGAATTCTCCTGGTGGTCTGGTCATGATCATGCGCGAAGTTTCTATTCGCCATGGCATGCAGTCGGCGAAAGATGTGCTGCGTCCCTTCGGTCGCGTCATGCTCAAACTGATCACCACGGGCAACCAACTCTCTCCAGACATGATTCAGCCCGATCATTTTCCGGATTGGGGTCCCAATATCCAGAAGGTCGAAGGTGATCTGCGGATCCTGCGTAAAGCTATCCCGGTGCGCACCTTGCAAACCGTGGAAACGGCGTGGGAAGTTTCGCTGAAAACCTCCGTGGAGATGTACACCATCTGGGAAATGACAGGCGTACTCAAATCCTTGGAAACCATGGACGAGAATCTCTTTGATGTTATTGAAGATTTCATTGACGAGAAGCGTGAAGATTATGAAGACTGGCTCGCGAGCCAGAGTGATAAGGACTGAGGAGACCATCATGAGCGACAACAGCACGCAGCAGGGCGTAGCGGGTCACGGCGC